>CALGUD010000143.1 GCA_937901915.1 uncultured Flavobacteriaceae bacterium
TACAGGTTTAAAATGCTTTTGGTGTTATCCCATTTTTTATCGACATTAATTTCTTTGTAATTTTTCATAAGAGGCAGCCAGGGTGATCCTGTTGTAAATCCTGCATTTTCTGAGTTATCCCATTGCATGGGTGTTCGTTCCGGATCCCTTCCCACTCCAATATCGGGTACATTTTTTTCCTGCGGATCCTGAACCAGTTCAGGGGGTATGGGTACATCCTCCATTCCAATTTCATCACCGTAATACATAGTTGGTGTGCCACGTAAAGTTAAAAGCAACATAGCAGCTACTCTGGCCTGCTCTTTTCCCACACGGGTTTTAATGCGTGACTTGTCATGATTTCCCAATACCCAATTCGGCCATCCTTCCGGAGGCAGGGATCCTTCATATTCATTAATGGCAGCTTCAATTTTCCTGGCATCCCAGGGCAGTACTACCAACTGGAAATTAAAAGGAAGGTGTGCTCCCTGGTTATCTTCACCGTAATTGGTTACCAATTCTTTAATGGGAAGATAAATTTCACCCACTATAACCCTGTCTTCGTATTCATCCGTAACTCTCCGCATCATGTGCACGATATCATGTACCTCTTGTTGATTTGTAGAATAGGCGGGGATAAGATGGCGGTAGGGTTTTTGTTTTTCTGAATATTCCGGGTTCGGGGGATTGTCCCTGAAATGACTGTCTTTAATCATATGCCACATTACATCTACCCGGAAACCGTCGACACCTTTATCCAACCAAAAACGCATCACATCTAACATGGCTTTCTGAACATCCGGATTCCGCCAGTTTAAGTCGGGTTGTTCTTTTAAAAAGGCATGGTAATAATATTGCCCGGTATTTTTATCCAGTTCCCAGCCACTGCCTCCAAACTCGCTCAGCCAGTTATTAGGCGGGCCACCGTCTTCTGCCGGATCCTGCCAAAGATACCAGTCTCTTTTGGGTGAGTCTTTAGACTTCCGGGATTCTATAAACCATGGGTGCTGGTCTGAGGTATGATTCGGCACAAAATCCAACAGTAATTTCATTCCCCTGTTATGAATTTCTTCCAGGAGGAGGTCAAAATCATCCATAGTACCAAAAAGCGGGTGAATTCCGGTATAATCGCTTACATCATAGCCAAAATCGGCCATAGGGGAAGGGAAAATAGGGGAAATCCACACCCCGGTAATTCCTAATTTCTGTAAATAATCCAGTTTTTCAATGATTCCCGGTAAATCGCCTACCCCATTACCGGTACTATCCTTAAATGAACGCGGATAGATCTGGTAAATAATTTCACTTTGCCACCATTTGTATTTTTCAAGCATCATATTATTGGATTTTTATTTTTCGAAACCACCTGTAACCATAAGGCGATACTGTTATTTCCTTTATTTTTGAATTTGGTTTATCGTATGTAGTATCCGCAAAAATCTCCATCATTCCTTCGGGTAGTTTTGTCTTGAGTTTTATGGTTTGTTCCTCATCAGAAAAGTTATGGATGGCAACGGCCAATCCTCCGTTACTTTTGCATGCATGCACCATCACTTTTGAATTATCTACTTCCAGTATCTCACATTCTCCCCAGCCGAACTCGGGGCTTTCTTTCCTGGAATTGACGGCTCTGTCCATCCAGTTAAAAAGAGAAGAAGGGTCGCGTTGCTGATCAATTACATTTACCTTTTTATAGCTATAGGTTCCTTTTGGAATGGTGGGACGTATTAATTTATCTGTAGGGACAGTCGAAAAACCTCCGTTTTTATCATTTGTCCATTGCATTACAGTACGCACGCTGGTGCGGCCCTCCAGGGAAAGGTCTTCACCCATCCCGATTTCCTGTCCGTATCTTATTACCGGGGTGCCGGGGAGGCTCAGCAACAGGCTGTATGCCAGTTCTATTCTCTTTCGGTCATTTCCCAGCATGGACGCCAGGCGCCTTCTGATCCCCCTGTCAAAAATCCGCATGTTCTCATCCGGTGCAAAGGCTTTATAAACTTCTTCGCGTTCCTTATCGGTAAGCCGCTCAAGGTCCAGTTCATCATGATTTCTCAGGAAATTGGCCATCTGGGCATTTTCCGGATTATTTGGCAGGTTATTTAATGCTTTTATAAGCGGAGTGGCTTCACCCCGGGCAAAAGAGAGAAAAAGGTAGTTGTTAATGTAAAAGTTAAAGAGCATGTGCATCTGATCCCCATCACCAAAGAAATTCTTGTACTTTTTTGGATCCACATCAACTTCTGCAAGGAGGATTGCATCTCTTTTCTGTTCTTCAACCAAATTCCTGAATTCCCGGAAAATATCATGCGGGTCGCCTTCAAATTTTTCAGTTCCTTTTTTACGGACCATATGTGGTGCAGCATCAATCCTGAAACCTGAAACCCCGAGTTTCAACCAGAAATGCATCACTCGCATAATCTCTCTTTGCACCTGTGGATTGGCCATATTTAAATCCGGTTGATGCGGATAAAACGTGTGGTAATAATATGCTTTTGCTTTCCTGTCGTACCGCCAGTTAGAATGGCCCTGATGCTCACCAAAAATGGCGTGTTCGCCATCATCTTTCGGTTTTTTTTCAGACCAGATGTAATAATCCCTGTAAGGAGATTTTTTGTCTTTTCGTGCCTCCTGGAACCAGAAATGTTCGTCAGACGTATGATTGGCCACCAAATCTATGATAACCCGGATCCCGTATTCCTCAGCTGTGTCCAGTAATTCGGCAAAGTGTCCCAGGTCACCAAGGCGTTTATCTACCTGGTAATAATCCCGCACATCATAACCATTGTCTTTATTGGGCGTATCGTAAAAAGGCAAGATCCAGATACAATTTGCACCGAGGCTCGATATATAATTAAGCTGTTGCCGCAGTCCGGAGAAATCGCCGATACCGTCATCATTTGTATCGAGGAAAGATTCGATATCCAGGCAATAAATAACAGCGTTTTTGTACCAGTGTTTGTTCATAATGAGTACTGTTTAGTGTAGAAGTCCAGGGGGAAGATTTATGCCTCTCTTAAAGGTATATGCACTAATTTAAAGATTTTTAATAAAAGATAAAGGCCATTAGAGTGATCAAAATGGATAGAGGAAAGAATAAATTCTTTTAGGTTCAAAATGGGGGGAGTAATTCAGAATGCGGAATTCAGAATGATGAATTGTGTCGGGTGTCTGGTGTTGTGGCGGAGTGTCATTGCGAGGAGTGAATGTAATGAACGACGTGGCAATCTGCTGGTGCAGAGAAGAGAGAAAAGAGAAGGGAGAAAAGAAAAGAGAGGCAAGACCAATGTAGTTCCCTGAATAGCGTTGACCGTTTTCTCCAATTAACCATTAACTTTTAACAATTAACAACCGCAGGTTAAACGATTACACGGTTACACTCCCGAAATTTCGGAACAACAAACTGCAACCGTGCAGATTTTATTCTGTGTTTCTTTTTCTTTTCCTATTCTCTCTCCATTCCCATGGAGAAATCGCATTTTTATCCTGCCACAGGCCTATTCCTTTTGCTTTTGCTTCATTTTCATAAGCCTGAAGGAGTGTGTCTTTGGAATATTTTGTGTAATGCCAGGCCAAACCATGCTTTACGAGTTCATAATTTAAAACCAGGGAATCATTGTAAAAAACATTACTGATAAAGCGCCTGTACCGGTCTTTTTTCAGAACTTTTATAGTCACTTCTTTATTGAATACCGCATCAGATACAAATTGTTTTGCCCGTTTGGAAAATGGCTGTTTCTTTTCGGGACAGTCTATATTGGCTAAGCGGACTTTTATAAGGGTAGAATCTTTAGTGAGTAATTTAAAAGTATCACCATCTGTAACACCCACCACTTTACCTGTAATGGTGGTGTCTTTAAATATTGCATTTTTGGATTCGGAGTGATTATACGTTGAAAAACCCGGATCTTTTGCAGCAACAAAGATCACAAATAAGGCCAGACAGGTATAAGTTAGGGGCAACTTGAACATGCGAATGATTTTTAGTGAAGATACTGTTTATTCGTTAAAGATGAATTTATTTACAGGGATGTTTAGTGAGATACATACTCTTTAACAAGGTTTGGTTTGAGCAGATTGGTGTTGAGCGATTTGGTAATGGTTATTGAGGATGAGATTAAACATCATCAAATTCTTCAATTATATTTTGAGCTTCAACGGGGTTTCCAAAACCAATTATGCTTTCAATAATTGTCGATAAACCCAGTCTATCTTTTGTCTTGTATGCTAAAAGGTACTGTAAAGCTTCTGATGTCAAAAGAATAAATCTCTTAATGTCAGTATTCCAAGTGATTTCATTAATAAAACTATTAAAGTTTGATTTGAAAGAATTACTCACGATTATAAATCCTATCTTTTTGAATCCCTCTTTTTGAAGCTTTGGGCAATAGTGATTGATGTATTCTTTAATTGCTCTGTCATCAACTCCTAAACTGTAACCGTTTGTATAAGCTTTGGCATCTACAATAAAAGCTGTGCTCTCTTCTCTTAACCTTAAAATTGCATCTGGATTTCGTCCACTGCCTTGCCCTAATATTTCTACCTCAAAATCAAGTTGTCTAAAAATTTCAGCGACTAACTTTTCATAATCACTTCCTTTTGATGAAGATGATTTGTCAGCTTGTCTTCCTAATTCTATGAGCTTAGTAACTTTAGGAATTAAATAATCTGTTAATTCAAAGGAAGAATTAATTGAAATAACAGTTTCTTCTTCAACATCAACTATTTTTGGTTCCTTTTTTTTAGGTAACGGCTTATTGGGATTACCTTTGAAATTCCAAAAAGCATGTTCTGCATCCCAATTCGAAATTTCTTTTTGTGTGTAATCTTTTAGGTGTTTTTTAATCTCTTTGTTAAGCTGAAAGAAAAAGGCGTAAGATTCTTTTTGATTAGTCTTATCTTCCCAGATTTCTAGTTCAATATAAGCGTTTATCAGTGACGTATAAAGTACTGGCCAAGATGTATGGTCTTGTATTTGCCAAAAATAGGAAAGAAAATAGCCAACAGAACCAGGGTTTGGCACTTTTCGCTTGTCTTTTGCTTTGGAAAAGATAGTTAAGCAATAATTTTCAAGTAATGTTATTTTTGAAAGAGCATCTTCTAAATTCTTTGGTTCTGTTATGCAGCTCTTCAATAATTCGGTTAGTTTTTCAATTTTTGAATCACTGTTTTTAACCAACTGGTTAAAGAACATTTGTCCCTTTGTAGCAGTAAATCCCCAAAGGTTGTTTCGTTTATTAAAGCTGTCAATGTTGGTTTTAAATTCAAAAATATTAATCTCTCTCATTTGAAATTGATGAATAATTGATTTTAGCTCGACAATAGCTTGAAGTCTTGATTCGTCAATATTGGGCAGCTCGTTTCCTTTTGTGTCTAATACGCGTTTTTCTGTTTTGATATAATTATCCCATATTGCCTCAATTTTTCTGATTTTATCTTTTTCAATCATAATTAGCTAGTTTATTTGTTTTAAACCGTAGAACTTCACAATATTTATTCGACCATACTCTTGGTAAGTTTTGGTTTGTGCGGTTGGTTTTCTAACGACAAGGAAATGTGTATGGTTTTTGAGTTAGGTGTATCTACTAAATATTTTTTTAAATGTTTAGCCCAGGCTTTTGATAGTAATGGAGGAACTGCATTTCCAACTTGTACATAATAATTTCTTTGAGTTTTTGAAATCAGTTGAAAATCATCAGGGAATGACTGAAATCTCAATCCTTCTCGTATTGTAATCATTCTGTCTTCTTCATAATGAATATTACACCCAATATTTGGGCGGTTAAAATGCGTGTTTATTGTATAATTTGGTTTTTCTGGGTCAAGCCTTCCATAAGTAGTAGTCCTACCTCCGGTGCTTTTGAAGTACATAATTCTTTTGGTTGAAACACTATCTGGTATATCCATATAATTACCTCCTGGTTTGACGTGGATAATTATTTCTTTGTCCGTTGGACTTGAATAAGGAATTATATGTAAAGTAGTTTTATCAGCATTTTTTCGCATTAATGTCTGATATTCATTTTTTGGCTGGTGTTTATATTTTGTTTCTCCGATTTCTGTCGGTGAATCCAAATCAGATATTGCTTCAAAAGAAGTAATCCATTTTCTTTTTCCTTCTTCATTCTCAAAATGGGTTTGTGGTGGTGCTGAAATATCAACTCCTATTTTGTTGCCAATTATAAATACTCTTTTTCTTCTTTGTGGAACACCGTAGTCGGCAGCATTAAGAGTATAAATATTGATGTGATACCCAATGTCCTCAAATGCTTTTTTTAAGTTATCAATTACTTTTGACCCATCAGCTGCTTTAGAGGATTTAATACCTGTAACATTCTCAAAAAGGAATATTTTCGGTTGAACTTTATTTACAACATCTAGGTAAGAATAAACTAAGGCTGATCTATTATCATTAGGGTCTCTTTTACCAATTCCTGAAAATCCTTGGCAAGGAGGACCACCAATTATAATGTCAGCATTTGGGATTGTGTTTAAATCAATTTTTGTGATATCTTCATTTACTATATGTTCTCCGATGTTCAATCTGTAAGTATCACAAGCATCCTTTAAAATGTCATTTGCCCATATTAAATCATAGCCAGCCTGTTTAAATCCTAAATCTAAACCACCACATCCTGAGAATAAACCTATTACTTTAATCTTATTTTTTTTCATAATCTTCTGTCTTCTACTAGGTCGGCTAAAAAGAGTTCAAAAAAGTTTGTCATCTCAGGACTAGAATTAAATCCAAAATTATTCTTGGAAAAAATAATTTTGGCAATCTCTTCATCCAATAGTCTTCTTGGTGTTGCTAATCCTTCGTCTCCGCTTACTGATACATTTAAATTGTTAAAACTCTCAAAAGCAGTTACTACAGAATCAATTTCAGTTTTTGTAAGTTGTCTCAAGTCAGGAACTTTTAATTCATTAATGTGAAAACCTTCCAATTTCCTTAAACCCTCTTGATTATTTGAATGAATTTCGAATTGTATTTGTCCAAAACAAGAATTTAGGTATCCAGTTATAAACTTTATTTGACTTGAAACCGATATCAATGGATTGATACTGCCATTTTGAAAACCAGAGAGATAAAAGAAATTAGTAGAAAGTACTACGGGTGCAGAAAAGGGATTGTAATAGCAAGTATGTTTAGTTCTTTCAGCTCTAGGAATAAGAATATCAAACGAAATTTTATTTCTGAATGCCGCATTTACAATTTGCCTCCACTTGTCTGAATCTGTTGCATTATTAGTGCTAAATATTGAGTTAAGCGAAGCATCTGCTTGATGACTAGGATTTAACCCATTTGGTGATTTGTCATCATATTGACTTGGGAAATGTATTGCAGATTCCTCTTCTAAATTCGTTTGTTCTAAGATTAATTTTCTGGTACTTCTGCTGTTTTTAATACCATAACCTTTATTTGAATTTGAAATTCCAGAATAAGGCGATTTAGTGAAATCAGGAAAGATAATTTTAGAACCACCATTGTTTTCTGCTCCTCCACGTCTCTTGTTTACAAAAAATGTGTCTAATGGTTCTAAGAACGATAGAGAATCCAAAGTCTGAAATTTTTCTTCTGGATCATTGAAATACATTTTCCAATTTGCAGAAGGATCTATATTTCTATCTGTTACCTTTAATGTATAATTTGCGGTAATTACCGAATTATTTGTAGAGGAAAGAATTGATTTTATATCATTTGGTCGAGATAATAGGTCGGAATCAATAATCCTCAGAAATTTTATTTGGTTTGACGGCTGTTTACTTAAAACAGTAATTACTGTAGTTACTTTGAAGTCCTCAAAGTAATTTCTTGGGTACAAAATGATAGATTCAACTTTATCTAAAATGAATTGCTTTAAATGTTCGCCTTCTTCATTGTTTAAGAATTTAGCCATTAAAATTAATCCAGCTCTACCTTGAGAGTTTAAGTAGTGCCAAGAATAATTTACGAAGTAAAAATATAAATTAGGTTGTGACGCAAGTCTAACAAAATTGGTTTGTCCATTGTTGATAATTGCATTATTCATTAGTACCTTATCTGCAATTGTTATCGGTGCATCAGGATTATCATTTCTTAAAAAAGGTGGATTCATCAACAAAACATCAAACCCAGAACTATTTGGATTACTAAAGGTATTGCCAGCAATAATATTTACGTTTGTGGTATTATTAACTCCCGAAAGATTTTTTGAAACCAATCTGAAAGTTGCTAACTGAGCTAAAAATGGGTCAATTTCAATTCCAGTAACTTGATTTAATAATTGATTATGGCTTTTTGTAATTGCACTTGAAAGGTTAAGTATATTCAGGAAATCATAAGCAGCATCCAATAAAGCACCATCACCAGAACAAGGGTCAATTACAGTTGAGTTTTCGTTTTCGATTGTCACTGTTGCTAATAAAATTGACAACTCTGTATCGGACATTATTTTTCCTTTCCTATGAAGTGTATTTTTATCATAAACTTTTGAAGTCAAAAGGTTAAAAATATACTCAGGTAATGGGTTGTCAGAAACCGCTTGTGAACTATAGCTATTTAAAGCTTGAATAGTATTTTTAAAGTATTGAATAATCGATGAACTGAAATTTTCAGGAAAAATTCTATTGGTTGAATTCGGGTGATTAGAAAATACTTGATTAAAATCTAACTGTAATACACGATTGTAGTTATTTACTAACTTAGTAATGAATGTTTGTAGATTATCGTTAGCGAGAGGAAAAGTCCGGAAATAGCTTTGATTTGGATTACTTGTTTGATTGTAATAATCCTTTAAATAGGCAAAAGCCAATAACCTAAAAAACTCATAAAGTGTAATTTCATCTGCTAAGTTTCTGTTTAGCGTTAAACTGTTGCTCACGCTTTGATAATTTTGAACAAACGCATCAATAATAGGCTGCCAATTATTATCCCAATCAGGCTGTGTTCTATTATAAATAATAGGCAAAAGCTGTTCAATGGTTGCTTGAAACTCAATACTGGTCTGTGTTGCGTCTCGATTTTTCGGATTAAATGGAGTATGTGACTTTGGATTTCCTTTCAGTATGCAAGTTGAAATAGGCCCCTGTCTGTCGGCAAATAAAATTAATTCTTCAATATTGGTAAGGCAAAAGTACTTTGGATAATTTGGCTCCCAATAAGGCGCAAAATCAGAAACATAAGACCTTGATTGGTTTTGAAATCTTTGCGATGTAACATCACGTGCTGTTTTTTTGACCTCAATAACAAAGATATATCTATTTGAAGATTTTAACTTAATCGCAAAGTCAGGAATTATTGTGCTGTTTGGAATCGCAGGATGATGAACTAATTCCATCACAGAATCATAGCCACAACTGGTGATTGCATTCTTAATTGCATTTTCAACAACAGGATGAAAGCCAGTAACTTCATCAGAGTTATACCAAAGAGTTATCATTTTAATTCAAGTATTCTTTTATTTCAATATTTAATTCGTCAACCGTTAATGTTGAACTGTTTTTTTCATTGTATTCGTCAATCAGCACCAAATCAATTTGTTCAATTATATGCTTTTGTCCGTTTTCGTATCTGCTCACATTCATCAATTCTTTTCCTAGCAATTCCAATTTTTTTATGGTCTGTTCTGAAAGTTTATTTATGTCAATTACTTTCACTTCTTTAAATTCGTAAAGCTGTATTTTTCTCAAACCATTTCCCTGACTTCTTGAATTGCTTAGTGTATTTAATCTCGTAAAAGATGAGTTTAAAATCGAAAAATTAGCTAATTCATTATCCTTGATATTGAGAATATAAAAGTTATCAGAAGACAAAAACTTGTTTGGGTTATAAATGAAATCAATATTGTTTCGTAAATAATAGTTGAAAATAAAATTACCTGTTGCTTTCAAATTGATTTTATACCAATCTCTTTTAGTTTCAATATCTCTTTTTACTGCTATAAACTTTTGAGCAGGTGTTTTTAGAATTTCATTTTTGACTGATTCTAAATATTGTTTAGTTTCATTAGAGATTGGCCCATTAATTGCTAAAATGTAAGCATTCTCTTTGTTTACAGCGTAGGTTTTAATCTGTGAAACATCTTTGACAATTGGTATTAACTCAGGAAGTTCATTTTTTGAAAAAATAAAATGGCTATTTACTACTGCCGATGTTCCTCTTTGGATTGGTTGTGAAACAATTGTTTTAAGTACTTTAAATAGGCTGGATTTGAAATTGATTATACTGTGATTGTTGAAACTATAAGTCAATAACTCTTGCTGTTTTAATTTTAAACAATTTGCATTTAAGCCATTATAAGTTCTTAAATCGTTCAAATCATTCAGTGGATAATATGATATAGATTTCTTATGGTTCTTATCTTTTACAAATTTTATCACAGTAGCACCTATTTCTACATTATCAAAGGCGCTTTTTTTGAAATGATAAATACTTTCTAAACGGCCTAGTTTAAGGAGAGATTCTTTTAAAAATTTCCCAAAACTGCTGTAAAGCCAACTGTCATATATCACGGCAACCATTACACCACCATCCTTTAAATGCAAGATGGACTTCAATAAAAAGTAGATATATAAATTTGATTGTGAAGGAATAGTTGATAATAGAGAAGATACATTATATCTAATGCTTTCTTTTGAATTTGCACCGTCTGCTAATAGTTCTTGTCTTACATAAGGCGGGTTTTGGACAACTAGGTCAAACTTTTCGCTAACTGGAAAATCAAAGAAACTGCCCATAATTAAAGTTCTATTTGGGCTTTCGTAAAACTTTTTTATTTCTTTAGTGATTAGGTTAATGTCAATTTCAATTCCTTTTAAATGGCAATTTGAAAAGTCTTCAGTCATTGCTTTAAAAAAAGTGTTTGGTCCGATACAAGGATCAAGTATAGAGGAATTTGGTTTTAGTGTCTCTCTCAATAAACCAATCATAAACTTTGCAAGAATTGCAGACGTAAAAACTTGTCCTAAATTTTCATCTTTTTTAGGGTTGTTGGATTTTGTCTCGAATTCCTTCGAAAAGAATAATTTCAACTGCTCTTCAAAGGTATGCACAACCTCTTCTAATTCTTTATATGGCTCACAAACTGAATTAAGCATTTTTAAGATTTTTATATTTTACTTGTTCCTCGGCTACTTTCAAAGCTGATAAAGCAGATTCTTCGTCTCTTGAGATTGAGTAAACTTTGTTTGCAAGCCATAAAGATTCGAGTTCTTCAATTGGAGTTTTGAAGAATTCATTCAACTTTATTAAATCATCTCTTTTCAATTTTTTTTGGTCATTTTCAACTTTGCTTAGAAATCCTTCACCAATTCCAAATTTTCCGCAAATCTGGTAAAATTTCTTCCTATTTTCATAAGTCATTTATATAAGCTGGTAACTCAATCAATCGCGTTTACCTTCCCAAATAAGTCAAATAAACACAACTTTTGTTAAAAATAGGGTAAAAGTTCGAGTTAACAGTTCAAGGTATGAGTTATGAGTTTTTTATATAAAGTACTATATTTATAACTTCTCGCTTACTGGACAACTTATGCAACGGATACTATTGTCAGCATCTTTTTATTTCTGAAGTTCTAAGAGTTCAATGGCTTTTTTCATTTCTTCCTGGAGTTCATCATATCCTATCACGCGTCCAATACTACTTAATTCAAGAAAATGCATTCTGAGGTTTTGGTACAAAGTTTCTTTAATCTGGTTTTGTAACTGGATAACTTCTTTTGTTTGCTCCATACTTTCCAATTGTTTATAGAGCTTTAAAATGTCTGAATTCATCATTTTCATTTAAGTTTTAATTGGCTGAATCATTTATTTATAAGGTTGGATCCTGTTTAAGAATCCGTCCGGAGTAGTTGCGTGTTTAAGCATCTAAATTTAGCAAATAAAATACAAACCGAATATAAAAGCCCCAAGGATTTAGTTTAAATAGCAATTAATTTTATAAAGTGTTGTGTGTAGATTTTATTTGTCAATTTAATTCCATTACTTTAAAGTTTAAAACTATTTATTATGTTCATCAGAATTAACTCTCAAGGCAAATCCTTACTTATTAATAAAAACAATATTGTAAAAATTGAATCTCTTCAATCAGGTGGATTTCCTAAAATGTATTTTGTCGATGGGACAAATATGGACATTCAATCATCTTTTGAAGATTTAGAAAAACTAATTTCTGCGTAATAACATGATTTATTCAATTATTGGTCTTGTTTTAGATGTTTTTGGTGTCATTTTATTGTTTATGTATGGTGTGCCGTCAAAAGAAATGTATAGTTCTTTTTTGCAAGACCACACTTTGTCAGATGAAAGAGAAAAACAAATTAATTTTAGGTCTAAGCTTGGTTTGCTTCTTTTAATACTCGGTTTCTTGTTTCAAATTATAGGGACGATATTTACTAATAGATGCTAAATATTCGACTAAAGGTTTCAAAATCCATCCAGTAATAAAGGTTAGGATCTGTCTTTACGTTTTTGTCTTATATATGTTATAAATCCTCCTTTTAATATACCATAAATCTTAAAATGGAAGTGTTTACAGGAATCGATTAAACGATTCCACAGTTACACGATTCCACAAAAATTCTCATCCACCTGCGGCGAATTCGAAATGACATTGCTTAGATAATTTTGTAGAAAATAGTTAAAGCTAACAGAAAATATTCTGCTTATGGTAGTGGAAGCCAGGAGTTAAATAATAGTATCTATATCTTGTCTGCCCACTATTGCCATTATTTCAACGATGTCATTATTTATTTTATAGTAGATACTATCCGAACCGCATACACAACGCCTATACCCGTTTTTAATAAAATCAACCGATTCGAATGAGAACGGACGTTGCGCAATAATCTCAAAATATTCGAAAAGCGAATGGAAGTATTTGTCGGCCTGGGCCATTCCGAATTTTTTAACCCCGTAATGATGAATTCGTATTAAGTCTTCTTTAGCGGCATTGCTTAATTTGTATTTAGCCATTAAGCAAAGACTTTGATTGTTTTAAGATTTGCTCTTTACTGTCATTTGTAAACCCACTGTTTTCTGCTTTTTCTAATTTAGATCGTACCCAGTCTACCTGTAATTGTTGTTTCCTGGCTTGCCTTATCAAATCATTAACAAGTTCACTTTTACTGGAGTATTCTTTATTGTCAATTTGGGTTTTTAACCATTCATCGTTTGGCTCTGTGAATGAAATACTTTGTCGTGCCATAGTTTTGATTTTGATGCAAATTTACACCAAAAACGAATCACTTACAAGTAAATGATGAATTCAGAATGATGAATTAGTTGGGTGTTGGGTGTTGTGGTGTTGTGGTGTTGTAATGAAGGGTCATTGCGAGGAGTGAATATAATGAACGACGCGGCAATCTGCCCTATATAGCACAAACTTGAAAGAAATAAGTGATTTTTAGAATAAAACCGGCAGATTACTTCGTCAACGTTAAGGGAATTTATAAAAAAGCTGCCTTATGGGCAGCTTTGATTTTTTTAAAGTGTTATAAGCTTGTATGGGTTATTAACAGATGAGTTACCGAACACTGCTAGTAATTTTGCCAAATTTCCTTTATCTGATGGATGAGCTTCTATATATTCCTGTACTTTAGGTTGCTTTTCAGAAGGAATACGACTTCCAAAAAACGGCCATAATTCCTTGCTCTTGTATATCTTATTTACATTAGGAAATTCAAATAATGGCTGTAATTCAACCTGGGTTTTAAACCAATCTGAATATTCAAATGTCCATCCCTCATTACCATCATACGAAAGTTGGCCAATCTCATCATTTTGGTATTTTAATAAAAACTTGTGTGGTTCCTGAACATGTTCAAATGAACAATCTATATTCGCCAACTTTTTATTATCTTTTGAATTGAAAATATTTTTGATTTTTTGAATCATATTATGAATCTATAATTTGAACTAATTTGTTGAATCTTAAATTCAATACTTCTTCGATTATTATACGTCTCTCTTCTATAAAAAGATGTTTAAAATCAGTATTTAAAATTTTTATTGCCTTCTCAAGACTTTTTTTATTTGTCCAAACATTTTTATGATTGTTACTAATATACTTATTATTTTTTAAATATTCAATGAGTTCAAAATGGTTACACTCATCATTATTTGGTATACTTATTTTGGGAGCTGAACCATTCACATATTTTTCAATGGGCTTTTTATCTCCATTTTTAAAATGAGCGTGCAAAGATATAATATTTTTATCGGATTTATTCCAGTACAACCCTCTGGCAGAATCATAAACAGGAGAAAAGTAAGGATTGTGTTTGTTTTTAATATGTGTTATTACACCCCAATTGTAATAATGCCTGTCATTATTTCCACTTAATGCATCAAATAGCAGCATATGTATTATTCCAATCATAATCTGAGTAGCGTCTTTTTCAAAAACATCTTTTACAGCATTTTCTACATCAATGAAGGTAATCTCTCCTTTTAAAGTTCTGTTTTTGTCCATTTCATCTATCCACTCAGTACTTGATTCATTAATATATCTTGAAAGTATATTGGCTCCATGCTCTAATGACTGTTCATTTCCATGAAAATGCTCGCTTAGAAAACGGATATAGTTTTCGGCATAGACTATTTTGGAGGAAGCAATTTCTACACCAAAGTTTTTCCCTATTTGTGTAAGATAATGCTCTGTTATACTCTCATTGGGATACCATTTGTGCCCTATTTTGGCAATATATTTTATCCATGATTTTGGCTTGTCCTTTCTACACCTTCCATATTCATACACTTTAATTACATCTTTGGGGGCATCACCTCCTGCAGATTCATCAAGACAAATAAAGTTTTTTTGCTTCAATGTTTCAAACTTCCCTTGTGATACATTTAATCCAGACTTCTTAATTAAAATTTCTGTTGTAAGCTGCTTGGGCATAGAACTCTACTGCTGATTTATTTGGCTAAAACTTAAGAGTAGGTAAGATAGTACATTTTGCTTGTTTTACATAATTCAATTAACCCTTTACCAAGGTACTCCGAAGGATCTTTTATTTGTTAAAAAGAAAAGGCGGGCAGATTACTAATCTCTTGATTCTATCAATAGATTTAGCTACGCTGAACCTTCGGTTTCTCATCCGCCTGCAGCGAATTCAAAATAACATTTCCTGTATATTTTTTAATGGATGATTATATTCACGAATAGGATGTCAAATTGGTTTGTAGGTACGCAATGCATTGCGTACCTACAAACCGTATCGGCCCATTCAATTACGAACTAAAATAGGTATCCCGGATGCGGTAAATGTTTTTTACGGTAACTGGTTTGTCAATATAATCTACAACCTTAGCATAGGTTTTGGCTTTTTCTTTGTCTTCCTGGTATACAGACGAGGAATTCATTATAATGATTGTGGGTTCGGTAATGTGGTATTTTCGGCTTTCATAGGCTTCCAGGAATTCCCAGCCATTCATAATAGGCATATTGATATCCAACAGGATGAGGTCAGGGAAATTGCCTTTGTTCTTTTCCAGATAGTCAAGGGCGTCCTTAGCCCACAGTTTAAAAACAAGATTGCAATCTAAGCCTGTATCCTGAAAAATATCTTCGGTAATAAAGTTATATTCATCGTCATCATCTACGATTAATATTTTTTTTAGTTTAGGCATATGTAGGGTATTATTACTTTTTACTGGTTGACAAATTTTTCAGGCACACCACAAATTCTGTCCCTTTCCCGGGCTTGCTGGTAAAATCAATATTACCTCCCATTGATTCCACTAATGATTTGGTAATATACAACCCCATTCCTTTGCCGGTTCCACGCATAGACAAGCGTTGAAATAAACCAAACACTTTCTCTTTTTTAGTTTCATTTATTCCAATGCCGTTATCTTTAACCGAAAGGCAAAGATAATCGTTTTCCACATAAGTTCTTACCGAAATTACAGGCACCCCTTTACCGGAATGGTACTTAATGGAATTGGTTATAAGGTTCAGGATTATGCTTCGCAAGTGCCCCGGAATGTACTCAATTTTTGGAGCCTCTTTAAAATTATGAGTAATCTTTGCCTTCGCATCATTAATTTGTGCCTCTATATCTTTTTTAAGTTCCTTAAATAATTTTTCAAAAACGATTTCTTTTGTATCATCTTTCAGGGTTTTCCTGTATGCCACCACCTGTATCAAATCGTGTAAAGTAGAATTAATGCGATTTACCGATGCATCCATTCTTTTTACGATCTCTTCATTTTCCTTAGTTACAAATCCCTTTTTTTTAAATATGCCAATAATAGCGTTTAAATTAATGATAGGTGCCCGGAGGTCGTGCGTAGCAACATAGGCAAATTGCTCGAGCTCTTTGTTATAGCGAATGAGTATTTCTGCCTGTTCCTCTACTTTTTTCTGAGATAGTTGTGCTTCTGCCTTCGCCTTGTTAGCATCTTTCAACATCTGTATGGCTTCTTTTCGGGCTTTTTTCAGTTTCTGGTTCTTACTTTCAAGTTCAGAAAGTATTTTTTCGTATTCTTTTTCTTTTTCAAAGGAATAGGAACGAAGAAAGGTGTTTATTTTGGATGAAAGGATCTCTTCATTAATTGGTTTGAAAAGATAATCAATAGCGCCCACCTTATAGCCCTGCAACATATTAATTTCGTCTTTATCGTATGCTGTAAGGAAAATAATAGGAACATTTTCGGTAAGCGGATTGTTTCGCATGATGGTTGCGGTCTCGATGCCGTCCATAATAGGCATCTGTATATCCAGCAAAACTAATGCATAATTATGGCGGATTAATTTAGATAAGGCTGCCTGCCCCGAATTGGCCGTATGTATTTCAACTTTAAATTTTGACAGGAGTTTGGAAAGAATAGTCCGTTCTATATCTCTGTCATCTACAATCAGGATTTTAGGGATTTCCCTGACCGTTTTTCTTTTGTTCAAACCCATAATATATTCGCCAAATTTTTATCAATTCTTATTACTACTTCACTAAATTCTAATTATTGCCATACATCATGTAGAGGTATTTACAAGATGGAAGGTATACAGACGGCATCTTCTTAAATAATTTTACTGGTATAACCATACCCGGAGTATGCTCAACAATTTTTCAACATCTACCGGTTTGGTGAGATAATCATTGGCCCCTGCTTCAAGGCTTTTAGCTTTATCTTCGGGCATTGCCTTGGCTGTTAATGAGATTATAGGCAAATTTTTATAGGCAGCTTTTTTCCGGATCTCTTTGGTGGCTTCATAACCATCCATAACAGGCATCATTACATCCATAAGCACAATATCCACACCTTTTTCCTCTTCCAGTTTCTCAATTGCCATTTTTCCGTTATCTGCCATTATCACCTTCATGCCTGCATCGGAGAGGGTTTTAGACAGCGCATAGGTATTGCGCATATCATCATCTACCACCAGTATTTTTTTGTCTATTAAAAGCTGCCCCTGATTGTGAAGTTCAGCCATTATTCTTTTTTGGTGGATGGTGAGTTTGGTTTCATTACTATGAAGAAAGAGTGAAACTTCATCCAGAAGCAGCTCGGGAGAGGAAGCTCCTTTAATCACGATGCTATCGGTGTAGTTGTGCAACTGGTTAAGCTCTGCTTTTGTAAGCTGTTTTCCTGTATAAACAACTATAGGTATATTATTGATTATGTTGCTCGATTTTAGTTTTTCAAGCAGCTCAAATCCGGTGGTATCAGGAAGTTTAAGGTCAAGTATAATACAATCAAAAATTTTCGATTTAAGTTGACTTATAGCTTTCTTTCCTGTCATGGCAGAAGAAATATTTACCTGCTTATTTTTCAGCAGATTTTCGATCGCCTGTAAGGTTGATTTATCGTCTTCTATGATAAGAAGCTCTTTCTCTACTGAATTATGTAATTTTTCCAGTTTTTGCATGGTTTTGTCAATGTCCTTTCTGGAAACAGGTTTTAAACTAAAACCCATTGCTCCCTTAATCAGGGCTGCACGGCTTTGATCTTCGGCTGAGATTAAGTGCACCGGAATATGCCTGGTTTTTAAATTAGACTTCAAATGGTCCAGGATTACAAAGCCATTCATAGTTGGTAGCTGGACGTCCAGAAATATGCCACTAGGCTGAAATTGAACCGCCAGTTCTATGCCTTCTATCCCTTCACGTGCCACCAATACTTTATAGCCTTTTGTTACAGCTATTTTTTTTACTATCGAAGCAAAAACTTTATCATCATCAATAATCAACAATGATTTGTCTGATTCTTTTATAGTATCCCGGTCATCCTGAATATAGTTTTCCCAGGATGTTGACCTGGTATTTTCTGTTAACTCAAAAGAGCCATTATTTGAAGATTTTGTGGATTCTGAGTCACTGTAGGAGGAAATTGAATCATCCTTTTCTTTAATAGGGGCACTGGTGAGATCTGTTGGTACAAACACAGTAAAAGTACTTCCTTTTGATTCTACGCTTTCAATATGGATTTCTCCACCTAATAACCGTGATAATTCCCTGGAAATCGTTAACCCAAGCCCGGTTCCACCATATTGGCGGCTGGTACCCCCTTGTGCCTGTTGAAATGCTTCAAAAATCATCATGCGCTTGTCCTCGGCTATACCGATGCCTGTATCTTTTACCGAGATTGCCACCACCTTGGATTTTGGCAACGTAATTTCCCTGAACCTTATTGAATTATCCGGCTTTTCTATAGATATGGTTACCGAACCTTTTTCCGTAAATTTAATAGCATTTGAAATCAGGTTTTTAACGATTTGTTCCAACCGTTGCCCATCGGTAATTATGATATCAGGCGCATTTGCTTTACGTTGTATGGTAAACCTGAGGTTCTTTGATTTTGCCAATGGCCCGAATTGATTCTTCAGGTTATTGATAAGGTTCTTAAAGTGTACTTCTTCGGGATGAATTTGCAGTTTTCCTGCCTCCACTTTGGAAAGATCCAGGATATCGTTGATGAGGTTCAGCAAGTCTAAACCGCCATCATAAATAATACTGGCATCTTTTTGCTGGTCCGGAGATAGATTTCCCTTGTCATTTTTACTAAGATCCTTGGCGAGTATTAACAAACTGTTTAATGGTGTTCTTAATTCATGGGACATATTGGCCAGGAATTCGGATTTATACTTACTAGCCAGTTCAAGTTCTTTTGCTTTCCTTTCCAATTCAACCCTACTTACTTGCAGGTCTTCTTTCTGCATCTCCAGATCTTTGGTTTTGGACTCAAGATCTTCATTGGCCATTTGTAGTTCCTTACTCTGTATTTTCAGTTTTTCCTGCTGATTGAATAATTCTTCCGATTTTTGTTGTGATTCATCGAGGAGGTCCTTCATTTTTTCCCTGTCAAGAGAAGAAGTGGTTGCAATTGCGATACTTTCACCTACTGAACGGACCAGTTCCAATTCGCTATCGTTAAAAGGACGGAATGATCCTATTTCTACAACACCTTTTACTTCACCGTCAATAATAAATGGCTGTACCAGAATATTTCTGGGAATTTTTTCCCCTAATCCGGAAGTTACGCTAATGTAATCCTTGGGAATGCTTGAAAGTACAATTGCTTCTTTTTCAAGAGCGGCTTGTCCCACAAGGCTTTCTCCAAAATGAAAAGTGGTTTTAAGCGATTTTCGTTGGGTGAAGGCATAAGAACCGGTCATTCTTAACAATCTCTTTTCGTTGGTCCTTTCGGTTAGATAAATGACCCCTACCTGGGCATTTAAATACTTAGTGAGATAAGAAATAATATTTTTTGACAGTCCTAACAGATCCTGCTCACCACGCATCCTGTCGTTAAGTCCTGCCTGCCCGGTTTTTATCCATGCTTCATTTTCATTTTCTTCCGATATTCGTTTCAGGTTCTCGGTCATGGTATTCAGTGCAATACCTAATTGATCGGCCTCACTACGCAAAGGCATTTCAATAGCAAAATCCCCTTCAGCAATGGTATTGGCCGCTTTTACAATAGTCGTGAAACTATCCACCATCGCATTGATATTATTTTTTAGCTCCTGAACTTCACCTTTTACTTCCACTTCAATTTTCCTTGAGAAATCCCCTCTTGCCAAAGCTGTGGAAACTCCTGCAATATCCCGTACCTGTGAGGTAAGATTACTTGCCATCTGGTTTACATTATCGGTAAGGTCTTTCCATGAACCTCCAACATTCGGTACTTCTGCCTGTCCGCCAAGAATACCTTCGGTACCCACTTCACGGGCCACGTTGGTTACCTCATCGGCAAATATATTAAGTACGTCCACCATCCGGTTAATAGTGGTAGAGAGTTCCAGTACTTCGCCTCCTTTACCTTGTTCAGAAATTTTCTGTGAAAGGTCACCATTCGCCACTGCTGTGGTTACAGAAGCAATCTCCCGCACCTGCGTGGTAAGGTTACTCGCCATGGTGTTTACATTATCCGTCAATCCTTTCCATGTTCCTGCTACGTTCGGCACTTCTGCCTGACCTCCCAACATACCTTCGGTTCCCACTTCACGCGCCACACGGGTTACCTCTGCTGCAAATATATTCAGCGAGTCCACCATCTGGTTGATCGTATATTTTAATTCGGCGATTTCGCCTTTTACATCAATTGATATTTTTTGTGAAAGGTCACCATGTGCCACCGCTGTTGCTACATTGGCAATTTCCCGCACCTGGCTTGTCAGGTTACTCGCCATTGTATTTACATTTCTCGTAAGGTCTAACCAGGCACCTGCCACGTTTGGTACTTCTGCCTGTCCCCCCAGCATTCCTTCGGTACCCACTTCACGCGCCACACGGGTTACCTCATTGGAAAGGATGTTGAGGGAATCCACCATTGTATTTATAATGGTAGACAGTTCAAGTACTTCCCCTCCTTTTTCTTCTTCTGAAATTTTTTGTGAGAGGTCACCATTTGCTACCGCCTTGGTTACTGAGGCTATTTCCCGTACCTGTGTGGTAAGGTTGCTCGCCATTGTATTCACATTCTCTGTAAGCTCTAACCATGCACCCCCTACATTGGGAACTTTTGCTTGTCCGCCCAGGATACCTTCGGTGCCCACCTCACGTGCCACACGGGTTACCTCATCAGAAAATACATTCAGTGAATCCACCATCGTGTTAATGGTTTCTTTTAATTCTGCAATTTCACCTTTTGCTTCAATGGCAATTTTTTGTGCCAAATCACCTTTTGCCACCGCAGTTGCCACATTGGCAATTTCCCGTACCTGTGTGGTAAGGTTAGATGCCATATAATTTACATTGTCGGTAAGGTCTTTCCAGGTCCCTGCTACATCGGGTACTTTTGCCTGTCCGCCCAGAATCCCTTCGGTACCCACTTCACGTGCCACACGGGTTACCTCATCTGAGAAAATATTCAGTGAATCCACCATCTGGTTTATGGTATCTTTTAATTCGGCAATTTCGCCTTTTACATCAATGGTAATTTTTTGGGAAAGATCCCCGTCGGCTACCGCGGTAGCCACGTTTGCAATTTCCCGTACCTGGGTAGTAAGGTTACTTGCCATGATGTTTACATTGTCGGTAAGGTCTTTCCAGGTTCCTGCTGCACTCGGCACTGTTGCCTGTCCGCCTAGTTTACCTTCCGTACCCACCTCACGTGCAACACGGGTTACCTCTGCAGCAAATAGAGTCAGGGAATCCACCATGTTGTTGATGGTATTGGACAGAACGAGTACCTCACCACCTTTTCCTTCTTCTGTAATTTTTTGGGAAAGATCCCCTTTTGCTACCGCTGTTGTTACCGATGCAATTTCCCGTACCTGGTTGGTGAGGTTGCTTGCCATGGTATTCACATTATCAGTCAGGTTTTTCCATGTACCGGCAACATCAGGTACTTTTGCTTGTCCGCCTAATTTACCTTCGGTTCCCACTTCACGTGCAACCCGGGTTACCTCATCGGAGAAAATATTCAGGGAATCCACCATCTGGTTGATGGTATCTTTTAATTCGGCAATTTCACCTTTTACATTAATGGTGATTTTCTTGGAAAGGTCGCCATTTGCCACCGAAGTTGCTACTCCGGCAATCTCTCTCACCTGTACGGTAAGATTGGCGGCCATGGTATTTACGTTCTCGGTTAGATCTTTCCATGTTCCTGCAACATCGGGCACATCGGCCTGTCCTCCCAGTTTACCTTCCACACCCACTTCACGGGCCACGTTGGTAACCTCTGCTGCAAATATATTCAGGGAATCCACCATCCGGTTAATGGTGGTGGAAAGGCCAAGTACTTCCCCGCCTTTTCCTTCTTCTGTAATTTTTCTTGAAAGGTCGCCATCGGCCACCGCTGTGGTTACCCTTGCTATTTCCCGTACCTGTTCGGTAAGGTTGCTCGCCATCTGGTTCACATTATCGGTAAGGTCTTTCCAGGTTCCGGAAACATTTGGCACACTGGCTTGTCCGCCCAGCTTACCTTCCACACCCACTTCACGGGCCACCTGGGTAACCTGTTCGGCAAAAATATTTAAACTTCGTAGTGTACGGTTAATTACATCGGCCATGGCACGGAAATCACCGGTTACCATAAGGCTGAATTTATCGCCGAGTTTCCCTTCGGCAATACTGTTAAGAATGCGGCTTACTTCTAATACTGGTTTTGCAATGGCCTCAATAAGGATGTTGATGTTATCGATCATGTCTTTCCATACCCCACTTGCAGCCTTAAATTCTGCCCGGGCATCGAGGTTACCTTCAATACCACCTACACGTGATATCCGTGATACTTCGGTACTCACACCACCAATCATTTCAACCATCGTATTATACGCTTCCGCAAGATCGGCGAATTTATCGTTTCGTTCTTTTGAAAGACGGACCGAAATATCTCCCTCCCTAAATGCTTCAAGCGCAAATATCAACCTGTCCAGTTGTTCATGCATATAATCACTGTCCTTGAACATCTCATCATGAGTAACTCTCCGGGATTTTTTTATTAATTTATCTTTTGAAGTCATTCTCCCATTGGAACCAGGAGAACTAATTTTATTTTTATTTAAGCTTTTGGGTTTTGTAGGGGAGGATATTGCTTTTTTTGCCATATTTTATGAGACCATTTACTAGTAACATAAAAATATAGAATTCGATTTAATTATCTCAGATTTTTAACAACAAATCCCTGTAAGGTTAGAATTTAACGATAAACACCTTATTCCTTTGACGGGAAAACCATTATTAAACAAAAAGAAGTTTATTCATTTAATCTTTGTGAGATTTAGTGCATGGTTATTTTTATTTTTTGGAACAGCCCTATCATAAGGCATTAACGGCCCCCTATAAAATTCTTTTTCGGAATAAATAGTTTTGTACCGTAATATGTTTCAAGTTGTATTCCTTCTGCTGTCCACTGTACCTGTAAATTTTGTATTTCTGAATCACTCACTATAATTGTGGTAGGAAAATTAAGGGTATGCCCATATGTAGGATCTGGTTCTTTACCAACAAATATAATGTGTTTAGAAGTTAATGTTTGCTGTTGTTTTAGTATGGAAAGGATATAAGGTTCATAGGAATTATATTCTATACTGGAAGGTTGGGTAGAGGTAAACAGTATGGTGTTAGACCACGTTATTTTTAAGAGTTGTACTATAATAACGCCGGCTAAGAGTAACATAAGAATTATTCTTTTCATAATATTTAAAATATGGTTTCTATATAACGTCAGTTTGATGTAGAAATTGATTAAAGCATAGTTTATTTAAAAATAGCATTCTTGAAATTTATTATCTCAAAACCATAAAAAGTTAACTTATATGTCAGAAAATCAGCATATTACAAGCGTTAAATTTATTTAAATTAAGAAATCATTAAGACTTTAAATGGTTAAAAATGGGTAGCTTAGTATATAATTTAAAATGATAATAGATATGAGAACAAAAAATTTAATTTTTACAGCAATTGCCCTTTTTTTGGGAGTAAACATAAGTATGGCACAAACTAAATCTGAACTACCTTCAGAAGTGACTAACTATGTTGATAAACATTTCTCAGGCCAAAGTATCGATAAAATAAATATCGATGAAAATGACAAAGATGAAATGTACGAACTTAAACTTTCGGATGGCACTACATTGGATTTTAACAGTAGTGGTGAAGCAGTGGAAATAAATTCTAAAAAAGGTTTCTCTGCAGATGCACTACCTGTAGCTATAGCCCAGAAAGTAAAAGATAAGTATGGTAAGGCAAAAATTGTTGATTTTGAAAAAGAGAATGATGGTTATGAAATCGAATTTGAAGACGGGACCGAAGTAGATTTTGATACAGCCGGAAATTATATTGATAATAAAAGAAATCGATAATAGGAAAGTATATTCTTGATATGAGGGTGTCTAAAAAGGTATCAAAACTGTCTGTTCGAGCGCAGTCGAGAACTATAACTTAGGTTTCGACTGCGCTCAACCTGACATGTAGTTTCATTGTTTGCCTTATATTAACCTTTTTAGACACCCTCTTTTTATGACTATGAATTCGAGGATCCGGTAGATCCAACGGCATTGTTAAATTGTTAGCTACTCAAAGCCTTACTTTAACACCGAAAGTTTAAACGATCATCCCAGCCGCTACGGTTTCATTGGTGGCATCGTCAATGAGTATAATACAGCCTGTTATTCTGTTATCCCGGTACGAATCAAACATCAATGGTTTTGTAGTCCTTATTTTTACTTTGCAAATTTCATTCATATTCAGATCACTACTGTCTTTATTCCTGGATAAGCTATTTATATCAATTTTATAAATAACCTCCTGTATCATGGCTTTTTGCTCATTTGTAGTATGCCTGATAGTGTATTTTGTCCTGGGTTTTGCTGGTTTATTATGTAACCAGCATAGCATGACCTCCAGATCTTGCTTTACTTCGGGCATGTTTTTTGTCCTGACGATCATGTCTCCCCGGCTGATATCAATATTATCTTCAAGCTGAATGGAAACTGACATTGGTGCAAATGCTTCTTCCAATTCTCCGTCTAAGGTATCTATGGTTTTAATTTTAGAGGTAAATCCGGAAGGTAAAATACTTACTTCATCACCTTTTCTAAAAATTCCGCTGGCTACCCTGCCTGCATACCCCCTGTAATCCCTGTGCTCATCACTTTGAGGCCTTAGGACTGTTTGTACCGGGAACCTGGCATCTACTTTATTAATGTCGCTGGCAATGTGCATGGTTTCGAGGGTATGTAATAAAGGTGCCCCCTGGTACCATGGCATATTTTCTGACCTGTTCACCACATTATCACCCAACAAGGCGCTTATAGGAATAAACCTGATATCTTTAATAACCAATTTGGATGAAAAATCTTCATATTGCCTTATAATATCATTGTATACTTCTTCTGAAAAATCAACCAGGTCCATTTTATTGATACATACAATTACATGTGGTATGTGAAGAAGAGAGGCTATAAAAGAATGTCTTTTGGTTTGCTCAATAACTCCATGCCTGGCATCAACCAGAATAATGGCTGCATTGGCAGTTGAGGCCCCTGTTACCATATTCCGGGTATATTGAATGTGACCGGGTGTATCGGCGATTATAAATTTTCGTTTAGGAGTGGTAAAATACCTGTAAGCAACATCAATTGTAATACCTTGTTCCCTTTCGTCCTTCAGGCCGTCGGTAAACAATGCTAAATCAACTCCTTTATGCCCTTTTTTCTTACTTGTATTTTCAATAGCTTCTAACTGATCTTCAAAAATGGATTTTGAATCGTACAGTAAGCGTCCGATTAAGGTACTCTTTCCGTCATCAACACTTCCTGCTGTTGTAAAACGTAGTAATTGGTTGTTATCTATTTGCATTTTCTTTTGGTTAACCAATAATTAGTTAATAGTTAATTTGTTATTAGTGATCAGTTAATTAGTGATTAGTAATTAATAGATCTATTATTTGAAAACAGTTTATATCAATTATCATTTTGTTTTCTTAAATATCTTATATATCCGTTAATGAGTTTTATACAATCATCAACTTTTGTTCTAATAATATCTAAACTGGATTCAGATATATAATCCCAGGATTTTGCTTCTAAAGAATGATCAAGAATTTCAGCTACTGAGCCTCTTGCATTCAACAAGAACTTTATATTCTCTTTATAATGATATCTTCCCCAGCCTTCAGCAATATTCGCGGTGGCTGACCGTGAAGCCCTCAATATTTGTAAATAAAGCTCAAATCGTTCAGACTTAGGGAAATGGCATAATACATTTTCTTTTAAATATAATTTTAATTCATTACAAGCTTGCCAGCATTGTAGTTTTTCAAAATTATTACCATTCATTCTATTCTCTTATCTCTAATCTCTATTCCCTATTCTCTGAACACTGATCACTCTTAAAAATACCCTTCCCGTTTCCGGTCTTCCATTGCTGTTTCAGAGCGTTTGTCATCAGAGCGGTTTCCGCGTTCTGTCTGGCGCATTGCTGAAACTTCCTGGGCTATTTTTTCTACAGTATCTGCATCAGATTCAATACCTCCGGTGATGGTAATATCACCCAATGTCCTGAAACGGATTTTTTTAACTACAGTTTCTTCTCTTTCATCCAAAACAAGGAATTCTGAATTTGGGATCCATGATCCGTTTCTCCATACAACCTCGCGCTCATGTGCAAAGTATAAAGATGGTATTGCAATGTTTTCCCGATTGATATAATTCCAGACATCCATTTCCGTCCAGTTACTTATAGGGAAAGCCCTGAAATGTTCTCCTTCAAAGTACTTGCCGTTAAACAAATTCCACAGTTCCGGGCGTTGATTTTTAGGGTCCCACTGGCCAAAATCATCCCTGTGTGAAAAGAACCGTTCTTTTGCCCTTGCTTTTTCTTCATCTCTACGGCCGCCACCAATAGCGCAATCTACCTTATTGCTTTCTATGGCATCTAAAAGTGTAGTGATCTGAAGCGAATTTCTGGTAGCATTTTTACCTTTTTCTTCTGCAACCCTTCCCTGGTTTATAGAATCCTGCACAGATCCGACAATAAGCCTGGCATCGAGTTCCTTTACCAGATCATCCCTGAATTTAATGGTTTCCGGAAAATTATGCCCTGTATCTACATGCATCAATGCAAAAGGTATTTTTGAAGGGTAAAAAGCTTTTCTTGCCAAATGTGTTACCACAATAGAATCCTTTCCTCCCGAAAACAAGATAACCGGGTTCTGAAATTGTGCCCATACTTCTCTTAAAACATAAATCGCTTCCGATTCCAGTTCATCCAAATAATTCAAATAATATTTACTCATTTCTATCGAGTTGTAATTTGCTATATACTTTTTTAAAAATTTTTTCTACTGCTTCCTTTTTTGATAATTCATCTGTAATTTCTATTTCAGGATTATCGGGGGTTTCATAAGGAGCTGAAATGCCTGTTAAATTATCTATTTCTCCATCCTGTGCTTTTTTATAAAGCCCTTTTACATCACGTTTTTTGCATTCATCAATACTTGTGTTCACAAAAATTTCGACAAAGTTATCAGGTTTTACCGTATTTTTAATGAATTCTCTATCTTTTTTGTAGGGTGATACAAAAGCAGCCAATACCACAAGCCCCGCATCGAGCATTATATCTGCTATTTCAGCGATTCTCCTTATGTTTTCTTTTCTGTCTTCAGGCGAAAAACTCAGGTCTCTATTCAGGTTTTTTCGAATGGAATCTCCATCCAGCACATACGTTTTAATGCCCAGGTCATGTAGCTTGCTCTCCAATAAATTAGCAAGGGTTGATTTACCTGATCCTGAGAGGCCGGTAAACCAAACCAGTAAAGATTTATGTTTGTTTAAGACATTTCTTTTTTCCCTGGTGATATTAAAATTATATGGTGTCAGGTTTTTTTCCACGACTAGTCATGTTTTCTTCTTTCTATCAGTCCATAATTTGTTTTATACCATGCCCTTTCGTGCAAATAATATAAAATCATTTTGGTTGTTACTTCGGCAAACCCGATTTTTAACCCTACAAACGGATCGCCAGATATAATCCAAGATAATATAATTGTATCTAATGTGCCAACAACTCTCCATGTTATTGTCTTTATCAGGTGTCGTTTTTTACTATTGGCTATTTTTAATTTAAACCAAACCCTTTCGTGCAGATAATATAGTGCCATTTTAGTAATTACTTCGGCAAACCCTATTTTTAAGCCTATAAAAGGATCCCCGGATATTATCCAGGAAAGAATAATTGTATCAATGGTGCCAACTATACGCCAGGTAATGGCTTTCGCAATATGTCTTTTATGTGTACTGTCTTTCATTAATTCTTCACCAAAAAGTGGCTATTTAAGAGACTTTCTTTATTGTACTTTAACTCTTTTTTTGTGTCACCAGAAATTACTTTAATATTCACCGCATTACAAATTGCATGGCCTGCAGCGGTGTCCCACTCCATGGTTGGTGAATACCTGGGATATATGTCTGCTTTTCCCTCTGCAATTAAACAAAACTTTAAAGAACTACCTTTAGAAACTACTTCTATTTTTTTCTCCGGATTTTTACTTTTGAGGTTGTTGATAAACGTTTCCGTTTCTTCATTTAAGTGAGACCTGCTTGCAACCACCCTTATGGATCCTTTTTCCCCTTTAGGGATAATTGTACTAGCCCCCGTTAAATTACCGGCTTCATACTTACCATCATTGACCATCATTTTAAAGGCTTGTTGCTTTTCAACATCTCCAAAGTATAACTCCTTTTTCTCCGGCACATAAATTACTCCCAGTATCGGACTTCCCTCTTTCACCAGGGCAATATTTACTGTAAATTCCCCATTTCTTTTTATAAACTCCTTAGTGCCATCCAAAGGGTCAACAACCCAGCATATATTCCATTTTTTTCTATCGCTGTAGTTTACTTCCTTATTTTCTTCACTAATAACAGGGATACCGGTTTGGTTGAGGTAAAAATTTATTACTTCATTCGCTTCCTTATCTGCTTCCGTAATGGGTGACTGGTCCGGTTTTAATTCAAATTCAATGTTTGAATCGTAAAATTTCATGATCGCCCGGCCAGCATCAATTGCCGCCTTAACTGCAATTTTTAAATTTTCATTCATCATTGGAAACTTAAATCCCTGATTAAAAAATAATTATTGTTTTAAAAAGGACTGCAAATTTAGTGTTTTTATAGTGATCGAAGTTGATGTTTTACATTTAAAACGAATTACCCTTATACCGTTCTAAAACTTTAGAAGTTCATCGGCAATTTTTCTGTCGTTCGATAAACGCTGAACCTTATTTTGTCCACCTAATTTTCCTATAAGTTTCATGTAATCCGTAAATCCACCTTTTTTAATTTTCCTGATTTTGAGTGTTTGAAGTACTTTCCCGTCTATCAGGTCAAAATAGTAACTGTTTTGTTTTTGTAATGCCAGGTCTATTTTTTTTGCAAAGATCTTCAGGTCATCCGGTTCTTTTTCAAATTCAATAAACCATTCATGATAGGGTAGTTCTCCTTGGACAGGAGTAATTTGTGGGGCTACGGTAAATTCATTGACGCTAATTTCTGTACCTGCCATAGCACTTTGTATTGCAGACTCAATTTCCTTAGCTATCACATGTTCCCCAAAGGCCGAAATAAAATGTTTTATCCTGCCGGAAACAATAACCCTGTAAGGTTTGGTGGAAGTAAACTGAACCGTATCGCCTAAATTATATGCCCACAAACCGGCATTGGTAGAAATGATCATCACATAATTAACCCCAACTTCAACATCTTTAATGGTAAGACGTTTTGGATTTTCATCAAAAAATTCATCTGCTTTGATAAACTCATAAAAAATACCGGAGTTGAGGAGGAGCAACATTCCTTTTTCTGTTTGGGAATCCTGGAATGCAAAAAAGCCTTCACTGGCCGGGAACAGTTCAATACTGTCTACTTTTCTTCCTATTAAATTTTCAAAATTGGGTCTGTAAGGTTCAAAATTAACCCCTCCGTAAATAAACAATTCAAAATTTTTGAAAATATCGCCAACCTTTTTCCCTGTTTTTTTCTGGAGTTTCTCAAAATACATCTGAACCCACGATGGGATACCGCTGATCACGGTCATGTTTTCCCTTAAAGTTTCCTCTACAATAGCATCTACCTTTGTTTCCCAATCTTCAATACAGTTGGTTTTCCAGCTGGGCATTCTGTTTTTTTGTAAATAGCCGGGCACATAATGGGCAACAATGCCTGAAAGCCTGCCAATTTTAATTCCGTTTTTTTCTTTTAATACCGGGCTACCCTGTAAAAATATCCATTTTCCTTTAACAAATTTTCTGTTGCCGGTTTCGTGAATATAACACAAAATGGCATCCCTGGCTGCCTGAACCTGGTATTTTAATGATTCTTTAGTAAGGGGTATGTTTTTTACTCCGGAGGTAGTCCCTGAAGTTTTAGCAAAATATAAGGGTTTTCCTTTCCAGAGCACGTTTTCTTTGCCATCAACCGCCTGGTCTACATAGGGCCTGAGGTCCTCATAGTCGCGAACAGGCACATGTTTAACAAAATCATCATGGTTTTTTATTGCAGAAAAATCATGATCTGCTCCAAATTGAGTCTCTTTGGCATTCAAAATAAGCTTTTGAAAAACTTTTTCCTGGGTCTTCACAGGTTTTTTGGCCCATTTTTGAATTGTATTATAAACTTTTTTAGCAAATATTTTTGCCCCAAAGGTTTTTATCGACATTCTCTAATTATTCAAAATCTATATAATTTGTTGGATTTACCGGGTATCCTTCATTCCAAAGTTCAAAATGTAGGTGAGGTCCTGTAGTAAGTTCGCCGGTATTGCCTATTGCAGCAATTACTTCACCAGATTTTACAAGATCACCTTGTTTTTTTGTTAATGATGAATTGTGTTTATATGCTGATATAAGGCCGTGTCCGTGTTCAATAATACAAACAAAACCGGTTTCGGCGGACCATTCGGCAAAAATTACGGTTCCGTCTGCCACAGATTTTACAGGGGTGTCCCTGGGCGCTACAATGTCTACAGCAAAATGCTTTTCTTTTGAACTGTATCCCTGGGATATTGTTCCTTTTACAGGAGGAAATAACACGGAATTAAGTTTGGATTCTGATGATTCAAATAGGGTATACTTGTCTTCCAGCTCTACTTCTCTTCTTAAAATCGAATCCTGTTTACTTGGGGAAAGGTCAATGCCTGTGGTATCCTGCCTGAAAGTTTCAAAAAGGGAATCTTTGTTAATATAGGCAGGTTCTATTTCTCCTTTGAGTACTTTTTGGATGGTATTGTAATATACTTCATTACTGGAAAGTTTTGTTTCAAGGGAATCTACTTCATATAATAAAGCCGCCACATCCCGTTTTAATTTAGTGGATGAATATCCGGGTATGTATTCCCTTAAAGGTGTAAAGGCAATAAGAATGGTGGTGCTGGCAATAAGGAACAAAATTAACATTGTGCCAAAAACAAATACATTAAGCCTGTTTAGTTTAAATGATACCTTTTCTTCAAAGGTGTCTTCATTTAAAACTACCAGACGATACTTGTGAAGTAATTTCTTTTTTAA
>CALGUD010000144.1 GCA_937901915.1 uncultured Flavobacteriaceae bacterium
ACACCATGAAGTCCTTCTACCAAAAATTAGTCAAACCGCTCGCTTTTCAATTGGATGCTGAGAATGCCCATCATTTAACAATGAAATTATTTGCTTTGGGCAATACGCTCAGCCTCAATTCCCTCAATTTTTATCATAGATTGACGAAAGAGGAGAGAATTAAGTTAAAAAGAGTGGTTTTTGGTCTGGAATTTAAAAAATAGGCACTTACATCCGGATTTTCGGATTGGTCAAAAGCTTCATACCTGTAGTTATAATATCCGTTTTCATAAGGATCTACTATATAATTCCATTCACCATTGAGGCTCGTTGAATTTCGGTTATAAGTATTTATAAGAAGGTCTTCCTGGGCAACTACAGAAGTTACACTTAGCAGAAGCATTAAAGAAATCACAATAAATTTTCTCATCAGAGTATAGATTTAGTTAGCTTTCGATGCCGATTTTTAGTATCACATAAATATAAAGATTACCGGAGTAAAAGGATAGGTAAGGACTGTTAAAAGTTATTTTTAAGATTTAAAGCCACTGATTTACGAATTTTATAAAGTTGCTGTAGTAGGTATTATATTGGATTACCAATTAGTGAACTTGCCTGCGGCAGGCTGGTCCGTGGCAAAAAAAATCATAAAGAATTTTCCCTAAAAAATCAATTGCATAAATACTGCATCCAGCCACCTGTCAAATTTATAGCCCACCTCTTTAAACCTGGCTACTTCTTTAAACCCGAATTTTTTATGAAGTTCTATACTACCTATATTTTCAGAATCTATCCCTGCTATCATGCAATGCATTCCCTTATCTTTAGCCAGTTGCATGAGTTCAATGAGCATTCTTTTTCCTAATCCCTTTCCTCTATGCTCCGAATCAATATAAATGGAATGTTCGGCACTGTATTTAAAACCTTCCCACGGCCTGAAAATACCATACGTTCCGAAACCAATTACTTTTCCACCCTCTGTAACCACAAGTACAGGCATACCTGCTTCCTGTTTTTTGGCAAACCAATCCATCTGTACCTCAAGGCTACGTGGATGGTAATCATAAACAGCAGTTGTGGTGGCAATAGCCTCGTTCAGGATATCTAAAATATCCGGCACATCTTCTTTAACAGCTATTCTTATATTCATCAGTTCAAATTTAAGAATATTATCAATCACAATCATTTTCTCTTTAACGAACAAAAAAATATTGATTGTTAAATTTTTTTAATAAAAAGGTATAAAGAATAAAAAATATGTGGTATATTTTGAGAGAATATGTACGTATATATCATTAATGAGATAAGGAAAAACCTTTAATATATTTAATTTTATTAGCGTAAATAAGTATAAGCCTATTTATTAATTTTATTTTTTTCTAAATGAAACCTAAACAAATCCTACTCTCAGGAAAACTGAGTAAAATCTTTATATACAGGGTTCATCTGTTTTACGCTTTACAAAGCATCCAGGATTACACATCTCTGAAATAATCATAAGTAACCCCGATAAAAGTAGAATGTATGAAGATTGTGCTCATAGGAACATTTCCGCTATGCCATTCATTATATGAATATTTATTGCAAAAAAAATATTTAAGAGGTATTTGTGTATCAAAATCAGTCTCTTCTTCTTTTTGGTTGGAATCGGCAAAACAACATCAAATTAATACATTTACTGTTACAAAAGAGAATCTTTCTACCTCATTCAAAGAGTGGTTGATAAATACATCTCCCGACCTTGTAATTGTTTGCGGATTTTCCCTAAAAATACCGGAGGGCCTTTTAAAAATACCTATAAATGGATTTATAAACATTCATTTCGGAAAGCTTCCTGAAAACAAAGGCCCGGACCCTGTTTTCTGGTCCATTAAAGCAAGAGAAAACGAAAGTGCTGTAACCATATACCAGATGGATAAAAACTGGGACAGCGGAAGAACCCTTTTAATGCACCCTGTGCCATTGATATTGGGAGAAACATGGGGAATGGTAAATTCTAAAATGAGTTTTATGCTTCCTTCACTGATAGAAAAAACCATATCATTGATAGAAACCGAAGATAGTTTCAAATATGAACAAATTTCCCAAACTTCTATTTACAATAAACGTCCCTCTTTTGATGATCTCTCTATAAACTGGGAAACACAGACTGCAGACGAGATAGAAAGTTTAGTAAATGCCTGTAATCCAAAGTATGGTGGTGCAACTACTTATTACAAAGGTGCACCTGTTCAAATACTTGAAGTATCACCGGTAGACAGCCAGGTCCCGCTTTTAGGAAGAATTCCGGGAGAAATAATACATGCAACACCACAGGAAGGTGTATTTGTATGCTGTAAACTGGGACAAATGCTTAAAATAAATATAATAACTACCGATGCAGGGATATTGACAGCTGCAAAATATGCACATCTTGGTATACATTCCGGACATCGGTTTACAACAGAAATAAAGGAACAAGTACATGTAAAATAATTTATATAAACAATTAATTAACCTTAAAAACTATTACTTATGGAAGGAACATTATCCGAAATCCGCATGTTTGCGGGCAATTTTGCACCCAGAAACTGGGCTTTTTGTGAAGGGCAGTTACTACCAATTTCTTCAAACACTGCATTGTTTTCCCTTATAGGAACAATATATGGAGGAGATGGCAGAACCACCTTTGCTTTACCCGATTTAAGGGGCCGTGTGCCCATTGGTGCCGGACAAGGTCCTGGTTTATCTCATTATACTGTGGGAGATAGGGGCGGTACAGAATCTAATACCTTAACTGTAAACCAAATGCCATCACACAATCATCAAGGTGTGGCCAAGGTGAGTTCGGGAAATGCTACGCAGAGCGTCGCAACTAACGGTGCGTCCATTGCAACTCCGGGAAAAGGTTCCGGTAGGTCATTTGAGGCTACTGAAGGCTTTAATACTGCCTCACCGGATATTACCCTGAATTCAGATACTGTTTCAACTGTTTCTGTAGGCGGTAGCCAGCCGGTAAGTAATATACAGCCATATTTATCTACTTATTACATTATTTGTCTGGTAGGAATTTTTCCTTCAAGAGATTAAAAAAACTAACTATAAAAATTAAACATTATGGAAGGAACAATAGGGGAAATGCGTATGTTTGCCGGGAATTTTGCACCAAAATTCTGGGCTTTTTGCGAAGGGCAATTAGTAGCAATCAATCAGAACCAGGCATTATTTTCAGTTATAGGAACCATTTATGGTGGAGATGGCATAAATACCTTTGGTTTGCCCGATTTAAGAGGACGTGTTCCAATTGGCCCCGGACAAGGCCCCGGAACATCTAATTATTCCCAAGGGCAAATGAGCGGAACAGAAACTAATATCTTAACTATAAACCAATTACCGGTACATAATCATAACGGATCACTAAAGGTAAGTTCAGGAAATGCGACGCAGAGTGCAGCAACTAACGGTGCATCTATAGCAACTCCGGGAAAAGGTTCGGGCAGGTCATTCGTGGCTACAGATGGCTTCAATACAACTTCACCTGATACCACATTAAATACTGAATCTGTGACGACTCTAAACACCGGAGGAAATGCACCCGTTAATAACGTGCAGCCATATTTAGTAATGAATTACATTATTTGCTTACAGGGATTATATCCAAGCAGAAACTAATCAACAATAAAAAGGAGGTGAATTAATCTTCACCTCCTTATATGAACAGATGAAAAACAGAAGTTTAAAAAATATCGCCAAAAGCATAATCCACTCATCTAAAGAAAATGAGGGAGAACATGTATTGCTTTTGTATGATTTTTATCAGAACTTTTTAAAAGAAAATGAGCAGGCAGACCTATTGCTTAGTAGCGGGATTGCACTTTCAACAAAAAATGCTGCTGATTGTATACGGGACTACAAAAGAACAGCATCATTTATTAAAGGTGTTTATAAAGCCCTTTTATCCGCACTTAAAACATTCCCCGATACCAGACTTAACATCCTTTATGCCGGTTGCGGGCCTTTTGCACCTTTAATCTTGCCTTTATTGCCATTATTTAAACCGGAACAGCTTTCCGTTACACTCATAGACATTAACGAATGTTCTATAGAAACAATAAAAGAAATTGTAGCGGAATTGGAATATGAACCATATATAGCAAATATTACAGTAGCCGATGCAACTCAATACAAATACTCCAAATTAAAAAACCTTCATTTGGTTATTACAGAAACAATGTTCCAGGCATTAACAAGAGAACCGCAGGTGGCTATTACCCGGAATCTGGCTCCTCAATTAACCAAAGGAGGCATCCTGATACCTGAAGAAATTAAATTAAGCTGGGGGTTTTCTTTTTTTTCAAAAGAACCTTATTTGCACCAGTATAAAAATGAATATGAAGTTAAAAACAATGTTGGCCAAACCCTTAAAAAAACACCAATAAACACTTTGTTTACACTTAACAAAGGTGAAAATTCAGAACAACAATCACCCTATTATTATGAAAGCAAATGGCACGAAAAGCCTGAAGATTATAAAGAAGCGCCGGATATTTGTATCTACACCACAATTAGCATTTTTGACACACATACTTTAGAAAATCAAGAATCCCTGATAACTAATCCGTACTGCCTGTTTTCGCTTTATAATTTAAAAAAGCATGATAAATTTAGAATGCGTTATGACACACAGACTGTACCCCAATGGGAAATATTGGTGAATTGAGACAAAAAATTACAAGAAAAATATAACTATGAAACACTTATACTTGAAAATTTTGCTATCAACATTAATCACCATATCGGGGGTCAATTTTTTACAGGCACAGCAGTATATTGAAACATTTGAGAGTTTCTCTAACGGCAGTACTTCTTTTACCAGTGATGGGCAGTCGTTTAGCCTCACGGGAGGTTTCCATGTTGCATTTCTTTTAGGGTTGGGGGCTAGCAATTCTAATTTTTTTGTAGATAATTCAGGTAATGAGTCTCTCGGAGATATAGTTTCCATTCAAACCTCCAATACTGCTACTTTTACCATGAAAGATGTTGATATATATCTATCTGAAGATTCTGGAAATAACCCGGGTGGTAGCGGAAGTGTAATCATCAGGGGGAGACTGGATGGCTCCACAGTCTTTACAGTGACGAGAAGTACCGGAATCAATGATAATTTAGGTGTTGACAACGGGTTTTTTAATGTTAACTTCGCTACCGAGGGAGGTGTTGACAACAGCTTAACTGTGATAGATGAACTTCAGTTTGAGCTTACCGGTAGTTTTGATTATATCGCCATAGATGAGTTTACGTATGATATTGAAGAGGTAGTTGTAGACACCAGCCCTCCTTTTGCATTGAGTATTGATCTCAACGGAACTCCTCCTACCACTGCCGATGAGGTAAATTTTACAGTAACTTTTGATGAAGATGCCTCTAATGTAACCCTGGATGATTTTACTTTGGATGCTGTGGGTACTACCGGAAACCTTTCCAATATTACAGGTTTAGGTACAACGTATGTTGTAACTGTAAATAATATTTCAGGGGAAGGGACTATCAGTATAGATTTGAATTCATCAACAGATATAGAGGACACACTGGGAAATACCGGCACACCGGCTTTCACTGCAGGTGAAAACCATACCGTGTCCGCTTGTTATGAAGAAGATTTTGAGTCGTTTACTGATGGGGCTTCTACATTCACCAGTAACGGATTGTCATTTAACTCCACAAACGGCTTGGTGGTGGAAAATGTAGATGATGCCGGGGCTAGTGAATCAGACAGATACCTGGACAATAACGGGAATGGCCCGGGAACGTATGCCATACAAACTACCGGGGGTGAATTGTTTACCGTCAGCTCTGTTGATTTGTACCTATCTTCAATTGTTGCAGGTACAACCCCAACAAATGATGGTACTATTACCATTAATGGCAAATCATCTGGTGTAGATGTTTTTACGATTACCAAAACTTCAGGTTTTCCTAATGATCTAAGCAGTGATAACGGTTTTTTTAATGTGAATTTTGCGACCGATGGTGCATCCGATTATTCCACAACAAATATTGATGAACTCGAAATTGTAATTGCATCTTCATTTGTATACCTGGCGGTAGACCATTTGGATTTCTGTGAAGAAGGCACTATAGATACTTTTCCTCCAATTGTTCAAAGCATCGAAGTTTCCGGTAATCCGACTACTTTAGATACCTCTGTGGATTTTATAGTTACTTTTAATGAAAATGTAAATAATGTTACAACCGATGATTTTTCTTTGGACCTGAATGGTACCACGGGAAATATCGCTTCGGTTACAGGCGCAAATAATGTTTATACGGTCACTGTAAATAATATTGACGGTGATGGAACTATTAGTATAGATCTCAATTCATCAACAGATATTGAAGATGCACTTGGAAATAGTGGTGTAGCCGGTTTCACAGCCGGTGAAACACATATAGTCTCTGATTGCTTTTCTGAGGATTTTGAATCTTTTTCCGACGGAGCTACAACATTTACAAGTAATGGAAAAGCATTTACCACTACAAACGGGTTAGAAGTGAACTTACTAAATGGTGGCGGTACTAATGACACTGACCAATTTTTAGAAAATAATGGTGCTGGTGCCGGAAGTTATTCCATTCAAACTACCGACAATTCCCTCATCAATGTAAATTCCCTCTTTTTGTTTGTGTCTTCGGACGTGACAGGAACCGTACCAACTGATGATGGCACAGTGGCTATACGTGGTATGTTAGATGGCAGTATGGTTTATACTATTGACTTAAATAGCGGCAACATCACTTTTCCCACGGATGTAGCACAAGGAAATAACGGTTTTTTTGAGGTTGATTTTGTTGCGCACGGAGCCTCAGATGTTAGTGCGATGAATGTAGATGAAATACAAATCGAAATTCTCTCCGATTTCGTCTATCTGGCAATAGATAGCTTTGAGTTTTGTCTGGATATAGACACAACGCCTCCGGGTGTAACCATTAGCTCTGCAGAGAGCTCACCAACCAACGCCAGTTCAATCCCGTTAACAATTACCTTTGACGAGGCCGTTAGTGGTTTTGGTGCGGGCGATATCATAGTAGGCAATGGATCCCTTACTGCCTTTTCAGGGTCAGGGTCAGTTTACAACATAGATGTAACCCCGGGAGCAGACGACCCGGTAACGGTAGATGTCAACGCTGGAGTGGCCATGGATGCTGCAGGGAATACCAACACAGCAGCCACTCAGTTTAGTATAATATATGATGGAACTTCCCCGGGTGTAACTATTGCCTCCTCTGAGAGTTCTCCTACCAATACAAGTCCAATCTCGATGACCATTACTTTTGATGAGCCTGTGAGTGGTTTTGTGATCGGAGACCTCACAGTAGATAATGGTTCTGCTTCCAATTTTGTAGCTGTAGATGGTAGTATATATACTGCAGACATCACACCAAGTGGTGTTGGTGATATTACTGTTGACATTGCTGCTGGAGTAGCCCAGGACGCATCTGGCAATGATAATACCGCAGCCTCTCAAATGTTAATCACTTTTGATAACATCACACCAACTGCTAATATTCAAGATGAACCCCCAGTAGTGAATAGTACTGCAGCATTTGGCGTAACACTCCAGTTCAGTGAAGATGTTACCGGGTTTGTGATTGGTGATATTACTGTAGGTAATGGTTCTGTTTCGAACTTTGTGGCTGTAGATGGCAACACCTATACTGCAGACATCACACCAAATGGTGCCGGTGATGTTACAATTGATATAGCAGCAGGAATAGCTCAGGATACAGCCGGTAATAATAACACCGCTGCTACACAGGCAGTGATTATCTTTGATAACATTGCTCCGGCAGCATCGATTACTGCTGCTCCATCCATTGTAAATAATGTGAACCCTTATAATGTAACAGTGGATTTTGGCGAAATAGTGACCGGCTTTGTATCCGGTGATATCGTTATTTCGAATGGCTCTGTTACTGATTTTACTGATAATGGCGATGGAACTTTTACTGTAGAGATCACTCCTGACGGCAATGGTGACATTACTGTTGATGTAGCTGCTAATGTAGCGCAGGATGCTGCGGGCAATAGCAATACTGCCGCCAGCACTGCAACTACAATATACAATGCAACAGCACCAACTGTTGACATTCAGGGAGAACCTTCAATTGTGAACAGTACTGCAGCATTTGGTGTAACAATCCAGTTCAGTGAAGATGTTACCGGTTTTGTGATAGGTGATATTACTGTATCCAATGGTTCTGTCTCCAATTTTGTAGCTGTAGATGGCAACACCTATACCGCAGAAATCATACCAAATGGTGCCGGTGATGTTACAATTGATATAGCAGCAGGAGCTGTGCAAAATGTAGCAGGGAATAATAATATAGCAGCACTGCAGGCAATTATCATTTTTGATAATCTTTCACCAACAGTATCCATTACCTCAACAGAATCATCACCAACCATTAATGACCCTATTCCGGTAACCATCATTTTTGATGAGGCAGTAACAGGATTTGTAATTAGTGATATTACTGTAAGTAATGGGACCCTTTCCAATTTTTCAGGTTCAGGAACTACTTATACAGTAGATGTTACCCCTACAGCCAATGGTACAGTAACGGTAGATGTGAATGCCGGGGTGGCAATTGATGCAGCAGGGAATACTAACACAGCGGCAATGCAGTTTAGTATTGTGTATGATAGCACAATTCCAATGGAGCCATTGGCAGTACAATCTGTACTCTTGCAAGGTAACCCTGCATTAAATGCAACCTCAGTAACGTATATAGTAACTTTTAATAGAAACATGAATAATATTACAAGAGATGACTTTGCTGTTGTCGGTACAGGATCTGTCTCAATAATGAGTACTTCAGTTTCTTCAAATACAGGAACAAGTGTAAATGTAACTATAGAGGGGATTATGGGCCAGGGTTCTTTAAAATTGGATCTGTTAGAGGGTACTGATATAACTGATAACACATCAACGAATCCAATTCCGGCATTTACTTCCGGAGAAGTTCATATTGTAGACAGAATAGCTCCAAGAGTTTATATAACCTCTCCAGAGTTTTCATATACTTATCTCAATCCAATTCCCGTTTCTATTACCTTTAATGATGAAGTTACAGGTTTTACCGTTAATGATATTTCTGTTCATAATGGTACACTCACCAACTTTGCGGGTTCGGGTGATAGTTATAGGGTTGATGTTATTCCGGAATCAGATGGACTGGTGGCTTTAGATATCAATACAGGAGCAGCAGTTAATGCTGCTGGAAACACAAACATTCCGGCTTTACAGTTTAGTATTATATACAAAACCATTCCGCCTGTAGGAACTGTATATCCCAATCCTTTTCGTGAAAAATTGAATATAACCTCTGAGTCCGGTTCGTCAATACTCAAAGTTCAGATATTTGATTTTAAAGGTAAAATGATTTATTCCGAATTTATAGACCAACAGGGTATTGTTAAAGAAATAGAATTACCACATCTTCAGGATGGAATGTATTTAATGAAATTGGATTATGGTAATAAGAAAATATTGAAAAAAATTATTAAACAATAGCAACAGATTATAACCTTTCTAAAAATAAAAGTTGTGGTTTTTTGATACCACACTTTTTTATTAAGAACAGCACTATACTAATTTTTTATGGAGAAAACGCAATGTTTTTTCATAATACATTTGTACACTGGCAAGGAAATATAATAAATATGAAAGCAATATTCTTTTCTCTGGGAACAAGAGGCGATATGGAGCCATTTTTAGCAATTGCAGAGTTACTAAAAGAAAAGAACTGGGAGGTTATGTGTGTTTTCCCGGAGCAGTTCAGGGAAACCGCGGTGGAAATGGGTTTTCAATTTGAAGGATTCAACAAAGAGTTCCTGGAGATAATGGACGATAAGGAAACCAAAATGGTTCTGGGAGGCCAGGGTTCTATTTTTAAAAGAATGCGGATACTCATAAAAATTTCCAGGATCGGGATAAAACTATCAAAAGAAATGGCCCGGCTGCAACATAAAATTCTGGCTGAAGAAAACCCCGATAGGGTATTATACCACCCAAAATGTAATTACAGTGTTGTATGGGGAATGAAAAATCGGGGAAAAACCATTATGGTAAGCCCTATACCTTTTTTAGGGCATGCAATTCATCATTTATCAACAATAGGGGGCGAAGGCTATGGAAATACTGTAAACAGGTTCACTTTTTGGATTACAAACAGCGCAAAGGCGTGGACAATAAAAAAGGCAGCCAAAAAGTTTCAAAGGGATTATAAGGAGATAAAAATAACAACTTCCTTTATAAAGGATGCAATGCTGAAAAAAGAGAAAACATTTTACACAATTTCTCCGTCCTTGTTCCCGAAACCGAACTATTGGCCTCCAACAGCTAATGTAGTGGGTTATTATGAAAGGGATAAGACCAGGAACTGGCAGGCTGACCCTAAATTGACAGCGTTTATAAATGCATATAAAAAAATCATTTTCATCACTTTTGGCAGTATGTCTAATCCGGAGCCGAAAGAGAAAACCCGTACAATCATAGATGTTTTACAAAGAAATCATATTTCTGCCATTATAAATACCTCCTGGGGTGGCCTGGAAGAAATAAATGAAGCCCCGGAGAATATCCATTTTGTAAGTAACATTCCTTATGATTGGATTTTTCCGAAAATGTATGCTGTGGTTCACCATGGAGGCTCAGGAACAACTCATACAGCACTAAAATATGGCTGTCCTAATTTGATAATTCCTCACATAGTAGATCAGTTTTACTGGAACAGAACCATTTCCAAATTAAACCTGGGACCAAAAGGTACATCCATAAAAAAATTCAATGAAAAGGATTTTGAAAGTAAATTATTAGACCTGATTAATAATGATACTTATAAAAAGAACGCCCTTGCAATAAGTGAGAACATGAAAACCGAGAGCAATAGGGAACTGCTATATAAAATGATAGTAGAATAATAACCACAGAAACTTCAGTTTTTTTAATCCTCCTGACAAAGGGCTGTCATACACAGGTAGTAATTTTGTTTTATAATATTTAGAAATGAAAGAAAAAGCAAAGTTACTAATCATTCTCTTCGCACTTGTTAACAGCAGTGTATGGGCGCAAAATCAGGAAAATATGAAACCGGAAATTTTAAAATTGAGGGACAATAAAGTTGAAATTAATTATTATCATCAGGGACAAGGCGATACCACATTACTTTTTCTTCATGGCTGGTGTATAAATAGTACATATTGGAAAAATCAAATATCTCATTTTTCGAATAATTATAAAGTATATGCCTTAGACCTGCCCGGATTTGGTAAATCAACTGCTAAAAGGGAAAATTGGACTATTGAAGAATATGCTACGGATATAAATGAGTTTATAGAAACACTAAACCTAAAAAATGTAGTTATGGTTGGACATTCTATGGCAGGTGAAATTATGATTCAGGCGGCATTAAGCAAAAACCCGAACATTATTGGACTGATTGGTGTAGACAATTTTAAACATGTAGATGTAGAATTTAGTCCTGAAGAAATGGAACAAATGTCAGGTATGCTTACCATGCTTAAGCAGGATTTTGAAAATACAGTTGTGGTATTTGCTGAAAACTGGTTGTTACACCCATCAACACCGGCGGAAGTAAAAGAGCGTATTAAAAATGATTTCACTGCTGTTAACCCAATTGTAGGGGAGAATGCCTTAAAGAATTTGATGCAATTTTCAGAGTTAACACCTGCAATACTTGAAAAGCAGGAGCATAAATTATATCTTATCAATAGTGATGCAAACCCAACCAATGAAGTTGGTTTAAAAAACCGGTGTAAAAATGGTTATGAAATAAAAACAATCCACTCTACGGGACATTATCCAATGATTGAAAAACCACTTGAATTCAATCAGCTGCTTGATGAAATTCTTAAAAATTTAAACTAAACTTCAGGATCTTCTCCTTTAATGGGTTTATCCCGCCACCATGTGGCCAGGGAAGATCCGGTAATGTTCATCATAGGTCCAAATACTGCCGGGGCCAGTCCTACTGTCCCTACTTTTCCCATTAATAAAGCAAGTCCGCTTGCCAAACCTGCATTTTGCATCCCCACTTCAAAAGAAATAGTACGGCACGACCTTTCATCCAAACCAAATAACCTACATGCCCAATAACCTAAGAAGTAACCAGACATATTATGCATAAAACCGGCTATAATGAGCAATAATCCCATAGTTAAAAGGTTATCTCTGCCTGTAGCTGTAATAATTGTAAGAATGAGTGCAATTCCACCCATAGAAAGTAAAGGCATAGCTTTATCCAGCCATGCTGTTTTCCCATGAGCCAGTTTATTAAAAACCAAACCTGCTACAATGGGTAAAATGGTAATTTTTACAATGCCCCACATCATATCCCAAAAATCGATCGGGACCAGCTGGTCTCCGAACAGTTTCATTAAAACCGGAGTTAGAAAGGGAGCTAGCAATGTTGCTACGGTGGTAAGTGTTACAGACAAGGCTAAATTTGCTTTTCCGATGTATGCCATTACATTAGATGCCAAACCACTGGGTGATGAGCCAATTAAAATAACACCGGCAGCTACTTCTGGTGGAAAATTAAAAAAGATAGTTATTATTAAACCAATAACCGGCATGATGGTAAACTGACAGGCCAAGCCTATAAACACAGCTTTCGGGTTTTTTACTACAGCACCAAAATCCTTTAAACTCATGGCCGTGCCCATCCCAAACATAATAATTTGTAAAAGCGGGACAATTAAGGATTTTAACTCAAAATCCCCCCACGTTAAAAACCATTCCGGATAATACATGGCAAGGGTTACACAAGCAAAAATGAGCATGGCGAAAGAAAAGCCCTTTACATTTTTGTATCCGCGAAACCCTATTGACAATGATAAAAAAAACAGGATAAGAACAGGGCCTAAAATAACAGTTTCACCAGTAAAATATAAAATGGAACAAACAATAAACAATATCAGTGAAAACCACAAAAGGTATTTATAAATAGACTGCATAGTACGGTTTAAGTTTCAATAAAGATTTTATTCGAAGAAAGGCACACCCTTATCAGCATACTTTTTCATACCTTCTTCATTAATTTCAACCCCAATCCCCGGTTTTTCTGAAAGTGGAATAAAACCGTTTTCTACCATTGGGCCATCATAAGTTACAATTTCTTTGAACATAGGATTTTTGTGAAAATAAATCTGCCACTCCAGAACCATGAAATTGGGTACAGAAGCACACACATGGCATGACGCCATAGCGCCTAAAAATGACGCGACCATATGGGGTGCAAAAGGAGTATAATATAAATGAGCCAAATTCGCAATTCGCTGTCCTTCTCCAAGTCCACCTGCCTTTTGTAAGTCTGGCATTACAATATTTACAGCACCGGTTTCAAGCATTTCTCTAAATCCGTGAGCCAGATATGTATTTTCTCCGGCACAAATTGGCGTGCTTGTAGAATCTGTAATTTGTTTATAAGCTTGTATATTTTCAGCAGGAATAGGTTCTTCAAGCCACATAAGATTTAAAGGTTCCAGTATTTTAGCCGCTTTCATTCCTGATACTGCATCATAGCGCCCATGCATATCTGCACAAATATCAATGTTTGGCCCTACTTCATTACGGGCTGCCTCCATTTGATCATACATTCTTTGTATTTCAGCGGGGCTGGCGGTCCAGTTATGACGGTCATATTTATTTGGATCATTAGCCTGGTCCAGGTCAAATTTTATAGCATTGAAACCCATATCTACAGCTTCTCTTGCACTTGCTGCAAAATCCTCTGGTTTTGGCAAACTGCTTTGGTATAAGGCGGTATCCATATAAACACGTATTTTATCACGGAACTTACCTCCTAATAACTGATAAACGGGAACGCCCAGTGATTTACCTGCAAGATCCCACAAAGCTGTTTCTATTGCGCTAAGTACAGCAATATACATACCGGACTGAGCTCCCTGAAAATGGCCAAATTTACGGATTGTCTCAAAAAGAGCGTGTACATTTAAGGGGTTCTTATCTTTCAGAAAGAAACCAAATCTTTTTACAAGATCATAGGTGCCGGGCACAGCATCTACTCCTTCACCACAACCCCAAATACCTTGATTGGTGTGAATTTTAACAAACAATCCGCTTCCTCTTCTGATAAAAGCACATTTTACATCTGTTATTTTAAGATCTGAAGGAGCTGAAAATTTAGGTGCTTTATCAATAGCTGTTTCAAATCCTTGTCCAAAAGAAGTAAAGAAACTGAGTCCTGTTCCTGCCAATAAGCTTTTAGATATAAAGGAACGTCTAGAGTTAATTTTAGTCATAAGATATATTTTACCAGGTTCGGGTTTTTAAAAGTTCCTGAATTTGTTCTTTAGGAACCGGAAGTTTATCAATATGTGTGTTGAGCCACTCAGAGAAATCTTTCTCAATTTCATCAGACCAGCGGGTATCTATTTCACCCGCAGTATATTTTTGTTCACGGAGCCTTTGATGGCCGAACATATCACGCAATCTTACTATTTCTGAGATCTTAACCACTTTTTCAGCTAAATGGGGAGGAATAAATATAACTCCACCGTCACGTCCCAATACTATATCTCCGGGAATTACAGTTGCACTGCCTATACGGGTCGGGGTATTTATACCTATAAGTGTAGTATTTAATTGTGCATCCGGATCGTTTAAATGATGTGAAGGATGGTAGCTGCGGAAGAAAGAGGTAAAGCCACCCATTTCCTTTAAACCACTCACATCTCTAAGAGCACCATTATATACAATTCCGTTTCCGGTTTTTGCATAGATAGAATTCCCAAGGTTATCACCAATGGTTGGCCCGTCTAAATGGGCGCCAAACTGGTCTACTACATAAACATCCCCTTTTATTAAAAGGTCAATTGTCCATGAGTTTTGAGATTTTATCCGGCCATCCTTCTCATGGCCTTTTTTATCTAAAACACGATGTATATCCGGCCTCCCGGGCATAAAAACGGCAGTTACCGCCCGTCCTACCAATACGCTATCAGGATTAATGGTTTGCCAGTCACCTTCATACTGAAATTTAAAGTTTTCACCTTTTAACACCGCCCAGGCTTCCTCCAGGGTAACCAGTTTCATACGCTCCAGTATGGCGTCGGAAACATACGGCCGGCCATCAGCAAGGCGTTCACCTTTCCACTCAGGAGTTAAAAAAATAAGCTCTTCTTTTGATATTTGTTGGCTGTACACAATTGAACTAATTCCTAAAAAAAGCATAGGAATAGTGATTCTTAAAAAAGACATAATTAATGGTATTGGTTAGTTATAAGATTTAGTATAAATACTAAACCCCAGTAATAAATATAGGGAACTTTAAAACACAAAAATGTTAAAAATAACACAAAACGAATTTCGAAAGCTGTTAAGTTGCATATTTTGAGTGACTTAAGTCGTACTAATGTAAACATAATCTGGCTGGTATAAGAAACTATAGAATTTCCTTACTTAATGCGAGAACAAATTTGCTCCATCACCCAATTTGTCCTTGCCCCGGAATCACCTGTGCTGGGACATTTGCCTTTGCCTAAAAGTTCACCTACAATTGTTTGTATAAGAGATTGCTGAATGTGTTTTGATATATTAAATTGAAAAATTTCTTTGGGCTTTCCGTCTACTTCCAAAGCAACATGATGATCACCAAAAAAGGGAAAGGATACCTGGCCCTTACTTCCTACAATTGTTGTAAGTTCTTCATCGGATGAATTTCCGGTATTAAAAGCCCATACACCGTGCCCTAACACATCATTTTCGAACCTGAAAGCGCCTACAGTGATATCTTCGGCAGGATATAAACCGGATTGATTAGTTGCAAAACCTGTTGCTTCAACAACAGGGCCAAAAAGAAAATCCATAATGTCCAATTGGTGTGAAGCCAGGTCGTAAAAGTAACCGCCACCTGCAATATCCGGGAAAATACGCCAGTTATCCGGATTATTACTGGCACCTACAATATCCGGCCGCAAGGGTTTCTGTAACTTGATGTGCACAAAACGGACATCACCTATAAGTCCGTTATCTATAATCTCTTTTATTTTCAGGATGCTGGGCAGGGCTCTTCTGTAATAAGCAACAAAAAGAGGAACACCTGCTTTTTTACAGGCATTTACCATTGAAAGGCATTCTTTATGATTCCTGGCCATTGGTTTTTCAACATATACCGGTTTGCCGGCTGCTGCTGCTTTTAATGTATACTCTTCATGAGAAGCTGGAGGTGTGGCAACATATATGGCATTCACTTCAGAGTCATTAATGAGGTCATCAGCATTGTCATACCATTTCGGTACGTTATGCCTTTGCGCAAAATCCTTGGCTTTTTCGACATTTCTCCGCATTACTGCCACCAATTTGGAACCAGGCGTTTGCTGTAATGCGGGACCACTTTTTACTTCACATACATTACCTGCACCAATAATTCCCCACCGGACTTCTTTCAAAATTTTATAACTCATTATACTTTTTTAAAATATTTTCAATTTGACTATTTGTTTCAGCACTTATATATTTCTTTTCCGGATTTTCATCCAACCACCTGAGCGTTCTCTTTATTCCTTCAACAAAAGGAATGGTTGCTTTAAAACCGGGAACAAATGTTTTTATTTTAGAATTATCAAAAATGACACTTTCAGCTTTATCAGCAAGGAGTGTTCCTGTAAAAGAAGGTTCTGTTTTACAGATAAAATCCGACGCAATATGCACTGCATGTAATTCACAGCCTAAACTATCAGCAAGAATTTTATAGATGGTATTCCAATTTAAAATTTCATCGGAAGTAATATGAAAAGCATGGCCAATGGCCTGTGTGAGGCCTAATAACCCAACAAAACCTTTGGCAAAATCGTCTGCATGGGTAACGGTCCATAAAGAAGTTCCGTCACCGTGAATAATAATTTTTTTGCCTTTTAACATTCTATCGGCAGTGGTATATTCATTAAATCCACCAATAGCAATAGGGATTACGGTGTCATAAGTTAGTGAGGGACGAACAATTGTAATCGGAAAATTTTCTTCGCGGTACGCTTTAATTAACCGGTCCTCACAGCGAATTTTATTTTTAGAGTAATCCCATAGATTATTATGTAGCGGAGTCGATTCCGTTATGACGGGGTAACTCAAAGGTGTTTGGTAACATGAAGCCGAACTGAGGAAAACGTACTGTTTTGTTTTTCCTTTAAAAAGAGAGATGTCGCGTTCAATATCTTCCGGGGTAAAAGCAATCCAGTTTACAACTACATCCCAGGAATGTTTTTTTAATTCATCAAGTTTATCCGGATTGGTAATGTCTCCCAAAATTGTTTTAACTCCCAGGATTTTCATTTTGGAAATTCCCCGGTTGAGGTGATAAAGGTCTATTCCTTTTGAAATGGCAAGCCTGCTGGAAGATGCACTGATATTGCCAGTGCCCCCTATAAATAAAATCTTCATTTTTTACCTGGTGATTGGTTAATAAACGTAATGCCAATATAGTTATTAATGAAGGAATGATTTATATTCTAACGTTTGTTTAACTATTGGGCCCGCCTTTTTTCATTAGATTTATAGCTTGTACTAACCAATACCAAAAAATGAAATTCTACAAGAACAAGCGCTATTTGTTGACCCTGACAGTTGTTTTGTTTTTTCTGAGCTGTAATCAAAAGAAAGAGAAAACCGAAACAAAAGAGAGCGTCCAGACTAAAGAAACTATAACAGAGGTTACCCTTAATGAAGAGAAACAAACACCCAAACCTATAGAACCCGGCACTAAAGCTCCCGACTTTAATTTACCCGGTGTTGATGGTAAAAATTATTCTTTGGAAGATTTTAAAGACCACGAAATACTTGTTGTTTTGTTTACCTGCAACCATTGTCCTACGGCACAGGCATATGAAGATAAATTCATTAAAATAGTTGATGATTATAAAGATAAGGGAGTAGGCTTTGTTGGCATTTCCCCTAATGCAGATGATGCGGTAAGTTTATCGGAGTTAGGATATTCTGATATGGGTGATAGCATGGAAGAGATGAAGCTGCGGGTAAAACAAAAAGGATATAATTTTCCCTATTTATACGACGGGGAAACCCAAAAAGCATCTTTAGCGTACGGGCCTTTAGCCACTCCCCATGTTTTTGTTTTTGATAAAGAGAGGGTATTAAGGTACAGTGGCAGGATTGACGATACTGAAAATCCATATGTGGAGCCAAAAACTACCGATTTGGTAAATGCACTGGATGCATTGGTCAGCGGCAAGGAAGTTCCGGTTACTAAAACAAAAACATTCGGTTGTTCCATTAAATGGTCGTGGAAAGATGAATGGGCAAAAAAACAACTGGAAGAATGGGCTAAAGAACCGGTTAGTATAGATGAAATAAGCTTAGCTGAAGCAGGGGATTTAATGAAAAATGATTCAAAGAAACTTCGTCTGGTAAACTTCTGGGCTACCTGGTGCGGGCCATGTATAATTGAATTTCCTGAGCTGGTAAGTATTAACAGGATGTATCGCGATCGCGATTTTGAATTTATTTCGGTGTCAACCGATAAGATTAACAAAAAAGAGAAGGCTTTAGAAATCCTCACTAAAAAAGAAGCATCAAATACTAATTATATTTACAGCGGTAAGGACATTTACGAACTCATAGAAGTAGTAGATAAAGACTGGCAGGGATCACTGCCTTATACAGCACTAATAGCCCCCGGAGGCGAAATCTTATATAAAGTAGAAGGTACTTTTGACCCGCCGGCACTTAAAATGGCTATTGTAGAGCACCTGGGCAGGTTTTATGCTGATAATGAATAGCGCATGGAATTTGGAATTATAAATTTTTGGGCATTTTTAGCGGCAGGCATCCTTTTAAATTTAACCCCAGGTTCAGATACTATGTACATTCTAAGCAGAAGTGTCGCCAATGGAAAGAAAGCCGGAATTTTGTCAGCTTTAGGAATTTCTACAGGATCACTTATACATACTGTATTTGCTGCATTCGGGTTGTCTGTTCTGCTGGCGGAATCTCAGACGGCTTTTATCATAGTTAAATATATAGGAGCAGCTTACCTTGTTTTTTTAGGTATAAAAGCAATTTTTACAAAGAATAGTCCCCAATCTGCTAATAAACCTACAGAAAATATTGTAAAGGGAAAGAAAATTTATATATCAGGAATATTAACAAATGTTCTAAATCCTAAAGTAGCATTATTTTATCTGGCTTTTTTGCCACAATTTATTGACCCCGATTATTCATCTTCATATATTTCATTTATTCTGTTGGGTGTCGCATTTACTGCTACAGGTACAATCTGGTGCTTAATACTGGCTGTTTTTTCTTCAAGTTTATCTGATAGGATCAGGAAAAATTATAAAATTAAATTGTGGTTAGACAAAATCACAGGCTTAGTATTTATTTCTTTAGGAATAAAACTGGCATCTGGCAAAAATTAAACCAGGCCTGTAAGATATAAAACAGACAGGTCTTTTTAATTAATCTCTCTTTTTCAATTCAAAACGGTGAACAAAGCCAAAACTTAGTTCATTAAAATCTGCCTGGCCAAAATTCGAATTCAATGTGGCTCCAATAAAAAAGTTGTTTTTTGGTGATTTATTGGTATTAATGGCGTAGAGTTTTAGCCCTAATCTTCCTGGTAGTGATTTTTTAATTTCGTAGTACCAGTTAAGTTCTTCTTCGGTTAAAATCCAATGTTCTTTGTAAAAAGGTTTGTGCAGATTAAACCCCATTTGCCATTCCAACCCTACGTGACTTAGCAGCAATTCTGCGCCAATAAACACATTAAAATTGGTCGCGTATCTGTACGGATGGTCTTTATATTCTTCCAATTCATTTTCAATAATATAGTCATAATAGTGTTCATAAAACCGATATGAAAAACCAACCCCTACTTTAAGGGTTTTATTGTAAATCTTTCCGGCCGAAACTGCTACTGAATAAACTTCTTTTTTATCATTATACTCTTCTGTCTCCAAAAAAGTTTGTTGACCTATTCCTGTTCGGACTGAATAGTAATATTGAAGTGTCCTTTCAAAGGTTTGCTTTTCAAAATTTTCTTTATCAATGGTTTGTTCGGGGTTGAGGTTAACCTTGGAAGAAAGACTCAACAACAACGAATTTAAACCTTGATTTGGTAATCGGACGTGGCCGTTTGACAGGTGTGAAATTCCTCCGCCTACTCTTAAATCCATACTTTTACCGCTTAATACGTCATAATAAACAAAAGCCCTGAATGCCCAGGCTAAATCAGTGGTTATTGCCCGGTTGAATTCATTTGTTTCCGGGTGGTGCCGGGTGTCTAAATATGCACCGCCCATACCCACTTTAAGGTTGAGTTTGTGGAGTCCCCATTTTGAAAAATTAAGTTCAACATAGGGCATTAAGGTGTAGGATTTACCAACTTTTTCTTTATTTCCAAAATCTGTTATGCCCAAGGATATTCCTGTCTTCGGATTATATAACCAGGATGCCCATTCATTTTCATTTCTATAATTATACTTTCCAAAATCCAGGAAAAGGGCAGTTTGAATATTTGTCTCCGGGAAAAAAGTATTTGCAGGGATTGTTTTTCCTGCTAATATTTCGGGAGCTAAAAAATAGGTGTCTCTATTGAGGGTGTCTTCTTGTCCGTAGGTTGTAAGTCCGGAAATACATAACAAACAATAAATTACAGATGCAGGATTTTTAAACTTTTTCAATATAACCGGGAGCTTTGTTAAAAATTAAAGTTCCAAATATACTGTTTTAGAATTAATCAGATAATAGAAGATCCGGTAATTTCTTTTCTGCTGTCAGGGCCTTCGGTTCCGGAAGCTGCAATACTGCTTAAAAACGATAAAGTTATTTTTTGACCGACAAATGTACAGGTAATAGTATCACTGTGTGTAGACTCAGGAAAGCGGAATGTAATTAATAATGTGTTTTCATGTTTCCAGGTGGCACTTGCTGCTACTACCGACTCAAAATCTATCCGTAAATCCGACAATAAAGTCCTCGCACCCGGTTTTTTATTATTGCCAATGTACCATTTATTGATACCACAGGCAATGGTTAAATCTTCTTTTCCTTCTTCTTTTAATGTAAACAGGCATTTACCGTCCAGAAAATCAAAAGTAACAGACTTTAGGTTCAGGTCGTTCTCGTCAAGAAGAAACTCTTTTCTGGATACTAGTTTAGCAATAGGGAAATTTTTCGCCATATGTGGCGGTTCAATAACAAGGTTTTTTAATTTATGCTGAAGTTTTTTAAATTGGGTTTTGTTTTCGGGAATAGGGTCAATACCCCTCAATTCAGGCAATAATTTATTCCAAACCAGATTCATAGCCGTTGGTTTATCAAAAGCTTCGGCAGTAATTACCACAACAGTTTCTTTTTCAGGAAATACCATACAATGCTGACCATAAGCACCAGCTGCCCGAAATCCACCCGGAGGGTTCATCCAAAATTGGTATCCGTATCCGTACCCCCAGTCATTATCTTCTTTTCCGGTTTCAATTTGAATACTTGTAGCCTCTTTTATCCATTTTCTACTGAGTAACCGTTCGTTTTTCCATTTTCCCTTCTGAAGGTAAAGCAGGCCGAATTTGGCGATATCTTCGGTTTTTAACCTTAAATGAGATGCCCCGATATTAACACCTTGCGAATTTTCTGTCCAGGAAGAATCAACTATATCCAGTGGTTCAAATAATAAAGGTTTTAAATAATTGTGAGCAGACATTCCCGTTACTTTATTTATAATAGCACTCAGCATATAGCTGGCCGCAGAATTATAAAGGAATTTTGTTCCGGGTTTATAAACAATCGGAATATTTAAAAAAGCTTTAGCCCAGTTATCGGTTGTTTCAATTATTGGCATCACATCCTGTTCCTGGCCAACAGACATTGTTAACAAATGTTCAACTTTTAGTGCTTTAAGATTATCGCTTAGCTCTTCGGGCAAGTCATCTGGAAAGAAAGAAATCACTTTAGCGTCTAAAGTAAGTAACCCTTCATCAACAGCAAAGCCAATAGCAGTTGAGGTGAAACTTTTACTTAAGGAATACAGTTGCTGTTTGAATTTCGATGCATAGGGTTTCCACCAACCTTCGGCAATTACATGTCCGCCCCTTACAATCATAATACTATGAAATTCAATCTTACTTTTTTCTATAGACTCAAGAAAATTATTTATGGCATCGGACAAAACTCCCTTTTCTTCCGGGGTGCTTCTTGGAAGGTCGGGAGAATTCAAAAGGGAAGTTTCCGGTTTTTTTTCTTTTTCTCCACATGATACAAAAACCGGTAATATTCCCACACCTAAAGTCCCTACACTAATTTGCTTTATAAATTTTCTTCTTTTTTGCATAAATCTTTAGTCCCGGTTAGCAATACGCTATAACTTTTAAACGAGCAGGCTAAGTTAATATTTCTTCGATGTTTTTTAATTCACTTTCTGTAAAATCGAGATTTTTTAAGGTATGAACATTATCAATAAGTTGTTCTGCCTTACTTACCCCCACTAAAACGGTTGAAATACGTTCATCTTTGAGCAACCAGGCAATGGCCATTTGAGCCAGGCTTTGCCCTCTCTTTTTGGCAATATCGTTTAGTTTTCTAACCTTACCTAATTTTTCATTTGTAATCTGGTCAGGATTAAGATAACGGGCATCTTTAACAGCCCTTGAGTCTTCAGGGAAACCATCCAGGTATTTATTGGTTAAAACTCCTTGTTCTAAAGGTGAAAATGCAATAGAACCTATCCCTTCTTTACCTATTACCTCCAGTAAACCATCCTCAACCCAGCGGTCGAACATATTATACCGGGGTTGATGAATAAAACAAGGGGTTCCAAGCTCTTTTAATATTTTAGCCGCTTTGGCTGTATCATTTGCACTGTACTGGGAAATACCTACGTATAAGGCTTTTCCCTGACGAACAATATGATCTAAAGCGCCCATGGTTTCTTCAAGCGGAGTATCGGGATCCGGACGATGGTGATAAAAAACATCTACATAATCGAGGCCCATTCGTTTTAAACTTTGGTCGAGGCTGGCAATGAGATACTTTCTTGAACCCAGGTTACCATAGGGCCCCGGCCACATATCCCAGCCGGCTTTAGTAGAAATGATCAACTCATCGCGATAGGGCTTAAAATCTTTCTTAAAAATACGCCCAAAATTTTCCTCGGATGATCCATAAGGTGGACCATAATTGTTAGCGAGGTCAAAATGGGTAATACCATGGTCAAAAGCGGTTCGTAAAATAGTTCGTGCCGTTTTAAAATCGTCGCTATGCCCAAAATTATGCCATAACCCTAAAGAGATCATAGGAAGTAAAATACCACTTTTGCCACACCTTCGATATTTCATCTTGTCATATCGGTCATCCGCTGCTATATATGTTGGTAAAGGGTTGTGATCATTAATTTTCATGTTGTTTTGTTTTTAGTGTTTAGGTCAATCCCTGCATAAAAACCGAGATCCTGGTTTTTAATAAGCTTAGTAATAAGGGCTATTTGCCCGGTATGATATGAATAATGTTCGGTAACATGAACAATAATTCCTACTGCCGAAAAGTTAAAACCCTGTACCGAACGGATTTTTAAAAACTCTTCTTCGGGGAGATTTTTAATGGTTTCTTTGGCATCTTCAACTGTTTGATTAAGTTCCTGAAGCAGATTTTCTTTATTTAAACCTCCATTAGTAGTAAACTCTAAATCCCGTTCCCTGGTATCTTCAGTATAATTTAAGGAAGAAACAGCATACTGGCGTATATTGCCGCATAAATGTAAAATAAGGTTGGCAATACTGTTGGCAGAAGCGTTGGGTTTATGCCATACTTCCTCCTCCGAAAGAAGGTCCAGGCACTTTATTATTTTAGATGTATTCTCATCTATCCGATAAATAGATTGATCTATGAATTCTGTTCTAAAAATACTTTTCATTCTACCATAGTTGATGTACCAGGGGTTTAATATTCTTGTTGTATATAGATTTAACCTTATTCATCTCTTGTTGTGTTAAATCGGGAAGTTCACTGGCTTTAATATTGGCCAATAGTTGCTCTTGTTTAGATGCTCCGGGTATTACACAACTTACTTCATTAAACATTAATATCCACTTTAAAGCCAATAAAGCTAAATCACTGTCCGGAAAAGCCAATTTTATCTCATCTAGAGCCTTTAGTCCGGTTTCATAATCAATCCCCGAAAAGGTTTCCCCTTTGTCAAAAGCTTTCCCTTCACGATTAAAATTTCTGTGGTCTTCTCTTGAGAAAGATGTGTTTTTATCAAACTTTCCGGTAAGTAATCCGCTTGCTAACGGAACACGCACTATAACACCAACGTTATTCATTTTAGCGAGATCCAAAAACAAGTCATCGGGCCGTTGTCTGAACATGTTAAATATGATCTGCACAGTACTTACCACATCAAATTCCATAGCCTTAATGGCTTGTTCAACTTTTTCGACACTCACACCCATATTCAGGATTTTCCCTTCGGCGATTAATTTTTCAAACTCTTCAAAGATCTCAGGGCGATAGAACACTTCATTAGGCGGACAATGAATCTGCACCAGGTCAATACACTCAAGCTGCATGTTTTTGAGGCTGTCTTCTACAAAACCCCTTAGTGCTTTTGGTGTATATGCTTCATTTGTATGAGGATTGAGCCTTCTACCACATTTTGTGGCTACATAAATACGTTCGGAACGGTTTTTTACCAACCTGCCTACTGCTTTTTCACTTTCACGATCGCCGTACACATCTGCAGTATCAATAAAATTTATGCCATTGTCTATAGCGGTATTTAAAATTTCATCAGCATTTTTATGGCTAAACGGGTCACCCCATTTACCACCTACCTGCCATGTACCCAAACTTATTTCAGATATTTTGAATCCGGTTTTGCCTAGAATCCTGTATTTCATTGTATTAGTCTTTTTTATCTTTTTCTTCGATATTTTTTAAGTGAATGTTCAGGGCCCTGACGGATATTTGAATTTCCCACAAAGATAAACCTAAAGACACCAGGAGTAATATAAGGGCAATGCCGAACAGCCATTTTCCTAATAACTGGTTGTCCGCAAAAAGCAAGAACATGCACAGCACACATAAAAAGAGGCTGGCCACTCCAAAGAACTGCATACTTCTTATAAGTACTACCCTTTTTCTAAGGTTTTTTATCTGTCCTACCAAAAACCGGTTCGGGTTTTCCTGATATTCGCCATGAAGCCTTCTTATCAGGTTAGCGATGGCTAAAAATCGGTTTGTATAGGCAAGCAGCAACAGAGAAATTGCCGAAAACAGAAGTCCCGGGGTTGTTAGGGTAAGGTCACTCATATTGGTTCGTCAATATTTTTTTAAAAATACATTACATTAAGCGAGAATGAAAATTATTTTTAGAAAGATTAACAGTTGGCTATCTTTAGACACAGATAATGATTTTGTTTATGCAAACCTATATTTTATTACTCCGCGGTATAAATGTTGGAGGGCACAGGAAAATAAAAATGGCCGAATTTAAAACCGAATTAGAAAAACTTGAACTTCAAGAGGTTAAAACCTATATCCAGAGCGGGAACATTGTTTTTAAATATGAAAAAGTTGCAGAAAACACCCTTGCAGCAGCTATAGAAGGGTTAATTCTGAAGAAATATGGATTTGAGGTTAGTGCGCTGTTGCTCACTGCAGAAAGTTTTGTAGCTATTTTTAATAACAATCCATATTTGCCAGAGAGAGAAAATGAAATTGAAAAATTGTATTGTACACTGCTTTATGAAATGCCTGAGCCAGCCAAAATGAAAACTTTAAAAGCGGCAGAAACTCATGGAGATGAATTTGCACCCAGGGGGAAATGCCTATATTTTTATTATGTAAACGGGTATGGGAAGTCAAAACTTAATAATCCGGTAATTGAAAGTAAATTAAAAGTAAAAGCCACAACCCGTAATTGGAAAACAATGACTAAATTGATTGATATGATTGGATGAAACGGATATCATATTAAGATGTGCCGGAAAACCTGAACTTTTTTATTTATTGAAATTGTTAAACATGTTAGAAGTAAAAAACATATCATTTTGTTATGATATCCTGCCTGTGTTAAGGGAATTAAATTTTTCGACCCCTAGAGGGCAACATTTGGCCGTTATGGGTGAGAGTGGGTGTGGCAAGAGTACACTTCTGAAGGTAATTTACGGTTTACTCCAGGTTGACCAGGGTGAAATATACTATAATAACGAAAAACTTTTAGGGCCTGACTTTCATTTAATACCGGGAGAAGATTTTATGAAATACCTGGCACAGGATTTTGACCTGATGCCATTTACTACTGCTGAAGAAAATGTTGGCAAATACCTTTCTAATTTTCATAAAGCAGAAAAGAAAAAGCGGGTAAAAGAACTTTTGGATCTGGTCGGAATGTCTGCCTATACCCATGTAAAACCTTTAAACATGAGTCGCGGGCAACAACAACGTATAGCTTTGGCAAAGGTTTTGGCTAAAGAACCCGAAATAATTTTACTTGATGAACCCTTTAGCAGTATTGATAATTTTAAAAAAAATGATTTAAGACGAAACCTCTTTGCCTATTTTAAAGAGAAAAACATTACCTGTATTGTAGCTACTCATGATATTGATGATGCCTTGGCATATGCCGATGAGATTCTTGTTTTAAAAAAAGGGGAGATAGCAAGCAGGGGCACCCCTGAAAATTTATACCAAAACCCACCCGAAATATATGTAGCTTCATTGTTTGGTGAAGTAAGTGAATTGCCAGTTCATTTGCTCATTCCCTTTAAAGATAAAACCAAAACAATATTGATTTATCCGCATGAGATATTCATTACAAAAAAGTCTGCTTTAAAAGTTGTAATTAAGAAAAGCTATTATAAAGGCCATACATTTTTACATGAAGCTTATTATAGGGATGAGGTTGTTTTCTTTGAAAATCCGGTGGAAATAGAAGTAAATAAATCCGTTTTCCTGGCCGTTAACAAGAAACTTTTGGAAGTAAGGATATAAAAAGAGACCGTGTAAAAAGAATGAGGACTTATTAAGGTTGAGTAGCAGTAGACTTAATTGATCCTCATGGTAAGTCCTGAATACTACTTTATTGCTCATGCTTAGAAATTAAACATGTTCACCATTTATACAAAAAAAGAGGCTGTCTTTTTAGACAGCCTCTTATATATGTTTGCACTTTTTGTTAACCTATCTTATTTCCTTGGTATATATATAAGTTACGGTAGTGGAAATATTCATACCTTCAACGTCTGTAATTACTTCTTCAAATTCAACACTAAAAGCAGAATCATCGCCAGCAAAGGTTAAGTTTACTTCAAATTCATAGCAAGTATTAATGAAGGAAAGCTTATTGCCTTCTAATTTCCAGGAACTGATAGATTCACTTTCGTTGGAGCAATCAGTTGCTAAAGTTCCCATCAGAAATTTCATCACACGGTCATCATCAAAAGTGTAATAGCGATCTTTCTCACAGGCGCTCACTTGCTCAAATAAATCGGTAGAGGGGTTTTCAGTGTCATCATCGGTAAGGTCAATTTCATCTTCTGCTACCGCAGCCGTAAGATACCAACTACCAACCAGTGTTTCTTCAGCAGGCAGTAATTCACCTGCATAATCCGGAGGACAGTTATTATCATCATCAGAATTACAGCCAGTTAATAATATACCCATTGTTGCAATTGCAAATACTATAAATTTTGTTTTCATATTTTTGTTTTTCGTGTTTATTAATAGAATGCATAAAACCTCAAAAGGTTGCGTCTTGTATTAAAAAAAATTATTCAATTTTTAAGATCCTGAAACAAGATCTATTAAAAATAACCTCATCGTCTACTTTTTTACCCAACAATAATTTGCCAATAGGTGTATCAGGTGCAATCGCATAATATGAAACATTTTTTACTTCAACTTTACCTACTGAAATGGCAATAAAGTAATTAACCTGAGAAGTTATGACCAGGCTCCCTAGTTTAATAACTTCTGAATGGTTTTCTATACTTACTTTTGAAATAAGTTTTTCCAGTTTTTCTGCTTCAAACAACTGCCTGCCTGATTTTTCACGTTCCAGTTGTACCATAGCCCTGCCCGTTTCATGCTTGTCTCCGGCACTACTTTTTGTTTCACTGTTCAACGATTCTTCCAGGGATTTAATTTGTGACCTGAGTTTCTGTAATCGTTGATCTACATATTCTCTGCAGGTATCCAAAAGTTGTTTTTTTATGTGATAAGGATCCTGCATTTGATCTATAATAACGTAATTGAGATAGAATTAATTGTACTTTATTATTTACTTATTTTTCTTTCTTTTGCTCGCTCACCCTTTGAATGTGCTAACGCTAAACCTTCAGCGACACGCGTGCCCCCAGAATGACTTGGTCGGGTTGGCGCTCAGATATACAAAGAAAGAAAAGGATTTACATGCGTATCATCCAACTGTCATTCATCACCAATGTACTACAACCGTGCAGTGAAAGTATTTAGAAAACCATGATTTCTTTACAAACCTTTATTTCTCCCTGTTGCCGTTAACCATCCTCCAGATATTAAGCGGGTTATTGGTTTTTAGTTCCTCCGGCAGCAAAAACTGTGGAAAGTCCTGGTAACAAACAGGCCTTGTGAACCTGGCTATTGCCATAGTCCCCACTGATGTTGACCGGCTGTCAGTTGTTGCAGGAAATGGGCCTCCGTGTACCATAGAATGGCAAACCTCAACTCCTGTCGGGAATCCATTAATGATTAACCGGCCTACTTTTAACTCCAGGATTTCAATCAGGTCTTTATAATCCTTCAGGTCATCTTCAGTAGCATGTATGGTAGCCGTTAAGTGGCCTGATAGTTTTTTTGCGGCGCTTAGTAATTCATTTTTATTATTTGCAGAAAGCATAAGGGTAGAAGGGCCAAAAACTTCTTCTTCCAAATGGCTGTTTTCAATAAAATTCTGAACGTTAGATTCAAATAAGTACGCAGTTCCTTTATATCCTTCTGAATTTTCTTTTCCTGAAGCTAAAAGTTCTACCCCCATTTCCGCTGATAATTTCTTTACACCACCTTCATAAGCTAATCGGATCCCGGCATTGAGCATAGGTTCTGCATTTGCTTCTTTAAAAGCGTTTACGGCTGTCAATTTAAAATCGTTTGAATCGGAAGAATTTTCCGTGAAAACGAGGCCCGGATTGGTACAAAATTGTCCAACTCCCATAGTTACCGATGCTGCAAGTCCTTTAGCAAGGCTCTCTTTACGTTCTTTAAGAGCCCCCGGAAGTATAAAAACCGGATTTGTACTTCCCATTTCAGCATACACCGGAATAGGTTCACTACGTTGTGAAGCTGCATCAAAAATGGCTTTTCCGCCCCTGAATGAACCTGTAAAGCCGATAGCTTTGATAGCGGGGTGTTTTACCAGCCCCATTCCTACCTCAACGGATCCTCCCTGTACGAGGGAAAAAGTCCCTTCGGGCATATTTGTTTTTTTAACAGCGTTAATAATCGCTTCTGAAATAAGTTCGCATGTTCCCGGATGTGAGGGGTGTCCTTTTACCACTACCGGACATCCGGCCGCAAGGGCAGAAGCAGTATCGCCACCGGCCACTGAAAATGCAAGCGGAAAATTACTGGCACCAAAGACGGCTACTGGCCCTAATGCTATTTGCATACTCCTTATATCCTGTTTTGGGAGAGGTTGTCTGTCCGGTATAGCAGTTTCTATACGGGCATCAACCCATGAACCTTCTTCAAGCAACGAAGCAAACAATTTAAGCTGGTTCATGGTTCTTCCGCGTTCTCCGGTTATTCTGCCTTCAGGTAAACCCGATTCGGCAGAACAACGTTTTATAAGATCATGACCTAAAGCCAGGATTTCATCGGCTATAGCATTTAAAAAAGCGGCTTTTTCCTTTCCGGATTTTTTTCGGTATTCTAAAAAAGCTTTTTCAGCAAGTAAAACAGCCTTGTTTATTTCATCCTGCGTCGCTTCAATATAAGCCGGTTCCATTTTAGAACCATCCTGTGGATTGAAAGCATTGAATGTTAAATTTCCCTGAGCGGATTTTTGATTTCCTATAAAGTTTTTTCCTGTAAGCTTATTCATTTTATCGTTTTATAGATTTAATAATTAAATATATAATAAAGGTAAAAAGTGAATAATTGTTCCTAAAAGGAAAACAACTGTTAACATATTCACCCTTTTTGACTTAAAGTTAAAAAATACAAATTGTTCTATGGTCCTTCCGAGCCAAAAAATACTCATTCCGGCAATAATTACATAGCCCAATTCTGAAGTTACAATCTCTTGTGCATAAAAGAAATAAATGAAACTCATTAAAAAGAACACATAGATTATTCTTAGATTAAGAATCTGCATAATGGCTTTGTTTGAAAAATGCAGTTTCTTGAGTTCAGATTCCCAGTTAAAAATTTTCCAGAAAAAGAGATGAAACAATGCAAATAACAAATTATATATTCCGCAGAGATATATAACTTGTATTACATTCATTTCACAGTATTTATCAGGGTTCCTATATGGTCTATAGTAATTTGTATCTCATCTCCTTTTTGGAGTGTAAATTCAGTGGTAGGTACAATGCCTGTTCCTGTCATTAATAAACTTCCATGCGGAAAAGTACATTCCCTGTAAAGATACGAAACCAATTCTTTAGGTTTACGCTTCATCTGGCTAACGGTGGTATTTCCTTCAAAAACTGATTTCCCGTTTCTAAAAATTTTCAAATGAATTCCCGAATCTACAGGAAATTCATCTTCCATGACTAAAATACCCGGTCCTACAGCAGCACAGGCATCATAAGTTTTTGCCTGGGGCAGGTATAATGGATTTTCACCTTCAATACTACGTGAACTCATATCATTACCTACTGTATAGCCCACAATTTTTCCGGATGAAGTGATTACAAGTGTTAGTTCAGGTTCCGGAACATCCCACGTAGAATCTTTTCTTATGGCTACCTCGCCACCCGATCCGACTGTTCGCTGAGCAGTTGCTTTAAAGAACAGTTCCGGCCGGTCGGCTACATATACATTCGCATAGTATTGTCCGCCGCCGGTTTTTTTAGACTCTTCTTCACGGCCCAGTTTGCTGTTAAAATAAGTTACACCGCTGGCCCATATTTCCTGGCTTTGTACGGGTGCTTCAAGTTCATTTTTAATAAGTGCTTGTGCATTTTCAGCAGGTGCATTTTCAGCAGTAATTTTATTTAACTTCTTGAAAAGATCATCATCATTGATAAAATGATCCCAATTTTCATTTTGTACAAGATAGAACGAATTTTCTTTTTCGATAACGATCCCGCTTTTTACTTTATATATTTTCATCTCTTAATTTGATTTTATTTAATGAAGATCACGATCTACTACAGACCCGGAACCGCCAACCAGAAAATCCAGGTCGGCGCCCTGGCAGGCTTGTTCTACGTGATCGATGTATATTTTTACATATCCTCTGTCTGCCATAGGCTTGGGAGCTACCCAGGCCGCTTTTCTGCGCTGAATTTCTTCTTCCGGCACATCCAGCTCCAGTTTTCTGTTGGGAACATCAAGAATAATCATATCGCCATCCTGAACTATTGCCAATGTTCCTCCAACAGTTGATTCCGGAGAAACGTGTAAAACCACGGTTCCGTATGCGGTACCACT
>CALGUD010000145.1 GCA_937901915.1 uncultured Flavobacteriaceae bacterium
CCTTGAACATTTAGGCACCCATACCCAACTGCCGGAGATCATAGCCCGTTATGAGGTTGATGAAGTTATTATCGCCATTGAATCTTCAGAGCACAAAAACCTGGGTCACATCATTACCGAACTTGAAGGTCTTCATGTAAAGATCAAGGTAATCCCCGATATATATGACATCCTTTCGGGATCCGTTAAAATGACCAGTATTTTTGGTACTCCGCTCATTGAGATCAATTCGGAGATAATGCCTCCGTGGGAATTTGCCGTTAAGCGGATGATGGATATTGGGGTTTCCATTTTTGCACTTATTTTCCTCAGCCCGGTTTTCATCATTATTGCCATTCTTGTTATCTTCAATGGCTGATTTAACGAGATCAGACAGCAAACCTGCCTTTATTTCATTTGCTTCGTTAGTATATTTTTTCTTTCCGGATTCTTCAAGGGAAATAAGACTCTTTAACGCCTCACCTGCTGTTTCATAAGAAGCTAAAACATCTATTCCCTGCTTGGACATTTCATAATATGTTTTACCCTTTAAAAAGTAATACTGTGCTTTGAATTTATCATCAGCATTCTCGATAGAGCCGTCTAAAGTTTGTAAAGTTGTCCTGGCTTCTGTTAAATTACCTTGTTTTACAGCCTTTTCTACTACTTTCAATTCATCCTTTTGAGCAAATACTACTGCAGAAAATAACATAGCAGAAGCAATCAAAACTTTTCTTTTCATCATTAATGTTTTGTTAATATTTATTCTTCGTTTTCGGTTTCGTTATTTTTATTTTCAATATCTATGCCATTCTCATCAACTACTTCAATGTCTTCAACTAGTTTGACATCTTCTTCATCTTTCATAACTTTTGCAACGGCAGCAATGAAGTCATTTTTAAGGTTAATTAGCCTTACTCCCTGTGTAGCTCTCCCCATCACTCTTAAATTTTCAACGGCCATACGGATTGCAACACCAGATTTGTTAATGATCATAAGATCATCACTATCTGACACATTTTTTATAGCTACTAATTTACCGGTTTTTTCGGTAATAGAAATAGTTTTAACACCTTTTCCTCCCCTATTTGTAATTCTGTAGTCTTCAAGACTTGATCTCTTACCATATCCTTTCTCAGAAACTACAAGAATGTCTTCTTCCATATTGTTTACCGAGATCATTCCTATTACTTCATCTTTATCATTTGCAAGCGTAATTCCTCTAACCCCTGAAGCATTTCTGCCCATAGGCCTGGTTTTACCTTCTTCAAACCTGATAGCCTTACCTGATCTTACTGCCAAAACTATCTGGCTATTTCCGGTAGTTAACTTTGCCTCCAGTAATTCATCACCATCTTTAATAGTAATGGCATTAATTCCATTTTGGCGCGGACGTGAATATTGCTCTAACGAAGTTTTCTTAACAGCACCTTTTTTCGTAGCCATAATGACATAATGTCCGTTTATGTACTCTTCATCTTTTAAATCTTTCACACATATAAAAGCCTTTACTTTATCATCGGGTTCTATATTGATAAGATTTTGTATTGCCCTTCCTTTAGAAGTCTTGCTTCCTTCAGGAATTTCATATACCCGCATCCAGAAGCATTTGCCTTTCTGGGTAAAAAACAGCATATACTGGTGATTTGTACCTACAAAAAGATGTTCAAGAAAATCTTCATTCCTGGTGGTAGAGGCTTTTTGACCTACTCCGCCCCTATTTTGAGTTTTATATTCCGTAAGTGGAGTCCTTTTTATATAACCTGCATGTGATATAGTAAGAACAACCTGCTCATCAGCTATCATGTCTTCTATACTAACATCTCCGCCGGCATATTCTATTTGAGAACGTCTTTCATCACCGTATTTATTCTTTACCTCAAGAAGCTCATCCTTTATAATTTCCATTCTGCGCTCTTTATTGGCCAGAATATCTTTACATTCTTGTATAAACTTAATAATATCTTCATATTCTGCGCGAAGTTTATCTTGTTCAAGACCTGTAAGTTGCCTTAATCTCATCTCAACAATAGCTTTGGCCTGAATTTCAGAAAGCTTAAAACGCTCCATAAGTTTTTCCCTGGCTTCATCGGCATTTTTAGACGCCCTTATCAAAGCTATAACTTCATCAATATGATCGGAAGCAATTATTAAACCTTCCAGGATATGTGCCCGTTCTTCAGCTTTTTTGAGCTCAAATTCGGTCCTTCTAACCACTACTTCGTGCCTGTGTTCCACAAAATGATGAATCATATCTTTCAGATTCAGCATCTGAGGCCTTCCCTTTACAAGGGCTATATTGTTTACACTAAAAGATGATTGAAGTGCTGTATACTTATATAAAGTATTGAGAACAATATTAGGAATTGCATCGCGTCTCAGTACATAAACAATACGCATTCCCTTTCTGTCCGATTCATCACGTATATTTGAAATTCCTTCTATCCTTTTTTCATTAACGGCATCGGCTGTTTTTTTAATCATTTCAGCTTTATTCACCTGATATGGGATTTCTGTGACTATAATACATTCCCTTCCGTTAACTTCCTCAAAATGCGCTTTAGCTCGCATTACAACCCTGCCTCGCCCGGTTTTAAAAGCTTCACGGACACCATCATAACCATAAATGATTCCTCCGGTTGGAAAATCAGGTGCCTTTACATGTTCTATGAGTTCATCAATAGTAATATCATTATTTGCTATGTAAGCAATGATACCATCTATAACTTCAGAAAGATTATGAGGGGGCATATTGGTTGCCATACCTACCGCAATACCTGATGCACCGTTTATAAGAAGATTAGGAACACGGGTCGGTAAAACAGTCGGTTCTTTTAATGTATCGTCAAAATTCAATCGATGATCAACGGTATCCTTGTCAATATCGGCCATCATATCTTCCGATATTTTTCGCATTCTTGCTTCTGTATAACGCATTGCTGCAGGGCTGTCACCATCAACAGAACCAAAGTTACCCTGTCCGTCTACCAACATATAGCGCAGACTCCAGTGCTGAGCCATACGCACCATAGTGTCATATACTGAAGTATCGCCATGGGGATGATATTTTCCCAATACTTCTCCAACAATTCTTGCCGATTTTTTATAGGCGGTATTTGACCTTATTCCCAGTTCCTGCATTCCAAACAAAACTCTGCGGTGTACCGGCTTTAATCCATCCCTAACATCCGGTAGGGCACGTGACACGATGACTGACATTGAATAATCAATGTAAGCCGATTTCATCTCATCTTCAATATTAATAGGAATAAGTTTTTCTCCTTCTGCCATATTAAATTCTTAAATTTATTGGTTAAATATAAATCGTGCCAATATACGCATTTTATAGCGGCTATAAGGCTTGCAGAAAAAGGTTTTTTAAGGTTTTTATTAACAAAAACTGCTCCTTGAATAGTTAATAAATACAATGTTAAATTTTTTCATTTTCAAACATTTTTTTGTCTATTAGCTATTATACGAATAAAATAAGGTACAGTTTTTGTTTACGTGTACTTGTTTTAGTATTTTTAATCATTGAAAGGAATATTTATGGATGATAATTTTTCACCAAGAGTAAAAGATGTGATTGCATACAGCAAGGAAGAGGCTTTACGCCTCGGCCATGACTTCATAGGCACGGAACATCTTATGCTTGGTCTTTTACGCGATGGTAGCGGAAAAGCTATAGATATTTTGACTGCCCTTAATGTTGACCTCGAACACCTACGAAGAAAAGTTGAAATTCTAAGCCCTGCAAATCCAAACATTGGCGTTGTGTCAAATGATAAAAAAAACCTTCATTTAACGCGACAGGCCGAACGTGCACTTAAAACCACATTTCTTGAAGCGAAGCTTTTCCAAAGCTCTTCAATAAACACAGCGCATCTGTTGCTCTGCATTTTAAGAAACGAGAACGATCCTACCACTAAGCTTTTAAACAAGCTTAAAGTAGACTATGATAATGTTAAAGAACAATTTAAACTTATGATAACAAGTGATGACGATTATATAGACTCCCCTTCTGCCGAATCATATTCTGATGATCCCGGCACAACTGGTGACGATTCCAAAGACAATCCTTTTGGAGGCACGGGAGCACCAAAGTCCGCCAAAAAGTCAAAAACGCCCGTTTTGGATAATTTTGGCAGGGACCTAACGCAATTAGCAGAAGAAGGTAAATTAGATCCGGTTGTTGGCCGGCAAAAAGAAATTGAGCGTGTTTCACAAATTTTGAGCAGAAGGAAGAAAAACAATCCATTGCTGATTGGTGAACCCGGAGTGGGAAAAAGTGCCATTGCCGAAGGCCTGGCATTAAGAATTATTAAGAAAAAAGTATCCCGTATCCTTTATGGAAAACGTGTTGTAACCCTTGATCTGGCTTCCCTTGTGGCGGGAACAAAATACCGTGGACAATTTGAAGAACGGATGAAAGCAGTTATGAATGAACTGGAAAAGAATGATGATATTATCCTCTTCATAGATGAAATCCATACAATTGTTGGTGCCGGAGGGGCTACAGGAAGCCTGGACGCTTCAAACATGTTTAAACCCGCATTGGCAAGAGGTGAAATACAATGCATTGGTGCAACCACTCTTGACGAATACAGGCAATACATTGAAAAAGACGGTGCCCTGGAACGAAGGTTCCAAAAAGTGATTGTTGAGCCTACTACGGTGGAAGAAACCATAGAGATTCTTCATAACATTAAAGAGAAATATGAAGAACATCATAATGTTGAATATACAAATGAAGCCATTATTGCTTGTGTGAAACTCACTAACAGGTATATGACAGACCGTTTCTTACCGGATAAGGCAATTGATGCCCTTGATGAATCAGGATCACGTGTGCATATCACCAATATGGAAGTTCCCAAGCAAATTCTTGAGCTCGAAAAACAACTTGAAGACGTTAGGGAATTAAAAAATTCGGTTGTAAAAAAACAAAAATATGAAGAAGCTGCAAAGCTCCGTGATGATGAAAAACGTTTGGAAAAAAGCTTAGCTATTGCCCAGGAAAATTGGGAAGAAGAAAGTAAACTCAATAAAGAAACAGTAACGGAAGATAATGTAGCCGATGTTGTATCAATGATGAGTGGAATTCCCGTAAACAGGATTGCTCAGGCAGAAAGCTCAAAACTAGCTGAACTACCTAAACTCATCAAAGGAAAAGTTATTGGCCAGGATGAGGCCGTTGGTAAAGTAGTTAAAGCCATACAACGTAACAGGGCCGGATTAAAAGATCCCGATAAACCTATTGGCTCTTTCATATTCCTAGGGCAGACAGGTGTGGGTAAAACCCAACTTGCCAAAGTTTTGGCTCAAAAATTGTTTGATTCCGAGGACGCACTTATAAGAATTGACATGAGTGAATATATGGAAAAATTTGCCGCCTCAAGACTGGTAGGAGCACCTCCGGGATATGTAGGATATGAAGAAGGTGGACAGCTTACCGAAAAAGTACGTAGAAAGCCATATTCTGTAATTTTACTTGATGAAATTGAAAAAGCACATCCTGATGTGTTTAATATGCTATTGCAGGTTTTAGATGATGGATATTTAACAGATAGCCTTGGCAGAAAAATAGATTTTAAAAATAGTATTATTATCATGACTTCCAATATAGGTGCCCGGAAGCTTAAAGATTTCGGACAAGGTGTTGGATTTGGAACATCGGCCAAAAAAGCACAAGCCGATGACCATTCAAGAAGCGTGATAGAAAATGCGCTTAAAAAAGCTTTTGCGCCTGAATTTTTAAACCGTATCGATGATGTAGTGGTGTTTAATACGCTTGAAAGAGAAGATATACACAAAATTATTGATATTGAATTAGATAAATTATACAGAAGGATTAAAGATATCGGGTATGAACTTACTTTATCTCCCAAAGCTAAAGATTATATAGCAGATAAAGGATTTGATAAACAATATGGAGCCAGGCCTTTAAAACGGGCTATTCAAAAATATATTGAAGATGCTCTTGCCGAAGAAATTATAACGGCTAAACTTGAAGAGGGTGATAGCATTCATATGGATTTGGATGAGGGCAAAGATGAACTCACTATACTAATAAAAAAGGCAGAGAAACCAGCCGAATCATAAATCTAAAAGCGTATCGGTCGATACGCTTTTTTTTTTGAATATCCCTTTTAAAAGAAATACTACTTCTTGATACTTACAGAGAATGTTTTTATAACTTCGTGACATTAAAAAATAAGTATGCTTAATCATAAAATTGTTGTTGGAAGCGAAGAATGGATATCTCTTCCCGAATTAAATTTACCGGCCATAAAAGTAAGGGTAGACAGTGGTGCAAAAACTTCATCCCTGCACGCAGTGAATATTACCCCTTTCCAGAGAAATAATGAAACCTGGGTGAATTTTGATGTGTTTCCACTTCAAAACAACGGGAGAAAATTTATAACCTGTGAAGCTGAAGTAGTTGATAAAAGAGTTGTAAAAAGTTCTACAGGAAACAGAGAAAACAGATTTGTAATTAAAACACCCTTAAGAGTAAATGACAGTATATGGGAGATAGAAATTACATTAACTAACAGAGACACCATGGGCTACAGAATGCTTTTGGGAAGGGAGGCTATGGTAGGAAAGATCATTGTCGACCCCGAAAGCAGATTTTTACTGGGCCACATTAGTGAAGAAGATCTAGTAAAACAGTACAATAAAAATGTTGAAAACAAATCCGGCTTAAAAATAGGCCTTTTAGCCAGTAATGCTGATTTGTACAGTAACCGGAGAATTATTGAAACAGGAGAAAGGTTAGGCCATCATATCGAATTTTTTAATATCAGGCAATGTTATATGAAACTGGATGCCAAAACACCAGAAATTCATTACAGAGGAGGCAAAAAATTGAATGACATGGACGCTGTTATACCCAGAATTAAACCCAGCTTAACTTATTATGGGTGTGCTCTTACAAGGCAATTTGAAGCACTTAATATTTTTTGTTTAAACAGCTCATTGTCTATCAGTAGATCCCGAGACAAATTATATTCTCTACAGCTTCTTTTAAACAATGGTGTTGATATTCCTACCACAGGATTTGCAAATTCTTCATTAGATACCAATGACCTCATTAAAATGGTAGGAGGCAGTCCTCTTATCATAAAATTACTGGAAGGCACCCAGGGCAAAGGTGTTGTTCTGGCCGAAACTAAAAAAGCTGCAGAGAGCGTTATAAATGCCTTTAAAAGCCTTAATGCCAATATACTTGTACAGGAATTTATTAAAGAAGCTAACGGGAAAGATTTAAGGTGTTTTGTGATAGATGGCAAGGTAGTGGCTACAATTCAGCGTGAAGCCCCTCCAGGAGAATTCAGGGCTAACATTCATTTAGGAGGTACCGCTACAGTGGTTAAAGCAACTCCCGATGAAAAGAAACTTGCATTAAAAGCAGCAAAAGCAATGGGGCTTGAAGTAGCAGGTGTGGATATTATCAGATCAGCAAAAGGGCCATTATTACTTGAAGTTAATTCATCCCCAGGACTGGAAGGCATTGAGACTGCAACGGACAAAGACATCGCTCTATTAATGATTAAATCCATTGAAAAAAAGTTAGGGTGGAAAAAAGATTTTGATTAAACTGGCTTTTCTTTTTCAAAAAAACTAAAAATACTTCCACCATATTTTTTTAAAAAACTAAAATCTGGTGATTGAGTAAAATCTGTCCGCTGAGAATGTTCTACAATCAACATCCCATTTTCAGATAAAATATTGTTAGCAAAAATCAGCTCTGGTATTTTTAAGAATTGCTCATCTGAAAAGTCATATGGAGGGTCCGCAAAAACTACATCTGCTAGTATATCCGATTTTTCTAAAAACTTAAAAACATCGCTTTTAACAGTTTTAATTGGCAATTCTAATTCATTTGCCGTTTTTTTAATAAATTCTATGCAGCCATGATAAGAATCTACAGCAGTAATATTAACACCACCCCTGCTGGCGAATTCGAAACTAATATTACCGGTGCCGGCAAACAGATCCAGTAAAATTACGTCTTCAAAGTAATAATAATTGTTTAAAACATTAAATAATGCTTCTTTAGCCAAATCTGTTGTAGGCCTTACAGGAAGCTTTTTTGGAGCAAGCAGGCGCCTTCCTTTGTGTTTTCCTGATATAATTCTCATTTAAAACTATTAAGCAAGACCAAGCCCTCATGTTTATCAGGAAGACTTACTTCGTTAGTAGCTCCAAAAACATTGAAATTCACACCAAAGTCAATATTTCTTATATACGTATAAATAATTTCAAAAAGTTCATGATCTTTTTCTATATCGCCTAACAAAAACACCATAAATTTTTCTGGATTTAAATTCAATTGTTCGGCAGAAAAAAGTATGTAGTAAATAAAATCTTCTTTAGAAGAATATTCAAAAGTATTGTAAAATAACAGCTTTCTGTTTTTAATTACAATAACTTCAAAATGATTTTTTGATACATTTACATACATAATCTCATCGTCATTTTTTTGAGATTTATTAAGTAGCGTCTCTACTAAAACACTGGAGAAATGCTTATATTCAAACTCTCCGAAATGATCAAAAATATAGTTATTTATATTCGCATAAGGAACATATACATTTATAAGATCGGCATTTTGAATTTCGTCATATGCGATAAAATCATTATCTAAAATCTTGACATTATATTTTAAATAATCTGAAAGATTGTTTTTACTGAAAAGCGATTTTGGGACAAAAGCTGATAATTCATTCTGGTGCAGGACAATGACTTTACGTATTTCTAAACTCTCTATTTTTTCAGATGCCATAAACCCCTCAAGTTTATCTTTCAGCGCAATGGGCGAAGAAAGCTTATCAAAAGTAAAACTTTTTAAAAATTCCAATTGATTGGTGGCAGAATTCAGAATACAAAAAGAAAGTCCACTCAAGCTGACTTGAATGGACAGTTCCTTATAATTATTATTTAATATGTTACTTTCTCTTTTTTGTGTCATAAATACTTGGCCAGTTCCCGCTGGTGCTTACATCTTCTAGTGATCCAACAACAATTTCAGGACCATTGACTTCATCAACTGATTTCATAGTTTTTTCCCTGGCAACCAAATCTTTTGGTTGATCATGTAAAATAACATCTTTTGCAACTTTTGCTTCAAATACAGGCACTCTAAAGCCATTCTTGTCTAAAACATCAGTCTTCATAGTGAATTTTGCATCACCTTGAGCATGGGGTACATCCATTAAGTTTTTGTAACTCTCAGTGCCATTAAATAAGGAGTCTTTGAGTGATACATAACCAAGAGTATCAATAATCCTTACTTCCCTCATCATGTCAATCTTATATACTTTGTCATATTCCATATAAGAAGAATCCCTTTGTTGAGTAAGTGTAAACTTTTCATTCTCAATAAACTTTATGAGTTTATTAAAATCCGACTCATATTTTCCTTTAATACTTCTGTGAGCTTCCTGAACATCACGTATGTCTTTTAACTTTGCAATCACATCTTTGTAGCGTTTCTGTTTGACTTTATCAAACACAATAGGCTCACTTATAGACTTATAAATCATAAAAGCGAAAAAAATACTTAAAATCCAGAGGCCAATTTGTATTCCTGTCTTCATTTTTTTATTGTATGAGTTAATTTTATAGATTATCACAAATCTACAATTTTTTTTTATTCATAAAAGAATTGCTGAAAAAAACATCACTATTTTTGATATTAGAAAAAATTTCATGGATAAAATTGATTTTTATAAATTACTAAAAGACAAGTTTCCTCATTCACCAACTTCAAAACAAAATGTTGTTTTACAACAGCTTTCAGATTTTATTTTTTCTGATAATAAAGATGAATTGTTTTTACTTAAAGGTTATGCAGGGACCGGTAAAACCACTATAATTGGCACTTTAGTAAACAATCTTTGGCATACCAAAAAAAAGGCCGTTTTACTAGCACCAACAGGGAGGGCCGCCAAAGTTATAACCAGTTATTCCGGAAAAGCTGCTTTTACAATTCATAAACATATTTATTTTCCTAAAAAACAAAAAAACGGAGGAGTGAGCTTTACCTTAGCTCCCAATAAACACAGAGACACTATATTTATAGTTGATGAAGCTTCTATGATTCCCGATGCTCCTGCAGATTCTAAACTATTTGATAATGGGGCGCTTCTGGATGACTTGATAATGTATGTGTACTCCGGACATAATTGCAAGCTCATTCTAATTGGTGATACTGCACAATTACCTCCGGTTAACCTTTTTATAAGCCCGGCCCTTAATGAAAACACATTGGGATTAAATTATAATAAGAGCGTAATACATATTGAGTTGGATGAAGTAGTAAGGCAAGAACTCGATTCCGGCATACTCCTTAATGCCACAAATTTGAGAGAGCAGGTACAATCGGATTTTACAACCGGATTTCAATTTCATTTAGACAATTTTAGTGATATTATTCGTCTTATAGACGGCTATGAAATTCAGGATGCTATTGACAGTGCTTATAGTGAAGTTGGAAAAGAAGACACCGCTTTAATAGTCCGGTCAAACAAACGTGCCAATCTTTACAATCAGCAAATAAGAAATAAAATCCTTTTTCATGAAAATGAATTAACCCCTGGTGATTATCTAATGGTAGTAAAAAATAATTATTTCTGGCTGAAAGCTTCGTCAGAAGCAGGTTTTATTGCTAATGGGGACATAATTGAAGTACTTGAAATATTCGCATTAAAAGAGTTGTACGGATTCCGGTTTGCCCAGGTTAATGTAAAAATGGTCGATTACCCTAAAATGAAGCCCTTTGAAACGGTTCTGCTTCTTGACACCATAGATGCAGAAACCCCATCCTTATCGTATGACGATTCTAACCGCTTGTACCAGGAAGTAATGAAAGATTATGAAAGTGAAACTTCTAAGTATAAAAAATTCTTAAAGGTTAAAAACAATACATATTTTAACGCATTACAGGTTAAATTTTCCTATGCAATTACTTGTCATAAATCTCAAGGTGGACAATGGAATACGGTGTTCATAGAACAACCTTATGCACCCAACGGAATAGATACTGAATACCTGCGCTGGCTATACACAGCCGTTACCAGGGCTAAAAATAAATTATATCTGATAGGGTTTAAAAATGATTTTTTTGTTGAATCTTAATTTTATCTTTATATTACTAAATACAATATAAAACAGTAGTGGAAACAGCAATAAGTATATTTTTAGGTATTGGATTGGCTGCTTCAGTAGGTTTCAGGGTATTTTTGCCTCTTTTTGCTTTGAGCATGGCATCCTATTTTAATATATGGGAGGTGAACGAAAATTGGGAATGGCTAGGTAGTACCACAGCGCTTATAGCACTCGGAATAGCAATGCTGTTTGAAATTTTTGCATATTATATACCTTTTGTGGATAATTTGCTGGACACCATTGCTATACCCTTAGCAGCAATAGCTGGGACAGCAGTAGTTGTTTCTACTGCCGCAAACTTAGATCCATTAGTAACCTGGTCCTTAGCAATAATAGCCGGTGGTGGCACTGCCGGTCTTATAAAGGGTACTGCCACAGCTACCAGGCTTAGTTCCAGTGCTACAACAGCCGGACTCGGAAATCCTGTTGTTTCAACTGTAGAAACAGGTTCTTCTGTAATCTTGTCGGTTGCATCCGTTTTTGCGCCGGTTTTGGCTATTATATTGGTACTCTTCATTTTAGGAATGATAATTTGGCTTTATAAAAAAATTCGTGCACGTAAAAGTTAAAATCAAATATTTAAATGTATTTTTGAATCTCAAAGCAATAAGATGAAAATTATTTCAATGATTCCTGCGCGTTATGCAGCATCACGTTTTCCTGGAAAGCTTATGCAAGATTTGGAGGGAAAAACAGTTATCTCCAGAACTTATGAGGCTGTTTTAAAAACAGGTCTGTTTGATGATGTGTATGTAGTTACCGATAGTGATATTATTTTTAATGAAATAATAAAAATTGGTGGCAAAGCAATTATGAGTAAAAACGAGCATGATTGCGGTAGTGACAGAATTGCAGAGGCAGTTGAAAATATGGACATTGATATTGTAGTGAATGTTCAGGGAGATGAGCCTTTTACAGACAGGCAAAGTCTTTATGATGTAATTGAAGTTTTTAAAAATGATCTTCATACGGAAATAGACCTGGCATCATTAATGACTGAAATTACAGATTGGGATGAGATAAATGATCCGAATACTGTTAAAGTAATCGTTGATAATCGTAACTTTGCTCTTTATTTTTCCCGTTCCCCTATTCCCTATCCCCGAGCCACCGGTATTGGTGCAAAATATTTTAAACATAAAGGAATTTATGCTTTTAGAAAACAAGCCATTTTAGATTTTAAACTATTACCCATGTTATCTCTGGAAGCCAGTGAAAAAATTGAAGCTATCAGGTATCTTGAATACGGAAGAAAAATAAAAATGGTTGAAACTAATGCAATTGGCATTGAAATTGACACACCGGAAGATCTTGAAAGAGCCAAAAAAGCATGGAAATAAATTATAGTAATATAAAGGTAATTGGCTTTGATGCCGATGACACCCTTTGGGTTAATGAAACTTATTTCAGGGAAACCGAACACAAATTTGCGAAATTGTTATCGGGTTATGAAACAGAAAATACAATAGATCAGGAACTTTTTAAAATGGAAATAAAAAACCTGGATTTTTACGGTTATGGAATAAAAGGATTTACATTATCCATGATTGAAAGTGCTATAGAGTTATCTAATGGTAAAATTCAGGTACAGACAATTGAAAGTATCCTAGACCTGGGGAAAGAGCTAATCAGTAAACCAGTAGAGTTACTGGATGGCATAGAAGAGGTATTAAAAAAATTAAATAAAAAATACAGGTTAATTTTACTAACTAAAGGTGATTTATTAGATCAGGAAAGAAAACTTGAAAAATCGGGTTTAACGGCGTATTTTCATCACATAGAAGTACTAAGTGACAAAAAAGAATATAATTATTCTAACCTGCTGGAACATCTTGAAATTGATGTAAATGAATTTTTAATGATAGGCAATTCCTTAAAATCGGATATTTTGCCTATTATAAATATAGGTGCCCAGGCTGTTCACGTACCTTTCCATACAACATGGCAGCACGAAATGGTAAATGAAAAGGATAATAATGGCGGGTACAAAACCGTAGAAAATATAAAAGAAATATTAAATTACTTATAGCAATAGATGAAATATAAAAACTTTCCAATGGTTCCAAGAGTGGTTTTTGGCAGGGGAAGCTTTAATCAGCTCAATGAAATCCTTATGCCTAAACGCATAAACTCAAACAAACCTTTTATTTTTTTAGTTGACGATGTTTTTGAAAAAAATCCATCTATAACCTCTAGAATACCAACCGTATTTAATGATAAGGTTATTTTCATCTCAACTAAAGAAGAACCTAAAACAGAACAGGTAGATGCATTAGTGACTGAAATTAAGTCTATATATGATCAGTTACCTTCAGGTATTATAGGAATTGGTGGTGGAAGTATTATGGATTTAGCAAAAGCAGTGGCTATTATGCTCACCAACAATGGAAAAGCAGAAAACTACCAGGGCTGGGACCTTGTGAACAGTGAAGCTCTTTTTCATGTAGGCATACCAACAATAAGCGGGACCGGGGCTGAAGTTTCAAGGACCACTGTTTTAACTGGTCCTAAGAAAAAATTAGGAATAAATTCTGACCATACCCCTTTTGACCAGGTGGTTTTAGATCCGGAATTAACACGAGGAGTATCTAATGATCAATGGTTTTATACAGGAATGGATTGTTTTATACATTGTATAGAGTCTTTAAAAGGCACATATCTGAATGCATTTAGTCAAAGTTATGGAGAGAAAGCTTATGATTTATGCGTAGAAGTATTTTTAGATGATTCGCTCTCTGAGGAAGATTCACAAGACAAACTTATGATGGCTTCATGGCACGGAGGTATGAGTATTGCTTATTCTCAAGTAGGGGTTGCACATGCTCTGAGTTATGGTCTTTCTTATGTATTAGGAACTAAACATGGTATCGGTAATTGTATTGTTTTTGACAAACTTGAAGAGTATTATCCCGAAGGAGTCAGGCAATTTAAACAAATGACCAAGAAACACAATATAAAACTTCCAACAGGTATATGTGCCGGTTTATCGGAGGATGAATTTTCTGTAATGACAGATGTAGCTCTTGGACTCGAGCCCCTTTGGGAAAATGCCCTGGGAAAAGATTGGAAAAATAAAATCGACGCAGGCAAAATAAGAACCCTTTACGAAAAAATGTAAGTAAAATTGGTGATCCGATTGTCTGATTAAGTCTAAACTTCTGAACTAGCTACAGAAATAACTATTAGAATAAAAAATCTAATAAATACTTTCTCTGCAATCCGTTATGAATGAAATTAAACCAAACAAATCCAATTATTCCCTTACTGCTAAATGCCGATACCAGATATATCATCTCTACATCCGGCCGGGTTTCATCCTTAAAAAGATACCAAAAATTATTACAGGAAATTTTAATGCTGAATATAGCCTATATCCCTGTATCTTCTTACTCCAATGATGGAAAAGTAAAACCAGAAGATTTTGCAAATGTGATAAGAGGATTGGGAGCAATAGGCGGGGCTATATCTAAGGACATTAAACACACAATTATTCCGTATTTAGATGAACTGGATCCTTTAGCTAAACAAATGCAATCAGTAAATACAGTTATAAGAGAAGGAGATAAATTAATAGGTTACAATACAGATGCTTTTGGATTTGAATCAGCTATTAAGAAAGGTATTAAAACAGGAGAAATCCCTGTAAAAACAGCCATTATTTATGGGTATGGCGGAGTTTTTAATGTAGCTTATCATGTTCTAACCTCCATCGGAATTAGAGTATTTGTAACAGGCAGAAATCCAGTAGAGATTGATAAAAAAAATAAGGAATACAATTTAAGCTCTTATACTGGCAATACTGCAGACTTATTTATTAACGCTACACCAGCATCAGATTATCCGTTAAAACAAGCTCAGGGGTTCTTAAAAGCCCTTGAAGGATGCAAAACTGTGTTTGACCATCAAATGCCGGGAACATATTTAAGAAAATATTGCGAAGAAAAACACATTCATTATATTCCGGGAACTGCCATGTATTATCCTCAAATGTATAAACAATGGTCTCTTTTTTTAAAAGATCATGTGAATTATGATGAGCTTCCCGAGCTAATTTCCCAGGCCGAAAATGATTAAACCTGAATAAGTAAAATACAAAAATCGCCTGAAAATTATTCTTCAGGCGATTTTATATAATTAGGATAAGATTAGATAAATTACTTTTTCTTACTATCCATTTTCTCTTTAAGTTCTGCCAAAGCATCTATATCACCAAGAGTTGTTTTCTCTGATTGAGAAGCAGTTTTTTTCTTGGCTGCAGCTACTTTAACATTCTTTTCTTCTTCATCTCTAAAGATAGCAGTATGAGAAACTACAACTCTTTTGAACTCTTTGTTGAATTCAATAATTTTAAAGTCTGCTGTCTCCCCTTTTCCAAGTTTCTTACCATCTTCTTTTTCTAAGTGACGTGAAGGTACAAATGCAACAATATCTTCGTTAAAATTAATTGTAGCACCTTTATCTACGATCTCAGCTATTTCGGCTTTATGAACAGTACCAACAGCAAAATCGTCTTCATATTTATCCCACGGATTACTTGTTGTTTGTTTATGGCCAAGGCTTAGTTTACGTCCCTCAACATCAAGTTCAAGTACTTCAACTTCCAGTTTATCGCCAACTGTTACAAATTCTGATGGGTGTTTGATTTTCTTAGTCCACGAAAGGTCAGATATGTATATCAATCCGTCAATACCTTCTTCTAACTCAACAAATACTCCAAAATTGGTAAAATTACGCACAATACCGGAGTGGGTAGAACCAACAGGGTATTTAGTGGTGATATCTGTCCAAGGATCTGGAGTAAGCTGTTTAATACCTAGAGACATTTTACGCTCATCCCTGTCTAAAGTAAGTATTACCGCTTCAACTTCATCGCCTACGTTCACAAAATCCTGAGCAGAACGTAAGTGGGTACTCCATGACATTTCAG
>CALGUD010000146.1 GCA_937901915.1 uncultured Flavobacteriaceae bacterium
TTTGAGTCGTGCGCGTCTACCAATTCCGCCACCAAGGCTTATTAAATTATTTTATTCTTCAGCATTTTCAACTTTTCTTTGCCAATACTTGATTTCTCTAATTCGATTTCATTATAAAGGCTTAGGCAACAGGTCTGCAAAATTATAAAATATTTTTGTTCAGAATACTAAAAATACCATTATTTATCCTTTGAGGGATCAAATAAATTTCTAAATTTGCACCTCATTTTACGTGAGCTAAGATTAATTAATCCTAAACATCTGGTTAGATGCCTTATAGAGTCCCTGAGCCAAAGATATTTGCCTGTACACAGTCAATGGATTTAGCAAAAGAAATTGCTAAATCTTACGGTGCTGATTTAGGTGAGGTTTCTTTTACCAGGTATAGTGATGGAGAATTTCAGCCTTCATTTGAAGAATCTGTAAGGGGAGCAAGGGTTTTTATAATCGGATCGACGCATCCGGGGCCTGAAAATTTAATGGAAATGTTATTGATGCTGGATGCTGCCAAACGCGCATCAGCAAGACATATAACAGCAGTTATGCCTTATTTTGGATGGGCAAGACAAGACAGAAAAGATAAACCACGGGTACCCATAGGTGCTAAACTGGTAGCTAAACTGCTTGAAGCAGCGGGGGCAACCAGGATAATTACCATGGATTTACATGCCGATCAGATCCAGGGGTTCTTTGAAAAGCCGGTAGATCATTTGTTTGCATCAACAATGTTTTTACCATATTTAAGAAGTTTAAAACTTGATAATCTTACAATGGCTTCTCCCGATATGGGCGGGTCTAAAAGAGCATATGCATATTCTAAATTTTTAGAAAGCGATGTTGTTGTTTGTTACAAACAACGTAAAAAAGCAAATATAATAGAACACATGGAACTTATTGGTGATGTAACCGGTAAAAATGTAGTTCTTGTTGATGATATGGTTGATACAGCCGGAACTTTAACAAAAGCAGCAGACCTTATGATTGAAAGAGGTGCTTTAAGTGTAAGAGCCGTGGCCACACATGCATTACTTTCGGGTGATGCTCATGAAAAAATAGAAAAATCAAAATTAACTGAACTTATCGTTACTGATTCCATACCACCAAAAAAGGAAAGTAATAAAGTAAGAGTCTTAAGTTGCGCCAATCTTTTTGCAGATGTAATGCACAGAGTGCATCATAATACCTCTATAAGTTCAAAATTTTTAATGTAACACCGGTAATATAATGAGTAACATACACTCAAATAAACCGAGTAATATAAATTAAATTAAATATATGAAGTCAATTACAATTAAAGGATCTCAAAGAGAAAGCGTGGGCAAGGTAGCTACCAAAGCCTTACGTAATGCTGGAAAGGTTCCTTGCGTATTATACGGGGGAGATAAACCAATTCACTTTTCAGCTGATGAACTAGCATTTAAAAATTTGGTTTACACCCCAAGCGCACATACTGTTGTGATTGACTTGGAAGGTGGAAAGAAATTTGATGCTGTACTACAGGATATACAGTTTCATCCTGTAAGTGATAGTATTTTGCACATCGATTTCTATCAGTTATTTGAAGATAAACCGGTAACAATGAAAATACCTGTACGTTTGGTAGGAAGTTCTCCGGGAGTAAGAAATGGTGGTAGATTACTATTTAGAAAAAGAAAGTTAGATATCAGGGCTTTGCCTTCTCAACTTCCTGACTTTTTTGATATAGACATATCTAAACTTAAAATTGGTGGTAACATAGCCGTATCATCTTTAATAAATGATGATTTTACAATCCTTCACCCGGATACAACTGTTGTAGTACAAGTTAAAACAGCCCGTGCAGCTATTGTTGTTGATGATGAAGATGAAGAAGAAGGTGATGAAGTTGAAGCAACTGCAGGAGAAACAGCAGGAAGTGAAGCTCCAGCTACTGAAACTCCAGAAGGGGAAAATTAATTATTTAAAATATTTATTTTTAAAGCATCCATAATTTTTTATGGATGCTTTTTTATTTTTACCAAAAACTAAAAAGAATCTTAACTTTTGAAACGCAAAAATTACGCAAAAGGCTATGGATAAGAAATTGAATTTATTTAGTTTGAAAAAAGAAATAGTATTTAAAGCCATTGCCTTTTTACTTCCTTTTTTATTCGTAACGCTTTTTGAAGGCATATTGAGAATGAGCCAGTATGGCGATAATTATCAACTTTTTAATAAAGTTGTAGTTGATGGTAAGCCAGAGTACCTCATTATGAACTCCAAAATTGCAAAGAAGTATTTTATTAATAAAGAATTTAAGTCAGATAATCAATCGGACTTGTTTTTAAAAAAGAAAACAGATAGTACATTCAGAATTTTTGTTCAGGGAGCTTCTACTGTTGTAGGTTTTCCTTATTACCGTGCTGGTTCATTTCCACGTTTATTGAAGCATAGATTATCTCAAACATTTCCAGAAAAGAACATTGAAGTTATTAACACTGGAATAACAGCTGTAAACTCATACACATTGTGGGATTTAACAGATAAAATAATAGATCAAAAACCCGATTTAGTAATTATTTATGCGGGGCATAATGAGTATTATGGAGCATTAGGTGTGGGATCATCTGTTTCTTTTGGAAATCGTGCAGCTCTCGTTCGGTCATATTTATATCTTAAAAATTTTCGCTTTTTTCAATTATTGGATAATAGTTATTCTATGATTTTTAGTGATAAAAAAGCAATGGCCAAAAGGGAAGAAACAACATTAATGGAGGAAATGGCAAAAGAACATCGCATTCCTTTTAACTCTGAAGTTTATTTGGCAGGATTATCTCAATTTGAAAGTAATTTAAAAAGAATATTAAAAAAGTATAAAAACAATGATATACCTGTTATTTTGTCTACAGTTGTGTCTAATGAAAAAGATATCAAACCTTTTATAAGCGATAGTATAAGTGATATAAATAAGTTAATTCAAGATATTGAGCAAAACAATCCTGAAGCAAATCGGTTAGCCAATGAAAATGCGGATGCGGCCTATGAGCTGGGCAGATACTATCTTCAAAAAAATAAAGATACGGCAATAAAGTATTTACATATTTCCAAAGAGTTAGATCTCCTAAGGTTTAGGGCCCCACAGAGAGTTAACGAAATCATTATGAATTTATCGAATGAATATAATTGTTCATTAATAGATATGGAAGATGTTTTTTTAAAGTATTCGACCCACGGTATAATTGGAGATGAATTATTGACTGAACACGTGCACCCAAATGTAAAAGGTTATTTTGTTATGGCAGATGCTTTTTATGATAAAATAAAAGAGTTGAATTTTTTAGACAACTGGGACCATTATATCACATTTAACGAAGCTTTTGATGACGTACCAATAACAAAAATTGACTCACTTAGAGGAAAGTTCCTGATAGACCATTTAAAAAGGTCCTGGCCTTATAATTTGAACAAAGCTGAACAGAACTCATTTTCTCCGTATTACGCTAATGTTAATCCAACTTATGAAGAAAGAAAGGCTTTAGAAATTCATACAAATCGGACAAAATGGGAAGATATAATGAAACAAGCTTATCATAGATATGAGTATGATAAGGAGTATGAAAAAGGTCTTCGTGTAGCACAATCTTTAATTTTTGAATTTCCCGAGCAAGGAGAAGTATATCGATTAGCGGGGAAAATGTGTTTAAAAATGAATGAACTCAATAAAGCTACTTATTACTTTTTTAAGTATAATGAACTTGAAAAGAGTAGCTTATCTGCCCGGGAGCTAGCCAAAGTATATATAAAGTCTGATAAAATTGAATTAGCTCATCGAACTATTTCAGAAGCAAACAAAAGAGGTTTAGGTTGTGAAGAACTCAATAATCTGCTTAAACAAGTTACAGAAAGATTACAAAATTGATTTTAGTATTAAGTTTTTAATCTCACATTAAATATAGAGGTAATATATTCGCATTCCGCAGAAATGATGTACCCTAATTACTCTACCAGGGGTTTTCAATATCTTGATTAGTAAACAAATGATTTCGCTGAACAAAATGAGAATTACCTTTCTGTTTTTTTAATATCTCATTCTTCTTAAATAATCGTTGAAAAAATGATAGAGGAAATAGAACAAAAGAAAATATAATAAACATTATTATATAATTCATTATAATTCCAAACCGATTAGAAAGTGAAAGCCAGGCCCTTGCTATCACATTGGTTAATCTTTTTGAAATAACTGATACTGTCAATAAACTAGTAGCAATATATATGAGCCAGTCAATATCGAGCAATAAGGAAGCAACAAGCGTTGCCAATGCCAAAACTATAATAGTTTCCAGAGCTTTTTCCCAGTTCATCAGAATAAAGTATATATAAATGGTGCCAAAGCGGAGCCGCTGGTTAAAAATATGAGTATTCCGAAAATTACGAAAATTAGGATTAAAGGCATAAGCCACCATTTTTTTCTTTCTCTTAAAAAGAGTAAAAATTCTCTAATAAATTCCATTTATTTTTTAATTAAATAATTCTCTAAAACTAAAACATCCATTCCTGATTTCATAAAACAAAGGTATGCGTTTTCAGGAGTATTCACAATTGGCTCATCTTTAACATTAAAGCTTGTGTTTATTAGTAAGCCTACACCTGTCAGTGCTTTATAGGATTGCAGCAAATCCCATAGTATGGGATTTAAGTCTTTATTTACCACTTGAACCCTGGCTGAAAAGTCAATATGGGTAATCCCCGGAAAATCAGACTTTATAAACTTACGTTTTTCATCTAAGCTATATTGGGAAAAATCCTTTGGCAAATTTTTTCTTAGTGATTTCTTGATAAAACTTGTAAATAACATATATAGAGATTTTTTCCCCGATTCAAAATAATCATCATAATCTTCTTCGCAAACCACAGGAGCAAAAGGTCTAAAACCTTCCCGAAATTTTATTTTCATGTTTAGATTATATTGCATGTCGGGGTCTGTAGCATCCGCCAGTATACTTCTGTTGCCTAATGCTCTGGGGCCAAATTCAGTTCTCCCTCTGTACCACCCTACAACTTTTTTAGAAGCTATAAGTTGAGCAGTGGTTTTGTTCAATTCATCTTGTTTTTCAAAATACTGGTAATTACACTTATATTTTCGTAAAACCCTTTCAATTTCGTGATTTGAATATTGAGGTCCCAAATAAACATTAAAAGGTTTTTTTAATCCATCAAAAGACAGTTCTTCTTCCATATAAGCTACTGCCAATGCAGCACCCACGGCTCCGCCTGAATCTCCGGCAGCAGGTTGAATATAAATATCTTCAAAACCTTTCTGACTAAATAAAACTGAATTTGCAACACAATTTAAAGCAACTCCTCCTGAAAAGCACAAATAGTTTTCATTCGTCTCTTTTTTTACAAATTTTATTAACAGAACAAGTATTTCCTCCATGACCTTTTGCGCAGCATATGCTAAATCGGCATGCACTTGTTCTAATTTTTCTTCCGGCAATCTTTTTTTTATACTAAATATTTTTTCCCATTTTTTAGAATCTACCATACGCAACCCTACTGCATATTCAAAATAATCCATGTTTAGTCTTATTGAGCCATCTGGTTTAATATCTATTAATATTTCTTTTATGGTTTGTATAAATTCAGCAACTCTTTTTGAAGAGTAATCAGCATAAGGTGCCAATCCCATCATTTTATATTCGCCGGAATTTACTTTAAAACCTAAAAAGTATGTAAATGAAGAATAAAATAAACCTAATGAATGTGGAAAATGTAACTCACCTAATACTTTAATACCCTTTTCACCACAAGCGACCCCATATGTAGTTGTTGCCCATTCACCTACCCCATCAACGGATAAATAAGCAGATCTGTTAAAAGGAGAGGTATAAAAAGCGCTGGCCACATGTGAAAGATGATGTTCCGGAAATTTTATTGGTATTTTTATTCTTTTAGAATTATTAAGTTTTTTAATTTTCCTATGTATGAGTTGTTTAATGAAAAGCTTTTCTTTTAACCATAAAGGCATTGCTATAGCAAAGGATTTAAATCCTTTTGGAGCAAATGCATAATAGGTTTCTAATAATCTTTCAAACTTTAAAAAGGGTTTATCATAAAAGGATATAAAATCTATATCTTCAATATTTAATCCTGATTCATGTAGACAAAACTCTATTGCCTTTTCTGGAAAAGATGCATCATTTTTGATTCTTGAGAATCTCTCCTCTTGAGCAGCATATAATATCTTTCCATTTTCAATGATGGCAGCGGCAGAATCATGATAATATGCAGAAATGCCAAGAATTTTCATAAAAGTAAAAGTAAATTATAAAAATTTATGAATGTACAATAAAAAATGAAACTAGGTTTTTTTCTTATATTTTAAATATCAATATTAAAGAGTATTTAAAAGAGTAAGAGCGTTCCAGGTTTATGAGTAATAATCTCTCAACCAAAACTTCAGAAGTAGAAAATTAATAATTAAAAGATAAATATGTTTAAAGCATTCATATTTTTAGGGATGCTTTTTTATTTTTACAAAAACTAATAGTATGTTTTCAATAATAAAAAAAATATTTAAAAAAGAACAATCGTTATTCGAAGAAAAAGATCCTATGAAAAAGTTTTTAATTGTAGGCCTGGGAAATATAGGGGCTGAATATGAGAATACAAGACATAATATTGGATTTAAAATATTGGATCATTTTGCGGAAAAGGAATCTTTAACTTTTGAAACACAAAAACTAGGGGACACTGTATTATATAGGTATAGAGGTAAAACACTCATTTTTCTTAAACCATCAACCTATATGAATTTGAGCGGTAAGGCTGTAAGGTACTGGTTGGATAAGGAAAAAATACCTTTGGAAAATTTATTGGTAATAACAGATGACCTGAATTTGCCATTTGGCACCATCCGGTTAAAGGCAAAGGGGAGTGATGGTGGTCATAACGGACTTAAAGATATTCAGGATAAATTACAAACAACGGTATACACCCGGTTCCGGTTTGGTGTTGGAGGAGACTTTTCCAAAGGGAAACAAGTTGATTATGTTTTAGGGCAATGGGATGAAAAGGAAGTGATAAAATTACCTGAACGCCTTGAACAAAGTCGGGATTTAATAAAATCATTTGTAATAACCGGATTGTCAAACACAATGAATAAATTTAATGGTAGCTAAATTTTACTCCATACTTACATATTGAAATTCTGATTTCAAATCTTTTTTAAGATCATATATATTATCAAATAAATAAAATTCAGGCGGTTTTTTATGGGTAAATAATAATTTAAGTTAACTTTTTGGGAAATTTTTAACAAAAATTTCATGCAATCGATTGCGTCAATAAAATATTTATGTATATTTATCCGAGAAAATTGTAATAGGTTTAACCAAAACCTACTTATTTATTAATATTTAAACTTAAAAATTAGCGAAATGACCAATCAATTACTATGTAAGTACAAAGCAAAGAGCGGGTTTATTTATGTCCTGATCGCATTTTTTGCATTTATTTTTGCTTCAAATGCGCAATCGATTGCGGTGTCAGGAACCGTATCTGATGATTCAGGGCCTTTACCCGGTGTGAGCGTTATTGTAAGCGGTACAAATGTTGGTACTGCAACTGATTTTGATGGTAATTATACCATCAATGCACCTTCTGATGCAATCCTACTTTTTAGTTATGTAGGATTTAATAGCCAGGAGGTTCCAGTTAATGGACAATCTGTTATTAATGTAACATTAACTGAAAATTTAGAACAACTTGGTGAAGTTGTTGTTGTAGGTTATGGTGTTCAACGAAGAGAGGCTGTAACTGGTTCAGTAGCTTCAATACGTGGAGAGGTAATGCGAGATGTGCCATCTTCAAATATATCTCAAGCTTTACAAGGGCGTTTGCCAGGTGTTGAATTTGCGCAAACTTCAAGTAAACCAGGTGCTGCAATGCAAATTCGTGTTCGAGGATCTCGCTCGGTGAGTGCCGATAATGCCCCATTAATCGTGCTTGATGGAATACCTTTTTCAGGTTCTATTTCCGATTTAAACCCTAACGATATTGAGGGAATTGACGTTCTAAAGGATGCCTCGGCGACTGCTATTTATGGCTCACGTGGTGCTAATGGAGTTATTATGGTTACAACAAATAGAGGTAAAAAAGGACAAGAAGCTAAAATTACTTACAATAGTTTTTATGGCTTAAAGAATGTTTTTAGTGACTATGATATGATGAATGGGGATCAATTAACACAATTACGTATAGATGCTAATTCTGGTTATTATGATGCTGGTTCTGGAACAGTAACACTAGGAACTAGCGAACAATTAGGTGTAAATACAAATTGGCAAGATTTATTTTATAGAACAGGTATTATTACTAGTCATGATGTGTCTTTGTCTGGAGGTACTGAAAAAGGTAATTATAGTTTTAACATAGGCTATCATAAGGATGAGGCTGTAGTGCCTATTCAACAATATGAGCGTTTTTCTTTAAGAGCTGCTATTGATCAGGAAGTAGGCAAGAGTATTAAATTTGGCTTTACAACAAATAACAGCTTTGGTGTTTATGACGGTAATGATGTTAATGTTGGAGGGGTTTTAGACCATTCACCACTTGTAAGTCAATATGATGAAGAAGGTAATCTTAGAACAATAGCAGATTTACCTATTGATACTCAATGGGTAAGTACAAGAGCTAATTATGATGCTCTGGGTGATAGTTATTTTGATAAAGATAAAGTTTTTGCTTCTTACAATAATCTCTATGCTGAAGTTAAAATACCGGGTATTGAAGGATTAAAATATCGCGCTAATCTAGGTTTAAATTATCGTGTAATCAAAGCAGCTGATTTTATTGGTACGGGAGCAAGAAGTCCTAATCCACTAGCTGAATCAGTTGCCACTTTAAGAGAGGAACTTAATACACGTTGGTTAATTGAAAATATTGTTAGTTATGACCGTGTTTTTAATGATAAGCATGAAATTAATTTAGTTGGTTTGTATTCTGCTGAAGAAACTGAATATACAAAATCTACTGGAACCGCTAGAGGAATTATTTCTGATCACTTACAGCATTATAATTTATCGTTTGCAGAAGGTAATGTAGAGTTTCCAGCAAATACTTTCAGAAATCAATTTCAAGGACATGATGTAAGTGGGTTAATGTCCTGGATGGGACGTGCAATGTATTCATACGATAACCGCTATATGATCTCAGCTACTGTAAGGTCTGATGGGTCTTCAAGGTTGTCTGAAGGCAATAAATGGCACACATACCCGGCAATTTCAGTGGGTTGGAATATTGGAAATGAAAATTTTGTTAGTGATGCAAAATGGATGAACCAGCTTAAACTGCGTTTAGGATATGGAGAAACTTCTAATCAATCTATAGATCCTTATGCTACATTGGGGCTTTTGTCAACATTACCTTATAATTTTGGAACACAAGAAACAGGTTTTGGTTATTATGTGACTCAATTACCCAATGAGACATTAGGTTGGGAATATTCTACTACATATAATGTAGGTTTAGATTTTGGGTTTTTAAATAACAGGATATCTGGTACTTTTGAATATTATGTAACAGATACCAATGACATTCTATTGAGCCTCGGTTTACCCAGAACATCAGGAGTTAGTGGTTATACTGCAAATATTGGATCAACTCAAAATAAAGGATGGGAAATATCCCTTAATGCTGCCATCTTAGACAATCCTGATGGTTTAACATGGGATTTAGGGTTTAACTTATATTCTAATCATAATGAGATAACATCTTTGGCTTCAGGGCAGGAAAGAGATACATATAATGGATGGTTTGTAGGGAAATCTATTAATAGTGTGTATGATTATAAGAAAATTGGGTTATGGCAAGAAGGAGACTTGTATCAAGACATTTTAGAGCCAGGCCGTGGACTTGGAATGATAAAAGTAGAATATACAGGTCAATATAATTCAGATGGTTCCCCAGTTAGAGCAATTAATGGTGAAGATCGTCAGGCTATTGAATTAGATCCGGATTTTCAAGGTGGTTTTAATACTCGTTTTGGATATAAAGGATTTGATTTGAGTGCTATAGGTGTATTTAGAAGTGGTGGTGTTGCGATAGGTACTTTGTATGGTCCTGCAGCGTATAGAAACTTAATGAGTGGGCGAAGAGGAAATGTTGATGTAGATTACTGGACGCCAGAAAATACAGATGCCAGATTTCCTAACCCAGCTGAAAGAGATGGTGATAATGTGTATTATGCTAGTACCATGAATTACTTTGATGGATCATACCTTAAAATACGTACCATATCACTTGGGTATACTTTTCAGAATGATGTGTTAGAGAATTTAGGTTTAGATCATTTAAGACTTTATTTTACTGCTCAAAACCCATTTGTATTCTTTTCTGAGTATCATGATTTATCAGGAATGGATCCGGAAACTAACTCATTGGGTGACGAAAACGGTGGTGATTACAGGAACAGGATACTTACAATAGGTGTAAATACGCCAACAACACGTAACTATTTATTGGGACTTAATGTAACTTTTTAAAAAAAATAGAAATGAAAAAATTAAAAACTTTTATAAGAGCAACATTGCTAATGCTTTTATTAGTGGCTTGTTCTAAAGATATATTAGAAGAACAGCCGACTGCAATATTTGAACCTGGTTATTTCCAGACTGAGGAAGGAGTAGAGGGTGGTTTAACTGCATTATATGCGCATCTAAGAAGAATATATGGAAATGCTGATTTATTTATGTATGCTGAAAGTGGAACTGATGAGGCTACTTATGCTGATTCAGGTACAGGAACTTTTCAAACATTAGATTTGACTGGTTTAGGCGGAGTTATTTCTGCAACTAACGGTGCTCCTGGGAGTATATGGGATAACACATTCCCGTTTATAAATACAGCTAGCGGTATTATTGAAAATGCAGCTGCAGTTGGTATTTCTGAAAGTTTGGTTTCAGAAGCTAGATTTTTTAGAGCATTTGATTATTTTTTATTAGTACAAACATTTGGCGGTGTGCCATTAGATTTAGGTGCAGGTGAGCTAAAATTTAATACAAGTCCTGCCCGTGGTTCAGTTCGAAATACAGTTCCTGAAGTATACACAAAAGCTATATTTCCTGACTTGATAACTGCCGTTAATGAGTTACCAGACGCTCCAAGGCTTACTGGAACGGTTACTAAAACAGTTGCACGGTTATATTTAGCTAAGGCATACCTCACATATGCCTGGTGGTTAGAAAATCCAAACAATATACCAACGTATCCAGAAGCATCAAGAACTGACCCAGATGGACATGATGCACAGTGGTATTATCAGCAAGCTTATGATATTGCTATGGATGGCATTAACAATGGAGCATCAGGAGGCTATGCTTTATTAGATACCTTTTACGATGTTCACAGAGGTGATAATCCTTATAACTCTGAAGCAATGCTTTTTGCCGATCATACAGAATCAAGTCCACTTTATAATGGAGCTGATCTTACAGGATTTAATGGTAATTCACCAAATTCAAACTGGGCTTATTATTATATGACTTGGAATTATCCAGCCATTACTAGTAGTAAATCTTCATCGGCGTGGGATAGTTTTAATTCAGTGCGTCGTGAGTCTGTACAATCCTTAGGCAGGCCATGGACAAGAATGGCCCCAACTCAAGGGGTTATTAAAAATACATTTAATAATAAAGCAATTGATTCACGTTTTGATGGAACCTTTACAACGGGTTATTATGGAAACTGGGATAAGGATCCAATTGCTCATGAGGGGCCAGTCTATAATGCTAATTTACTGGAAATTACTTTAGAAGACCCAGTATTAACGTTCTTAGGTGATGAACCTGTAACTCCTATTGATTATGAATTTCCAGGAAATAGCAGTGTAGGAGGTGGTACACTTCCGGGAAGATCTGATTTTGTAATAGGACCTGATGGTATAAATAGAATTACTTATCCTGGTATTTGGAAGCTCGGCCCTTATCGTACAGATAATGGAAATGGTTTAGGCGAGCCTAATGTTGGATCTACACGCCCTGCAGTTATTGCTAAATTTTCAGAACTTTATTTCATTGCTGCTGAAGCGGCCGTTCAAGGTGCTTCAGGTAGTATGTCTGCCAGGGATCTGATCAATGTAATTAGAGAACGTGCTGGTAAATGGAAATATGATAACGCTAACAGGCAAGAAAGAGTAGAAGATAACAGTGCAGCCATGATAGCAGCAACACCGGCTGTTATTGATATAGATTACATATTAGAAGAACGATCACGCGAATATTTTGGTGAAAGCTATAGATGGTATGATTTGGTGCGTACACAAAAATGGGAAGAAATAGCTGGAAGCTATGAAATAGCCCCGGCTGGATCACATGATCCCGAAACATTCACCCGTACTATTGAACCACACCATTATTTACGACCAATTCCACAGGGTCAAATAGATGGTATGATCGGTACTGATGCTGAATTAGATGCATATCAAAATCCAGGTTACGAATAATAATTATAATTTGTTTAATGCATGTGCAAATAAAATATACTTTTCAAAATTTTAATACTGCATTAAAGGATTTAAATAAATCTAGAGCCATCCATTTTCCTGGATGGCTCTTGAATTTATAGTAATGACCATAATATTTTAACTTTATATAGTAAATACTAAATCATGACCAGGTATAAAATTTGCATAATTGCTTTTGTTTTAATGTTCGCATGTAGCAAAGAGGAAGTGAAAAAGAAGGAGACAACTGCTGAAACACTTTTTACCTTGATGTCTAATGAACAAACGAACATAAGTTTTAAAAATGAGGTAAAAGAAACGCTTGAGTTTAATGTTCTGAATTATTATTATGCATATAACGGTGGAGGTGTTGCGATAGGTGATATTAATAACGATGGACTACAGGATATATACTTCACCTCTAATCAACAATCCAATAAGTTATATCTAAATAAGGGAAATTTTAAATTTGAAGACATTACAGATAAAGCCCAGGTGAATGACGCAGAAGGTTGGTCTACTGGTGTAAGCATGATAGACATAAATAATGATGGATGGATGGATATCTATGTGTGTAAATCTGCCTCTTTGGATAATGAAGATTTGAGAAGAAATAAGTTATTCATTAATCAGAAAGATGGTACTTTTAGAGAAGAAGCTAAAAAATGGGGTTTGGATGATAACGGGTTCTCAATTCAAGCTTATTTTTTTGATTATGATAAAGATGGTGATTTAGATATGTTTCTTGTTAACCACCGACAGGATTTCTTAAATTCGGACAATCTTACAGGAATTTTGAAAGATGGGAGCTTTCATTCGGAAACATCTGACCATTTGTATAGAAATGATGGTAATAAATTTACCGATGTCACCCTTAATTGTGGTATAAAAAATAAAGACTTCAGTTTAAGTGCTTCCATAGGGGATTTTAATAATGACGGATGGTTAGATATCTTTGTTGCCAATGATTTTATTACCCCTGATAAAATGTATATCAATAACAAAAACGGCACATTCTCTAATGAAATAAACATGAGATTAAATCATACTTCTTTTAGTAGTATGGGTACTGACTATGCAGATATAAATAACGACTTTTTACCTGATTTACTTGTTTTAGATATGTCGGCAGAAGATCATCGGCGAGGAAAACAAAATATGGCCTCAATGGATACAGATGGTTTTTGGCAAATGGTTCATTCAGGATTTCATTTTGCCTATATGTCGAACATACTTAATCTTAACAATGGCAACGGCACATTTAGTGACATAGCACAAGTTTCAGGTATTTCTAAGACTGATTGGAGTTGGGCACCCCTCATTGCTGATTTTGATGGCGACGGTTTTAAAGATATTTTTGTTACAAATGGTATTAAAAGGGAGTTGGCGAATCAGGATTTTGGCCAATTTCTGGATTCAGAACAAAATTTGCTCCAAAATATGTCTATTAATCAGATTTTAGACAAAATGCCTTCAGAGAAGCTTAGTAATTATGCCTTTATCAATAACGGAGATTTGTCCTTTAGAAATGTAACTTCAAAATGGGGCTTGAATCATAGAGTTAATTCTAATGGAGTGGCTTATGGAGATCTCGATAATGATGGTGATCTTGACTTAGTGATAAATAATATGGGAGATGAAGCTAGTATATATCAGAATAATTCGGTTAAGAACTTTATCAATATTAAATTGACAGGAAATAAAAAAAATATCAACGCAATAGGCTCTGAGGTAAAGATATACACGGATAAAACCATGCAGCATCAGGAATTATTTCTTTCAAGAGGGTATCAGTCATCAGTTTCGCCTGTGTTAAATTTTGGTCTGGGAGATGAAGAAGTCATTAAACGTATTGAAGTTATTTGGGGAAATGGTGAAGTGTTGGTTGAAGAGAATATAAAAGCGAATCAAACATTAACATTAAACCAAAATGATTTTACTCGTGGCAGTGAATTGAAGAAAGAAACCGTGAAAAATTTTACAAAAGTAAGAGCACAACAGTTTGGGATTGATTTTAAACATACCGAAAATAACTTCAATGACTTTTCTCGTCAGGTATTGTTACCCCAAAAACAATCGCAACAAGGCCCGGCCTTTGAGATAGCTGATGTAAACAATGATGGATTAGATGATATTTTTTTAGGTGGGGCATTAGGACAGGCGGCTTCCATGTATATACAAAATATTAACGGTAAATTTGAAAAAAGCAGTGAAAACACCTTTGAAGAAGATAATATTTATGAAGATATAGGTGCTCATTTTTTTGATGCAGATAATGATGGGGATTTAGATATGTATGTAACAAGCGGAGGCTATGAGTTAGATGAGAATAGTCCGCTTTTGCAAGACAGGTTATATTTAAATGATGGTAAGGGAAATTTCCAAAAATCAAACTCGCTTCCTAAAATGTTATCCAATTCAAAAGCTGTAAAATCAATTGATTTTGATAAGGATGGCGACATGGATTTAATTATAGGAGGTAGAGTAGTTCCAGGAAAATACCCGTTGATTTCACAATCTTATGTATTGCAGAACAATAATGGAACTTTTGTTGATGTAACAGAAGAAGTGGCCCCGGAATTTTCTGAAGTAGGAATGGTAAATGACATTTTGTTTTCGGACTATGACAATGATGGTGATAAAGATTTAATTGTTGTTGGTGAATGGATGCCTATAACTGTATTTGAAAATAAGGAAGGCAAATTTATTAAAGTAGATATTCCGGCATTTGAAAAAACTTCTGGTTGGTGGAATACCATTGCAGAAATTGATTATGATAATGATGGAGATATGGATTATTTTGTCGGTAATTTAGGAGCCAATAACAAATTTCATCCTTCAGAAAAGAAACCTTTGCATATTTATGGAAATAACTTTGATGAGGATGAAAATTATGACATGATTTTAAGTAAAACATATAATGGCAGTTTAGTTCCGGTTCGTGGCAAAGAATGTTCAACACAACAAAACTCTTTTGTTAGTGAGAAGATTCAAACATACAAAGAGTTTGCAAGTTCAACTTTGGCCGATATTTATGGAGATGAGGCGTTACAAAATTCCTATCATAAAGAAGTATATGAGTTCCGATCCGTTTATATAGAAAATGAAGGAGGGGGAAATTTTAAGTTAAAAAATTTGCCAACTTTAGCACAATTGGGGCCTACAATGTCATTTGTTTTTGAAGATATAAATAAAGACGGACATAAAGATGTAATAGGAATTGGCGCAATACATGAAGTAGAAGTTGAAACAGTTCGTTATGATTCTAATGTAGGATATATATTATTGGGAGATTCTAAAGGTGCTATGAATCCACTTAAAGACGTTAGTTTCTACAATGATCTAAACTCAAGAATTATGAAAGTTATTAATATTTCAGGCAGACCATTTTTGATTGTAACAAATAATGATGCGGAGCTAACTATATTTCGTATAAATTAAAATAATTTAAAGCTCTACGCCAGCTTCATGAAGACTGAGTGTAAATAGGTGCTACGCAAAGCTTACCCAGCTGCAAAAAGTATGACTCCCGTCGAATCTTCGATTTCCCGACTTTGAGCAATAATATAACTAACGTGAGTTCGATTTAAGCTACCAGTCTTTGATCGATGATTTCTAGGTTTAGC
>CALGUD010000147.1 GCA_937901915.1 uncultured Flavobacteriaceae bacterium
CTTTAAAAAGCAATAAACCTCCTGAAATACACCATTCAGACAGGGGGAGCCAGTACATTTATAATGATTATGTAAATCTGTTAAAGGGCAATGGTTGTAGAATAAGTATGGCAAAAACAGCCCAGGACAATGCCTACGCAGAACGAATAAACAGGACTATAAAGAACGATTATATTGAACATTGGAAACCCAAAAGTTTTGACCAGTTAAAACGAATGGTAAAAAAAGCTGTCAATCAATACAATGCCAAGAGGCCACATAACAGTATCGGAAAAGTAAGCCCAATGGAATTTGAAAAAAGATTGTTGATGAAAAGATCTTTTCATCAACAATCAATCACTATTTTTAATAATGAAATTAATGTTTAAAAACGGTCAACTCTATTCAGGGAACTACAAATTAAAGCAACAACCATTAATAAATATTAAGTGAATCTGTGACGAAAAAAACCAATTAATAATTAACTTTCAACAATTAACGGCCTTTACGGTTAAACAATAAAACAAATCCCAAGCACTATTCTAATGCCAATTAATATATAATTCGTGCGTTCTTGGCGTGTTACCAATTAACCATTAACGGTAAACGTTTAACATAATACCCGATTAAACGATTACACAGTTCAACGATTAAACATTAAAACAATAACCATTAACTTTACCTGCGGTTCTGAAACATTAAAAATATTTATGACATGAAACGAGCAGTTTTTCCCGGGTCATTCGATCCTATCACATTAGGACATTATGATATAATTATCAGAGGCCTCACCCTTTTTGATGAAATTGTACTGGCTATTGGTGTAAACGCTGAAAAAAAATACATGTTTACCTTAAAAGAGCGAACTAATTTTTTAGAAGAAGCTTTTAAGGATGAGCCGAAAATAAAAGTAATGACCTACAAGGGCCTTACTGTGGATTTCTGTAAAAATATAAATGCCGACTTTATTCTTCGAGGATTAAGAAATCCAGCCGATTTTGAATTTGAGAAAGCTATTGCCCATACCAACCGTAAATTATCAGACATAGAAACCGTTTTTTTACTTACCTCCTCAGGCAAATCATATATCAGTTCATCTATTGTAAGAGATGTTATAAGAAATGGAGGGGATTATACCAGTTTAGTGCCGGACACGGTGCGAATAAAAAAATAATTATTTAAAACTTTTCATTTCTTTGTAACCTTTTGGTAACATTATACGTATAACCACCTGTATACCCAATATTCACCATTAAGAAGGAGAAAATTTAAATGAGACAACTAAAAATTACAAAGCAGGTTACCAACAGGGAAACTGCTTCATTGGACAAGTACCTACAGGAAATTGGAAAAGTAGAATTAATTACTGCAGACCAGGAGGTTGAATTAGCACAACGGATTAAAGCGGGAGATCAGATTGCTTTAGAAAAATTAACTAAGGCTAATTTACGTTTCGTGGTATCGGTAGCTAAACAATATCAAAACCAGGGATTAACCCTTCCGGATCTTATTAATGAAGGTAACCTCGGACTTATTAAAGCTGCACAACGTTTTGATGAAACGCGTGGTTTTAAATTTATTTCATATGCCGTATGGTGGATTCGTCAATCTATCCTACAGGCATTGGCCGAACAATCCCGTATTGTTCGTTTACCCTTAAACAAAATTGGCTCTATAAACAAGATCAATAAAACGTATGCTTTCCTTGAGCAGGCACACGAACGTATTCCTTCTGCCGAAGAGATTGCGAAAGAACTTGACATGTCTGTAAATGACGTAAAAGAGTCCATGAAGAATTCCGGCCGTCACGTCTCTATGGACGCGCCCCTTGTAGAAGGAGAGGATTCTAATCTATACGATGTATTGCGTAGTGGGGAGTCTCCAAATCCGGATAAAGACCTTCTTCATGAATCTTTACGTACAGAAATTGAACGGGCTTTGGAAACATTAACTCCGCGTGAAGCCGATGTAATAAGACTTTACTTTGGTTTAGGTGACCAACACCCAATGACACTGGAAGAAATTGGTGAAACATTTGACCTGACCCGTGAACGTGTAAGACAAATTAAAGAAAAAGCAATCAGAAGGCTTAAACATACTTCAAGAAGTAAAATATTAAAAACTTACTTAGGATAGTTATTATAACATGATTTTTCTCAGTTTTAGTTAAAATTTTTTTTGTAACTTTAAATTATATAAAAAATACTTACACTTAAAATATATACAATAACAACAGTTTATCATAACTGTTCGTTTTTTGATTGATGAATGAACTCCGGCTGATTACCGGAGTTTTTCATTTATATAAAAACTCATTTTCAAATTTACCCCAAACCTTACCCTCCGCCCTCCTATTTTCAACAATGATTAATGAAACAATCTAAAGGATAACTTCGGAACCCAAAGGGAAGGGACTTACTAATAAGTTTAATATCTTTGTGTAAAATTAAAAAAATGAGTAAAAAAATAATAGCCCCTTCTTTACTAGCTGCAGATTTTGCCAACTTGCAACGGGATATAGAAATGGTTAATAAAAGTGAAGCAGACTGGTTTCATATTGATGTAATGGATGGGGTTTTTGTACCCAATATATCGTATGGCATGCCTGTTATTAAGTCTATAGGGGAGCACGCAAAAAAACCATTGGATGTGCACCTTATGATTGTGGACCCCGACCGGTACATTAAAACTTTTGCCGATCTAGGAGCTGCTAACCTGACCGTTCACTACGAAGCTTGCACTCATTTACACAGAACTTTACAAGCGATAAAGGATGAGGGGATGAAAGCGGGCGTTGCTTTAAATCCACATACAAATGTGAATCTCCTGGAAGATGTTATAAACAATATAGATATCGTTTTGTTAATGAGTGTAAATCCGGGGTTTGGAGGGCAAAAATTCATTAAAAATACCTACAAAAAAATTCAGCAGCTTAAAGAACTCATCATAACAAAAAATGCTTCAACTTTAATAGAAATTGATGGTGGTGTTAATGCCGATAATGCCAAAGCTTTAACAGATGCCGGCGCTGATATTCTTGTAACCGGGAATTTTGTGTTTAGCAGTAAAGACCAAATTAAAACCATTCAAAATTTAAAGCAGAGCATTTCATAATGAAGCATTTTGACCTTGTCATAATTGGTGGTGGGCCTATTGGTATTGCAAGCGGACTGGAGGCTAAAAAGAGGGGGCTTAACTATCTTATTATTGAAAAAGGCACCATTGCAAATTCATTATTTAACTACCCTTTAAACATGCAGTTTTTTTCTACTTCAGAAAAACTGGAGATAGATGACATTCCATTTATCAGCACGGAGGCAAAACCAAAACGTAATGAAGCATTGGAATATTACAGAAGAATTGTTACATCCAATGACTTAAACATTCATTTATTTGAAAAAGTGATTTCAGTCACCAAGTCTGATAATAAGTTTAACATTGAAACTGAAAAAGATTCCTATACATCTGACTTCATTATCATAGCAACCGGATTTTATGATATTGCCAATCTCCTTAATGTTCCCGGCGAAAATCTACCTAAAGTAACACATTACTACAAAGAACCGCACTTTTATGCAAAACAAAGAGTAGCCGTTATCGGAGCAAGCAATTCTGCTGTAGATGCCGCCCTGGAATGTTACAGAAAAGGTGCAGATGTGACCATGATCGTGCGTGAAAGTGATATTGGCAATAGAGTTAAATATTGGGTAAGGCCGGATATTATAAACCGTATTAAAGAAGGAAGTATAAAAGCATTGTTTAATTCCAATTTAAAAGAAATAAAGGATGATCGAATTATTGTTACTACTCCTGATGGTATTATTGAGATTGATAACGACTTTGTTATAGCGCTCACCGGTTATATGCCCAACTTTGAATTTCTCAGAAGCATGGGTGTTGTACTTTCTGATGATGAAAAGTTATATCCACAGTATAATGAGAAAACCATGGAAACAAATGTAAAAAATCTATATCTGGCCGGGGTAGTATGCGGAGGCATGGATACACATGTCTGGTTTATAGAGAACTCACGTATCCATGCCAAAACAATAGTGAAAGATATTCTTTCAAAAATTAAAACTTAACTTTCACTTGTACTTACTTCATAAAATTCATGATAAAAATATTTCATAAGGTCTGTAGTAGTTACGATTCCCACCAAAATATCCCCCTCAACTACAGGTAAAGCATGAAATTCCCTTTCTGAAAGTATTTTAGTTACTTCTTTTATAGTGGTGTCCGGCGATACCACCACCGGATTATTAATCATTACTTGTGGTATTGAAAACATATCATAGACAATGCTTTCAACAGTATCATCGTCTTCATCAATTACATCGGCATAACTGATCCTCAATAAATCCGTATAACTTAAAATCCCAACTATTTTTTTATCTTCTACAACCGGCAAATGCCTTATTTTATGTTTTTTAAAAAGCTTTTCGGCTTTATAAAGGTCGTCTTTCACATTCAGGATAATCAATTCTGTTGACATTATCGTAGAAACTCTTGCATGATCTTTCATAGTAGTCTATGTATTAAATATTATATATATAAAACTAAATAACTCAGCGCATAAAAATTATGACAAATATCATTTAAAGAGTTTCTTAGTACTCTGCATAGTTAAAATTCAGCATCCTTTTAACCAACACATACATATCCGGGAATTCTGCCTTAAACCTTTTAGGGGATTCAAAAAAATGTTCCAGTATAACAGCAATGAATTCTAACCGGTTGGTTTTGGCATATTCACGGAAATAATTTGAACTAGACATCTGTGCTTCAACATCTGGTTTCTCAATATACTTTAAGATATCAAGGTATGTATCATGAAAAATGGTCGCCCCATTATCCCGTGATTTTAATCCGTGTATATTAAGTGCATGGGTAAATTCATGTATAGCCAGATTCAGGTTATCATCTTTTTTTTCAATCCCTTTTTTAACATCCTGCCATGAAAGCACAATTGCTTTTAACCCCAGGTTAAATTCTCCTTTATGGTATACACGGTTTATTAATGAATAGTATTCTTTAGGATATATGATTATTTTATCGAAAGTTTCTATCAAATAATGGCGAAAACCAAATGTAAGCATTACATAATTACCCGAAATCACTATTTTCATTTCGTCGGTTATTTTTAAGTCCTCCCTACCTATAAAATCGTAGTGTGAAATGAATGTAGCTACTCTATGGTTAAAAAAGCTTTTATTTTCTGAACTTAGATTTTTATAAAACTCAATGTTTTCGTTTAGGATATGTATTTGTGAAGTATTTAATTTCTTTTTTATAAAATAAAAATGTACATAAACGGGCTTTTTAAACAGGTATACATATAGAATTTCGAAGCTTTTAACAAGAAGGATGCTAAAGGCAATATAAATTAACCCTTTAAGTATGTAAACAGATGCCATGCTCTAAAATAGTAATAACTTCTACATTGTAATACTATTTTAGGTTTTCTTTATTAAAGAGAAAAGTTTTGTAGGGAATTCAACTATTTCTTTTTTGATTTTCTTTGAATTTGATTAATTTTCCGGGTAATACTCTTTATTGCCTTATTATGATTATCGGTTAGTATCTGAAGTTTGTTTTCAATTTTATCATCAATTAATTTATCGATACTTTTGTAGGAAGAGGCAGGCTCATTTGCGTGAACAGATTCCGGGTCTAACATATCACCTTTACCGGTTAAAAACCATTGTGGATTAACTTCGGTGAAATATGAAGATATTTTCTCTATCACATCTGCCCCAACATTCCGTTCGTTCCTTATTTGTCCACCTATGTAACCATTACTAAAGCCAAACAAGTTATCAAAGGCATTGTAACTAAGTTTATAATGCTTTCTAATCTTATCAATTCTGTGTATAATTCTTTCTGACATAAAAATATTTTCTGTAATCTATTTGTTTTATGAGAGTATTTTCTGTAACTTTGAATACGTTTTATACACAAATATAACACAATAGTTACACAACAACAATACGTAATACTATGATTACAGATGAAGAGCGCATTATGATAAAAAAAATATTAGGGGTTCATTACACCAATGTGGTTTATGATTTTTTAATAAAAGAAAAAATAGTTACCAATAAAAATAAACCTTATTCGAAAAGAATGATCCGTGCTGTGTGTCAACAAACAAGAGAAAACAAACAAATTGAAAATGCTATTATTAAACTTTGCCATCAGGAAACCTTAAAACAAAAGGAAGAGACAGCGAATAGAAAAATTTTATCTCAAAAAATAAACTATTAATGTATTTTTAACGTTAATCACCATAAAAACAGGTATTTATTAAAATGAAAAATCTTGAAGTTCATAAATTGCTTACCATGGAAGTTTTTGAAGATCCTACGGTTAAAATTTATATAGACGCATCTCAAAAGAAGGTCTATTTTTCTCAAAACGGGCCTATAAAACCATTTAAAGACCTTCCTGAAAATATCATGGAAGACTTATCAAACAAACTATTAAGTGATGCCAATTCCTTACGAAAATTAAAAGATTTACCTCGACATATCATGTTAGAAAGGTTTGCATTTTATCATTTTCAAACGTTTAAAAATGATTTTTAAATATCCTGCTTGAACTAACCTCAGCCCAATTTGAATTAGTTTCTGATGAAAATCCCACACCAAGTGGGGTTTTCTGTTTTTAAAAACGGAACATTATTTACGAATTTAATTCAGCTTCTTTAGCTACTGCTTTCTTTTTACTTAGTTGTACAATTGATAAAACATGTATAAAAACGGCTGAAGGCATTAAAAAAGCAGGTACTAAAACATATGGATACATGCCAAACCTTTTTGGCATTAACTCTTCACTGCTTCCGTAAAAACCGGGAAAATATGCCGTAGTTATCACTACAAAGATAATACTGGCAATTACACTTAAACCCAGAAAATTCCACCAAATTGCAATTTTTTTAGCCCCGGTTTTCTTTTTATAAACCCAATACCCAACTAAAGGGGCTGAAAATGCAAATATCATGTCATAATTATAACCTTCAATAGTCATGTTGGAATGTAAAATTCCCTCTGCGATTGAAAAAACGAAGATTATTTCAATACAAATCCTGAATGTTTGATAAAAAATCAGCCAATGTTCCGGGATTTTCTGCAACCAGTTTTTATTCCTGTTTACATATGCAAATATTCCAATAAATATGAACGTAGGCAAAACAAGAAATAAGGGAATTCTTGGCGATAAATTGTATTCCTGTAGCATCCCTGTTTGTGCAATCAGAAAAATATAGAGGTGCCATAACAACAAAAAAATGACCAGGAGCACTATTTTGTTCCTTATTTTAGTTGTGGTAAAAGTTTTTTTAATCGTTTTCACCCCCAATATAACAATGATGATTGTCATTAATAGTGAAAGGACAATGTAAGCAAATTGTAAGTTCATGACTGGTTATTATTTAAAAGTTTAGAGTATAAAATATTTAAGGCATCTTCACCATCCGTTTCTATTATTGTCCTTATCTCTCTCATTGCCTTTTCCCATTCGGGTATAATAGTATTGACAAACGTTTTTCCCTCCTCTGTTATTTGAATGATTGGAAAATCGGCACGGGATACGTAATTTTTATCGAACAGGCGCTTCAGGTTCCTATTGAGTGTAGATTTTTCAAGAATGGCAATGTCAGAAAGTTGTTTTTGAGTTAACCCACCTTTTTTAGAAAGTATAAACAAAATGCTTAACTGACTATCGGTGATATCATATGGTTTCAGATATTTTCTGAATACATTGGCGGTAATTCGACTAAGGCGCATCACTTTACCCGATATACACGTTTGAGGATTAAATGATGTAAGATTATTAAAGCTCATATTACAAATATACAAAAAAAGTTGTATATACAACTTAATCGTTGTCTAGTGGAATTTTGCTTGGTTTGATGTATCATTCACGGGGTTAAAAAGGAAAAAAATAAGGAATAATAAATGATGCGGCAATCCATATAATAATATTTAACGGGGTGCCCACCTTTAGAAAATCATTAAACTTATAATTTCCGGGTGCATACACCATTGTATTTGTAGGATAGCTTACAGGGGTCATAAATGTTAGTGAACAGGCAAACATTACTGCTACTAAAAACGGTTTTTCACTTAATTGCATTGTACTTGCAAGACTTATCACAATGGGCACCATCAATGCTGCCGTAGCCTTACTGGACAGCACATTGGTTGACAAAAAGGCAACTAAAAAAATTAAACTTAGGGTAATACGCGGAGCCAGGCCACCGAAGGTGTCAAAAATAAAATCCGAGATAATCTCGGCCCCACCTGTTTTTTCAAGTGCAGTTCCCATAGACAGAACACCTGCCATCATAAAAATTACCTTCCATTCAATGGCATCATAAGCTTCTTTGGGCTTAAGAACAGAAGTGGTTACCAACAATAAACATCCCACCAATCCGCTTATAAGGATAGATGTAACATTTAAGGCGGCGGCCATTACTACTCCAAAAGCAATGATCAACGCAGGAATAGCTTTCCTATAGTTTATTTTTGCTTCTTTATGTTCTGATAAGAGTATGAGATTATTTTGTTGAAGAATAGCATTTAATTCTTCGCGGGTAGCATAGAGTAAAAGTAAATCCCCTTCTTTTATATTTACATCAGAAATATTTTCCTGTATCAATTCATTTCTTTTCCTGATAGCCAGCACAGATGCATTATAAATATTCCTGAACCTGATCTTTTTAAGGGAAGTTCCCGCCAGTAATGAACCCACAGGCACCATGGTTTCAAAAATAATTTTCCCGTTTTCGGGTTTTTCGCTCAATTCCTTGTTTCCGGAAATTTCATATAATGTAGCTTCTTTAAGTTCATTTAATTTTCTCGAACTAATAGCCACTTTTAAAATATCATTTTCCTTAAGTGTGGTCTCTGCATCAAACGTACTTATATTTCTTTCATCACGAAACAAAGTCATAACCTGGGCATCAAAATTCAACACCAGGTCCGACTTAAACAGGGGTTTATTTATATCCTTATTCCCTTTTTTTAGCACAAGTTCTGTGATATAATTTTCAGTTTTTATAATATTTATATCTTCTTCCAGGTGTCTTTTAGGCAAAAGAAATGGCGCAACTACAAATAAATATAAAAGGCCTATTCCCATTAACAGGAGGGCAGGTAGCGTAAACTCAAACATGCCAAAAGGCTCTAAACCACTTTTTTGCGCTATGCTGCTTACCAAAATATTAGTTGATGTTCCTATTAAGGTACAGGTGCCACCAAATAAAGCTGCAAATGAAATAGGAATTAATAATCGTGAGGGCGCAATTTTAGTTTCCCTGCACACAGAAAGTGCCAGGGGTATGAGAATAGCCACCACCGCAGAGTCATTTATAAATGCAGATAAAGAAGCAGAAATAAGGCAAAACACAACAAGTGCAATCATGTAATGAATTCGGGCAACTTTTACTATTTTGGTACTTAGCCCATCTATGAGTCCTGACTTAAACACAGCCGCGCTTACAACAAACATACACCCCAGGGTTAATGTAGCAGGATGATTAAAGCCTGAAAAGCCTTCTTCCGGGCTTAGCACACCCGAAACGATAAACATAGCCATAATAAGTATAGAAGTAGTATCTATGGAGAAGGAATCACTAACAAAAAGAAATATACCAATTGCAATGATCCCAAGCGTGATGTAAAGTTCCATGTATCCGTTTTAAAAATTTCAAATTTAGGATTAAAAAACGAATAAAAACATACGCTTAAAATGGTATAGTAACATTTCTACCATTTTAAATTACCCTTTAAGATCAATGATTTATCACCATCACTATCTGTTACCAATACAACATCTATATCCTTTTCAGAATTTTCATTATCAACTGCTATTGATTCAATTTTTAAAGATTTATTCTCATTCTGTATACTGACCCAGTTTATCGTTTTATTAATTTTATTATTATCTACTGAAATAACGCCGATAAAACTTCCTAAAATCTCCCCGTCATCATATGCATTATCTGTGTCTTCAACAGAAGAAGTAACAAGTATTTTTGATTTTCCCCAGGCGGTAGCTCCAGAAAATCCGGCTTCAATTCCATTCGTATCCGGCAATTTAAATTCAATAAACTTGATTTCAGGTAAAGGTGAATTATTTTCAATAAAGCCCAGAAAATCTTTATAGTTCACAGTAAAAATAACATTTTTCCGCCTGTTGAAGATATAAAGTAATCCATCTATGTGTGCAACAGCTTCTATATTCAATTCACTGTCTTTTAAAATTTCCAGGCTCTTTAATGCATTATAAAAAGCAGTAAGTTTATATTTTTTAACAGTAATCCCATTACCAATGATAATTCTTATAAACTCATCTCTTTCCGGGGATTTTGAGCCGGAACCAAAACTGATCATTTCTTTTTCCGAAATCATTTCCAGAGTTTCAAGATCATGTTTATCCTTTTTAGGGATTCTTCCGGTTTCCAAATCGACAGGAATTTCACTAACCGGATATTCTGATATGATGTTGAATTCATTATTTAGTTTAAAAAGATACGGAGAGTCATCCCCAACAACATAATAGTGGTCATTGAATTTAATTATCCCCGAAGCACCGGAGACTTTTTCTAAAATTTTTTGATCTAAGATTTTAAAATGCATCGGCATGTTTTGGCAGGTAAAAAAAAATATAAAAATTAAACAACTATTTTTCATTTTTGATTGTAATCCGTATTCATGATTTGCTTTAAAACAGGCATGCATAAAAGCCTATTGTACTAGTTACTAGTAAAGTTATTAAAGAAAAAGGGGTTCCTTCACAGAAACCCCTGTTATTTTATTCTTAAATTTCTCCTATGCCCGGCTAGTTTCAGTATAAGGTGACTTTTTCTCTGTTAATGATGCTGCTCCGACTTCTAATATCCCCAAAATTACAAATGGAAGATATACTAAATTAGCAAAACCAAATAGCCATGGCGTAACTATTAGAAAAAGCCCGGCAATAATATCAATAACTATATGAGTTTTTACTGAAATAACCCGAAACAGGCCTAACTCATACCTGGTCATTAAACTATATAAAATAGTTCCTGCCCCTAAAACTACCGGAACAGTACTGGCCGCCCCCTCAGGGAGATTAAACAATGAGGGTAATGCTATTAACAGGATACCCATAAGGTAATCCATATACCCATGAATTTTTGTACTTATCATAATTCTTGAATTTAAGTTAATAATTAAATTAGTTGTCACTTAAATTTACAAAATCAAGAAGTATAATAATATCTCAATAAATTATTTAACTTATTTTTAAACATCAAGATTAAATCATTAAATTCATCATATCCAATGTTTAAGGAATATCTTTTTTCAATTTATTTTAGCTCCTTTTTCTCCCTTTTTAATCCAAATCCACCCGAGTAGTAGCAAAATTGCTCCAAAAACAAGGAATCCATAATTCCATACATCCTGGTTCTGTACAAGCTCCCGTACGTTGTGAAGATTCAGAAGATGATGATTAATAACACCCTCAACAAGATTGAATAATCCCCAACCCATTGTCATACCTCCTAAAAGTAAATAACCGGAGCGATTGATATTTGTTTTTTGCAGGAGTTTCCAGAGAAGATATATCCCTACAACACAGGTTATAAGTGTAAAGGCATGAAAAATACCATCCCAAAACATATTGACCGTTTTGTTATTCAGTGTATTTACCGGAATTTTATTAGTGAGCATTTCATGCCATTGCAGTATCTGGTGCAACACTATGCCGTCTATAAAACCACCTATACCAACCCCTAATACTGTTGCAGCGGATGTTAACGGCACGGAAGCCTGAAGTTTAGTGCCGGGAACATTTGCAAGCTGTGCGTGATAATGTTTTGTTGCCATTCTTGCTAATACGACTATGATAATGGTAAGCACTATAAATGCCGAAAGCATGATGAGCAGGTTTGGAAAAAAGGTGCTGTTAAAGATGGCTTCCTGGATTTCCCTGTTGCATGAAATGCATCCGTAACCATCAACTGTAATTAAGGAGGCAGCAACAAAAAGAATATTCTTTTTCATAATAAACTTATTTTAGTGTGGCTAAGTTGATTAAATCCAGCATATCATGGATTATAAAATCAGTTGAATGATTCCGCAGGGGAAGTATAATTTAAGGAAGTGTATTTCAAATATACGATTTTCTCATTTTTTCCCGTAAGGAATAACTGCCGGATTAACTATCTTAAGGGATATTTAACAGTACATAATTTTCTGTCCAAACCCAATTTTATAGCTTTATGGCTAATTTTATAGCTTTATGGCTATTTATTTTTTAATTTAAAATTATTACAATGAAAAAATTGACAAGTTTATTAGCATTCCTCGTGTTTGGCGGGGCAATGACCTTTGCCCAAACAGCACAGGAAGTATCAGACCAGGAAGTTAAACAATTTGCATCAGCATTTCAGGAAATACAGCTTATTAGTCAACAAGCTCAACAGGAGATGACCCAGGTAGTGGAAGAAAAAGGATTGAATGTAGAGCGTTATACTGAAATCCAAAAGGCAGAACAAGATCCAAACCAGGAGGTAAAGGCAACAGCTGCGGAGTTGAAAAATTATGAAACCGCTAATGTTGAATTGGAAAAAATACAAGTTCAGGCCCAACAGAAAATGCAGGAAAAAATTGCAGCAGAAAATTTAACTATAGAAAGATATCAGGAAATAGTAGCCCAAATACAAACCAATCCTGATTTACAACAAAAAATACAAGGACATTTACAACAAGGAGGGTAAAAATTCCTTGTAATTAAATTAACGAAAGAGAGCAGGTTGCTCTCTTTTTTGTTTAATATCATTTTTATTTTAACTGTATATGAATATGGTCATCGTGCCGTACAGCGTGGCAACCATGGTATCTTACTTTATTGTAATTCAGATTCAACCGGGACTTTAAATGAGGCTCTATTAATATCTTTCCTATATTTTTTAGCTTTATTGTTTCGAGAACCAGATTCCGGGTACCTTTTTCCGAAAAGCTGATTTCTTTATTAACCCTACCGAAAGTCAAATATTTAGGAAAATCATACTGCCAATTCCCTTTACTTTTACAAATACTTATCTGATCATATTCGTGGGGTCTCGGGCCTTCATAAATTCCATAACCGCTTACGGAGGGTTTCTTATTGGTGAGTTTTCCATTTTGGAGCTGATAAATAAGAGTAATATCAATTTTTTTACCATCGTTATGACTTAAATGCGGAAGTAATGGGAATTTATTAAAAAAAGGAAAATTTGCATCCAGATAAATCACTTTTATCCCCTGATGCTTTTTGCTTAGTCCAATAGATATTTTCTGAAGTGCTTCATTCAATTCCGGTCTAACATAATTCCGGTTCATAAGCTTATAAAAAAAAGAATGCGCAGAAAGTATGTGTGTTTCCTTAATACGTTCCCTTCCAAAAACAGGAGCTGTTAGTGGCACTAAAAGAAAAGTGACCAACAGATACATAAGTAAAAAAAATCCAATACGTTTGATTCTTCTTTTTTTACTCTGATTCCTTGTAGCAAAAATTACTATTAAATATACAATTCCCCCAACCTGTGTAAGGAGAGTTAGAAAAATGATGATGATGACGTGAAGGATTACTTTCAATTTTAGTATTATATACGGTACATATATTCTTATAATTTAAATAATCAAAATCTTAATTAAGAAAAACATATTTCTGTAACATATAATACTTTTTTTGCACGAAATGATACATTTTTATGATTTCACAAAATGAAAAGGTACTTTTATCATAAGCCAAACCCCATTTATTAACCAATTTAATCCTTTTTTATTATGAAGAAAACAAATTTCTTTATGGGGGCACTTGTGCTTTTAAGTCAATTTTTTATTGGATGCTCAGAAAATGAGATAGAACTTCCCGACCAAAACCAATCCCATCTCAGTTCCACCGAATTATTGGACAAAACAACCTCTGCCAGAGGTTCCGAATCGTCTACTTCACCCTTTTTTCCGCTTTTTCAGTTATTCTTGGCAAAAACCAATGCAGAATGTGATGCTAAAGTAAATGCAATGATCGATCATTTTTTTAACCAAAGTAATAATGATCGGATTTATTATGAGAGCGGGAACAATGAAGCCTATATTTTAGATACTGGAAATGATGATGTGCGCTCAGAAGGAATGTCATATGGGATGATGATCACCGTACAATTAGATATGAAAGAAGAATTTGACAGGCTATGGAATTTTGCACGAAATCATATGCTCCACACATCAGGCCAAAATCAGGGCTATTTTAAATGGCAAGTCGGAACCAATGGAAGTGAGATAGATCCGAATCCTGCTCCGGATGGTGAGGAGTATTTTGCCATGTCACTTTATTTTGCTTATAACCGATGGGGTAATATTACCTACAAGCAGGCAGCGGATGATATCTTGGATGCCATGTTAAATAATAATGGGATCGGTCCCCTGATACGTTCCAATAACCTGATTTGCTTTTCACCCTGGGAAAGCCCTGATAATTTAACAGATCCATCATATCATTTACCGGCATTTTATGAATTATTTGCAGAATATAGTGGAAACAATAGATGGAGAGATATTGCCACCGCCAGTCGCCAGTATTTAAGAAATACGGCTGTTAAATCACCCTACGGTCTCGTCCCTGATTATTCCGATTATAATGGCAATCCTGCAACAATGAATGCAGGTGACGGTCATGATGCCTTTAGATTTGACGCATGGAGAACTGTAATGAACATAACCCTTGATATATGCTGGAGTGATAACCCCTATCCGGATTATGGTAATTGGCCAGCTTCATCAAGACTAACAAATCAGGGGTTATTTACTGTTGAATACCATTTAAAATTCCTTCAATTTTTTGAAGATCAGGGTATTTCCAGTCATGGGAATCAATTTGACATGAACGGCAATGAACTTGGTAGCGATCATTCTCCGGGACTTGTAGCTATGAATGCTGTTGGAGCAAGAGCGGTGTATAATTGGGATACTGCGAAAAATCATGCAGAAGAATTTTGGAGTACACCTCTTCCATCAGGAGAACATCGATATTATGATGGTTGTTTATACATGTTCGGAATGCTTTTTTCTACAGGAAACTACAATATTATAGACCCGGGCAATCAAATTCGTCCTTTTAGTTTACAAATCCCTGGTGAAGGTTTAAACTATGGGGTTGTTAATTTTAAAAGTAGTTGGTCAGGAAAAGTATTAACAGCCACAGCAAACCAAAATGATGCTGATATTAAAGCACAACCAAATAATGATAGCTGGACAAGCCAGGATTGGGAAATAGAGCCTATAGAAGGCTCAAATAATGTACGGTTAAAAAATAAATGGGCCGGTAAATATTTGAATGTGCAGAACCAGAATGAAAATGCCAAAGTTGTTTGCTATGAGTTGCATGAAGATTGGTTAAGTATGCAATGGTCTATGGAACCGGTAGCGGGAAATTCCGAGCAAGTTAGACTTAAAAATGCATGGTCCGGTAAATATCTTACCGTTGAAACCAATGGTGATTATGCAAACATCTGGGCTCAAAGCTTAAACACAAGTTGGCCAAGCCAGAAATGGATAGTGGAATAATAAGTCCATATTAAATTTACCCTCATAGGCTCAAATATGTTTGAGTCGTGAGGGTTTTTATTTTTTAGCTATAATAGAGTTTCTTTTTTACTGCAACAATTAATTTCTGTTGAGGGATTATTCTTTGTTTCCTTTGTCTTCGCTTTGAGCAGAAATGGAATTTAATATAGGCAGTTGAATATGAAATTTCACAGCTATAATTCTTATGAGTATCACAGTTGCTGCCGTAATAAGCTCACAAATAACCCCGGGAACATTAAAGTAATAGCATACAAAGTAAACAATACCTCCAAAAACACAGGCAAGGGCATACAGGTCTTTTCGGAAAATTAATGGAATTTCGTTAATAAGGATATCGCGGATTACACCGCCTATGGATCCTGTTATAGCACCCATCATTATACAAACCCAGATAGGAAACCCGGCGTCGAGGCTTTTACTGATACCAATCACAGTAAACAATCCGAGTCCTATAGTATCAAAAAGAAATAAGGTATTTCCCCATCTGAACAGTTTATCCCTAAACAACAAAGTAGCTAACAATGCTACCCCCGTTGTAATAAAATAGTGTGGATTTTCCATCCAGAACGGGGTTACATCAAGCAACAGATCCCTGGTTGTTCCACCACCGATAGCTGTAACTAATCCGATTATATAGGCACCAAACCAATCGATATCCTTCCCGGAAGCCAGCCTTATACCACTCACTGCAAAAGCAAAAGTACCCAACAGGTCTATAATCATTGTAAAACTTAACCCTGAAAGAATTGACATAATTTGTGTTTGAAGGTGACAACTAAACATTAAAAGTAATGAAAAATTCAGAATGAAGAATTAAAGGGGTTTGGTGACGAATGTTGGATGACGGATGCACTCTATAATTGTTTTTACCTAAACGGGAATGAAAGAAAAATTAAGAATGATGAATTCAGAATTATGAATTATACGAAAGTTTTTTAGAAATAGCTGTAAGCCAAGTGGATGTGCGTTTTGTACCACTGCCTTAAAAAATACATCCGGCACTTTGTAATACCTCAATACCGGATGCATAATCACTTTTATTGCTTTTGGATCTGTCTTAACAGCATCCGGAGCCTGATCCGGTTCCGCAACAGCTCGATGAACCTTCATCACTTTTGCTATCTTCGGTAGTACAACAACCTCCTTCTGTGGCTTCACAGCAATCACCTTCATCAAGTTTATCAGCATAAACAGTTAAACTGTAAAGTCCATCATTCTTATGCTTGTATACCTCTAACTCTTCAACTGAAATATAATTTAATAAGAGTTCATCTGGCAGTTCAATTTTACGTTCTTTTTTTATCTGAATATTCTTAAATCCTACGGATTTTATGATTCCCAAATAGGCTCCTTTTTCACTGGCACCAGCCACACATCCCGAATACATTTCGGCTGCTTCCAATAGTTTGTCCGGTAATGTCCCTACATGCACAATATCTGAAATACTGAAATGTCCGCCTGTTTTCAATATCCTATAAATTTCTTCAAAGGCTTTTTCTTTATCAGGTACCAGATTCATTACACAATTGCTAATTACCACATCGGCTGTTGCATTAGAAATGGAATTCATATTTTCAATTTCTCCCAATATAAATTCTACATTTTTATAGCCCAGCTTCTGATTATTCTGCAAAGCTTTAATGACCATTTCAGGTGTCATATCCAGTCCTATAACTTTCCCTGTATCACCTACAATACTGCGTGCTACAAATGCATCATTACCAGCCCCGGATCCTAAATCTACCACAGTATCTCCCAAATTTATGTTGGCTGTTTCGGTAGGTAATCCACAGCCTAATGACAGATCGGCCTCTTTTACGTATCCATTAACGGCTGAGTATTCTTCGGCCATAGAGATCGTGTTTTCACCTCCACAACAATTTACATCAATACTACAGCAACCACCCGGGCCACTTTCACTTTTAGCAATATTTCCGTATGCTTTTTTTACTTCTGTTTTTATAACTTCTTTTTTCATGATCATTTTATTTATTTATTAGTGAATCTGTGATAGACGGAAGCACTTTTGTATGCTCCTCCCCTTCTAATTCAAAATAGGTTGTAGAGCCTATGCGATCTATCACATTGGTTGTTTTTACCATTTCCTGATAGGTTTCGTAGCACAGTAACGCATTTTTCATCGCATTGATGTTAGATTCACTTAACTGTACTTCTACCTGTATATCTTCTTTTTTAGTCCAGGTTACCCGGGGAATCCCTCCTTCAAAAAACATGGGAAACCCTGTGTCTACTACCGTAAAATAAGCAAGACGTTTCCAATTGGAAAGACTGTTTGTTTTTGTGTAAAACAATCGTTTAAGAATGTGGTGTAAAGTGATATGGTCATGGTGGCCACTACCCCCATGCACAGGATAAGTAACTACCACCTCGGGTTTATAATACCCGATCCGGTTTTTTAATTCTTCTTCAAGGAGTAGTGGATTTAACTTTGTGAGTCCCCCATCTTCATAATCAAGGACCTGCATTTCAGAAATTCCCAGCACTTTTTGCACCCTCAACATTTCTTTTTCCCTAACAAGTCCCATTTCCTGAATGGATAACCCAAGTTGATGACGTACTTTGGTAGCTCCTCCTTTGGTTAAGGTGAGTAGAATAATTTCGTTGTCTTCCTGAATTTGTTTGTGAATGGCTCCTGCAGGCCCGAATGACTCATCATCAGGGTGAGGAAAGATGTACATTACTTTCATTTTTTGTCTTTTTAATTCACCCTAAACACGTAGTTCAGGGAAAAAAGACGCAAAATTCTTTTAACAATCGCATTTTTTATTCTTAACCTCTTGTAGATTTCCGTAGGTATCGCTTTGAAATGTGCAACAATCAAGGATCAGGCCCTTTAGTTTTTCTTTGCCTCTTTGCACTCTTGATTTTACCCCGGAATATGATATACCCAGTGTTTGTGCCAGTTCTTTCTGTGAAACATCTTCAAATTCTGTTTTTAGCAAGGCTTCTTTATAACGTTCGGGCAATTTATTAATGAAGGGCTTAATACAACAGTCGGCAATAGTTGCATTCAATGATGTGGTTTCGTCTACACTTAAATCGGGAGTATTCTCTTTATAATCAAAATGGGGTTCAGTGCTTCGAAAGTGATCATAGATGGCATTCCGGGCCATAGCAAATATGTACTGCTGCATATTTTCAGATTGGCTGACTTTTTCGATATTATTCATTATTTTAATGAATACCTCCTGTAAAATATCATCTGCAAAGCTTTCGTCCTTTACTTTATTGACGATAAAGGCCTTGAGTCTTAAATTAAAATCATTCCATATCTGTACTATATCGCTTTTCATAATACTAAGTTAATTAGCCATAAGACGGTTAACTAATAAAAAAGACGCAAAATTTTTTAATGAAGATACAAATATTGTTTTTTCAGGGTTTATCCCTGCCAATAAACCGTTCTTTCCCTAATAAAAACCGGATGGCTTTCTCTACATTCCTGTTTACGGATTCTTCTGTTTTTAGAAAGTTGATGTAGCGGATGATCTCTTTTTGCAGTGACGGACGCAACCCGTCATAAATCCGTTTAGCTTCTTCGTTATTTTGCAGTGCATCTTTTAATTTCGGGTGCATTTTCTCTTCCCTGGGTTCGGGATCATAAGAAATGCTGATTGTAACACTATCCCCTACTTTGGTATTGGTTACTTCCCGCATAGGTGTATTTAAATACAAACGCCATGCATTTCGGAACTTAACAAGTGTCTGGATGAATTCATGATTATTCATGACACCTTTTACAGGGATCGGCCCTTTTGATTTTCCTGCCTGGAGAAATAGCCCTTCCAGGACCTCTTCAGGCAGAAAAACATAGGGGTTGATGTCAATTATTTTTATTTCCGCAGAAAATGTAAATGAAGTTGACACTACTCTGATATACTATTTAAATTCTATTTCTCCTCTTTTAAGAGTTCATTGGCTGCATTAGCAAGGAAAATATAGCTGGCACCAATATCTACAATATATTCATTCTCACCCCAGAAAAAAGGCCAATTTTCTTTATTTTCAGGAAAATCCGGTTTCATCAATAAAATACCGGGCACTACACCTCCGGCAATAAAACTGAAATCTGCCCGGTTACTACCGTAAGCTACTTTTTTGGATTTAGTACCTACTGCCGAGACAAAAGAAAGATTGGAATACGGATGCCGCCCAAAAATATAGTGCAATCCTTTATAAACATTTTCTTTATCTACAAGGTCAGGATATAATTTATGCGCCCTGTAATTTGAAATTGCGAAATCTATAATGCCATGATTTCCACCCCAACCCGGCCTGATAAATATAGGCACACCATAAGGGTTTTCTTTTTCCAATCGTGCTAATTCACCAACATACTTCTGAACGTAACCTTTTAACTTCTTTTTGAATGCCCCGTTCATGTGCGGAGCAGCATGCAAGGCAATATCAATATTTCTATCCAGGCTTTCATCCATTGCTTTCCAGATTTTAGACTCAAAAGCTTCAGCATACTTAGCCTCTTTAGTTGTTGCATAGAGTTGCGCCGCTGCATTCATCTCACTAATTTTAAGAAAACGTGCAAAAAATCCTGAAGTTACTTCCGGTTTAGGCATATTCGCATTTTCCTCCCAAAGTTTTTTTGCCAATACAAGGCATTCTTCAGACAAAGCAGCATTGTGACCTTTCAATGCACGGCTTGCTGCAGCGAGAGCACCGGCTGTGCTGTAATCCAGGTAGGGAGAACGCTCTGTAAATACCCATCTGTCATCCATATTGCCACTGGATACTCCATCGGTTTCAAAAGGTTTTAAATCTGGATTGTATGGTAAATTATCAGTTTCCGTAGAGGCATCACCAAGGTGATGGTACTGGTGCAGATTCGGAACTATAATTCCGCGAACCGGGTGTCCGATACTATTGATCTGTGCTACAAGGTTCAGGGTTCCGTGTTCAATTTGCTGCAATATATCTATGGCGCCATCAGGACGGTGAATATCTACATATCGGGTTTCCTGGTTGATATAGGTTTGATCGCGGTCCACTCCAAATTCTTCCCACGATGCAACAAGATCGGAAATGGTTACACAATGTGTACCGGTCTGAATGTCATAATCTCCTGCATCAAACCATCCGCCTACATCCAGGCCTGGAATGTGCTCATAAGGTTTAAATTTAGTATCTGTAGAGCCTCCCATGCTGTAGCCGTCAAAGTGTTCATGGTTTAGCGGTGCCTGCAATGCATCGTCCATATAAGGCCTGCCATGCCAGGTCCTGTAAGCTTCATTTACTTTCATGTGGTCCATTTGCACGGGAAAGAAAACATCGAGTGTAGGATGCCATACCGTTTCGTACACCTGGCCACTGATTGGGAATGTATTTGTAGTTTGATCCCCGTACTTAATATAATAAATCCCGGTTTCGGTGATGTCGGAAAAATCAAATTCAACATACGTATACCGGAAATGTTCTCCCCATACCTCAACTTTATTATTTAATTTTTCAACGGTCTCCCCCTGCGGGGTTACCTGGAATAAAGAAGCACTTTGTAACGGAGTATCATTTTTATCCAATTCTATAATGGCTACCTTTTTTTGTTTCGGGTGATAACCTACCTGGGAGAACCCGATATTCGGTTCGCGCGTCCAGTTAGGAACGGTATTGGCTTCCAGGTGCCATTCCAATACTTTTCCGGTTTTATTTGCCGGCAATATGCTGCGGGTAACAAACCAGCCGTTCTGGGCAAGGTTCCTACCATCAAACAGCGAAATTTCGCTATCTGAAGTGATCTTTACACGGTGGTAAGGGTCTTCGGGTGCCAGAATAACGGTGTTTCCACTGGCCAGGGGATGCGGTTCTATAAATTCTTCTTTACCCTGTTCATCCAATGTGGAGTGGCCTGCAAATTGTGGTATTTTTTCGCTTATTGGTTTTATGCTGGTATTGCCGGACGGATACAACGGAAATATCCCGGGATTACCATTTACGAGGTACGTTTTTTCAAAATAAGCAGCCGGCAGGAATTCTAAATTAAACCCGGCCTTTCCTTCAAGGTTTTCAGGAAGGGGTTTATCCAGATGGACGGAAATATTTACCCCTTTTCCTTCTGCTTTGACTATGATTTTTGATGTAAAATCAAGTTGTTCATATCTGATGGTTGCTTCAATCGTGTTCGAAGCACGGTCCACCTTACGTTCTACCAGTGAAGGCACCAGGTCCCATTGTTCGGGGGTATTTTGCAACCTTATAGCGCCACCGGTACTGCTTCTCATTCCGTGATGGATCAGTTCGATACCTGCATTTTTCTCATCAAAAAAGAATCCATTGTACTCGTTACTAAAAACCAGTACATTAAGGCCTTGGGTTTCAAAATATTCTTTTTCATTAATCTTAAGTTGAGCAAATATCTGGCATGTAAATAAAATGCATAAAACGTTAAGTAGCCAACGGCAAATAGAGGAATTTTTAATCATGGTTGTAGATTTTTTTGTAAACAAAAATAATTGTTGATTGTACACTTATTGGTTAATGGCGAATTTAAACAAAATGTGCTATTCTCTTAAAAGTTTAGCATATCATTAACTACTGGGAAGAAGGTGTTATTTTTTTGAATTTTTTCAGTAAAGTAATGAAATCGAAGATTCGACGGAGTCAAACTTTGCGGAGCAAGGAAATCAGTAGCAAATAAATACGCGGTGTGGAAGATATTTATATCTCTATTTTGAATAATCCGAAATGAGTTGCAATCCACGCAATATCGTTTTCTATTGCAATGTCTAAAATCGCATTACCTCTTTGTTGGAAAAACAAGGATTGTATTTTGTCCTTAGTTACAATATTGAGTCCATCGTTTGTTGCCATCCAATAATTACCATTGTCATCCACTTCAATATCTCTAACCATATTATTTGATAAATCGGAATTGTCTTTATTTATGTGATTCCATTTATCATTTTTTAGAATTGAATATCCACCAGTTATATTCCCTCCATAACCAATATAAAGTTCATTCTCATACAATCTTAAAACACGAACATATTGTTGCAATTCAGAATTTTCGGTTGTTAACGATTTCCATTTTGAGTTTTTATAAATTAGAAGTCCGTTATTATGTCCAACATAAATTTCTTTATCGTCTTTAACTGCTAATGCCCTTATCGTAACACTTTTTGGAAGTTTGATCATATTCCATTCAATTCCGTTAAAAGAAGTCAAACCATTTGAACTTCCAAAATAGATTATTCCGTTTTCATCTTCTGTTATGTCAATAATTGAAATCTTGGATAATTTGATTTCGTCTGTGGAATATGTTGTCCAATCATTTCCGTCAAATCTTGCTAATCCATCTGGCTGGGAAAAAGAAACCCAAATATTATTTTTCGAATCGATGAAAATTGGTGATATAAATTTCCCTTTAATAACTGAATTGTTGATGTCAAAAGTTGTTACTTTTTCACCATCAAATTTAAGCAACCCAGACTCTCCAGTTCCAATCCATTTATTTCCAGACGTATCAACTGCAATTCCCCAAATCTTATCATCGGTCAATTCAGAGTTTTCTTTGGTGAAATGAGTGATATTTTGTCCAAAACTAACTTGAAAAAATAGGATTGTTAATATGATTGATAATGTTTTTCTCATATGTGCTACAACTATATATAAATTTAATTAATTGCATTTATTCCCCCAATATTGATGGATAAACGAAGCTTTGCTAAAAGTAATAAATAATTAAGAATGATAAATCCAGATGGATGAATAAAAGGATAAAGCTGAGAATGTAGAATCCGAAGGTTTTTCAGAAATAGCTGTCAACCAAGCGGAAGTGCGTTTCACCGCAGGTGAAAAAGAGCATGAAGCGATAAGGCTGAGCAGCGGTTTTGCGAGTACAACGAGCAAAAATTTCCTCAAAACCTTCTTGACTTTTTTGGTTCGTTTTTGTGTCAAGACAAAAATGAACATTATAATCTTTTATTATTTTTCCGAAAAATCAGGAAATCGAAGATTCGATTGAGTCAAACTTTAAGGAGCAGGGGGAATCTTGTCTTATTGTGGATGTTCCATTTAAATCAATTTAGCAATTCTGACTTTAAACTTACACAACGCTCATGCCATATTTCATTCTCTCTCCATTTGTGAACCTATAAAAGGTATTCTAGGAGCTAAAAAATATCCTGTCAAACTCGCAAAAAGAATTGGAATAAAATGCCCGAAACCTGTTAAAGTTGCCAATAAAATTGTTGTACTCATGGGTGTTCGGGTAACACAAGCATTGATAGCCGCCATACAGCTAACAATTGCTAATGTTAAATTTACTGTTGGAAATAATTGATGAATTATCAGTCCTAATGTTGCTCCTACGAAAAACAAAGGAATAATGAATCCTCCTCTCCAACCCGATGTCACGGTTATTGAAATAGCAATAATTTTAAAAATCAAAATTGCAAACAATAAACCCAGGGAAAAATTCCCTGATAATAATTCGTTAATTTCATGATGCCCAAAATATCGGGTTATTGGAAAATAGAATGCAATGACACCAAGTAGAACTCCTCCAATTAGCGTTTTGATATAAATGGGTATTGGCCTTTTCTCGAAAACCGATTTGAAAAATTTGGTGCAAAAAATAAAACCCCACCCAAAAGCAGCTCCGATTATTGCGAATAGAACTGCATAACCAAAATCAAAAATCCCTGAATATTCATATGCAGATAAATCCCATATGGGCCCGAGTCCTAAATGAATGATTAACGCAAAAACCAAATAGCTAAAGCAACTTGCTACAAATGCAGGAATAATTGCTTTGTAATACTCAACTGCGTGTTTATGATGAAGTATTTCTAATGAAAACAAGCTACCACCCAGTGGAGCTCCAAATAAAGCTGTAAAGCCTGAAGCCATCCCTGCAATACTTAATGACCTTAATTCCTCTCCTTTAAGCCGGAATAATTTTCCTATCCAGGTACCTGTAGAACCTGTTACTTGTACTAATGGAGCTTCCGGCCCGAGACTTCCACCTGATGCCACACATAATAAAGAGGAAAGTACCATTGAAGGGTTGTTTTTTGGGTCAAGTTTTCCCTTATTAAAACGGATATTATTGACAATTAAATGTATTTCTCCCGGGTCTCCAATAAGGTGAATTATCAAGCCTGCTAAAAGTCCGCAAGTTGCCATTACTGGAATTACTTGCCAACCACTAAAAAAGGTTAATTGGTGAGTTAGAAACTCAAGTCCAATCCAATAAACTCCGGCTATTATTCCACCTACTAATCCGAGAAAAGCCCATAACAAAAAACTCCGACTGAAAACGAAAGGGTTGAACCGCACAGGTTGGTCTAAAATATTTAAGTACGTTACTAATTTTCTTCTTCGTTTTAATTTCACTTTTTCGTTTCTTTTTATGACATAGAACTTATATAAACGTCCTTTAATGCGCTTATTTCTCCTAATGCACAACCGGAATTTTTATGAGGCGCAAAGTTAAATAATATGTTTGATTTTCCCGGAAGGGAATTTTTATAATTATGAATGAAGAATTCAGAATGATGAATTGGGGTTGGGTGACGGGTGTTTGCTGTTTAATTGTTTTCCCGGAATTTTGGGTGTGGAATTGTGTGTTTATTATAAACAGTTATTAATCCTTTGCCTAAGCGATTTGAAATTTTCGTTTTCTGAAATTTCTTTCTTCCAACTACTGTATCTGCTAGTATGTGGAAAACTATAAATACCAAGTCGTTTTCCCTTTGATTCAATTTTGAACTGATAGGTGTTCCAATTGTTTGTTGTTTGGAAGATTTTACCTGACCCCAATTTCCAAAATGGAATATCCTCATTTTCTTGTAGCGAATTTATAATGGCACTCGTTGCTGAATGTTCACTGTTTCCGAAACATATAATAGTTGAAGGTTTTACAATTTCAATTATTTCCTGCAAGTATTTCTTACTAAGATTTCTACCTTTCTGGAGATTTTCGTCATATTTAGAACTTTCATTTGGTGTACGGATAAAATTCCCATTTGTGTAAACTACTCCATGCAGGAATTGTACTGCCAGTGTTTTATTTCCATCAAAAATATCAGTAAAAAAGTCCAGGTAGCCGCGATAGGTTGGGTTGTTAGGTTCTACTAAAATATCATTCACTAATGGCATTGAGCTTTGAGATTTTTGATTTTCATCCCCGCCCCAATTATTTCCTACAAGTAAAAATTTACTTTCCATTAAAGCTGAACCAAGAATGGAAAAACTCACATTTAGCCCTTTTAAATCAGATTTAAAATCCTTTATAATTTTCTGGAATTCCAGTTCATAAAACTTCATTGGACTATATTAATGTTACAACTGTTCATATAGTAGTCGTTTACAATTCTACTTATAATTGTTATTTCTCGTTTTATTCAATCTTTTTTCCATCGGTTTTTCCATTTTGAAATAAAGTAAGGCCATTTACAACTCCATTTTCTGTGTTGAATTTTACTTGGGCATAAACTACTTTAAGGAAAAATTTATCTTCTTCATAGGGAAATAATTCGAATTTTCCTTGTCCTGTAGCTTCTCCATACAGATGTGAACCTTCTTGTGTTACAGTAATAAGGAATTCTGGAGATAATTGGTACTTTCCTGTATATTTTTTCAGAACCTCTTCGGTTAAAGGTATTTCTTCAAATTCCTTTTTGGCAAATGAGGGTAATGAATCCATTTCGGTTTCACCCTTTAATAATTTCAGGGATAGATTTCCAATTTCACCAAGAATACTTTGGACACCACCTGCATTTGAGGCAATATAGACACCAGTTTTTGAGGCTGGTTCTATTTTGAAAAAAGTAGAAAATCCAGGCACTCCACCTGTATGCTGCAAAAACTTTTTGTTTTCAATTTTAATTACTCCTGTGCCAAGACCATAATTACTTTCAAATTGTGGTTTTTGCATTTCCATTATGGACGACTTGTTCAAGATAGATTGACCATTAAATGATCCCTCATTTAGCTGTGCTATAAGGAAATTTGCCATCTCTCGCCCAGTTAAATAAATATCTCCTGCGGGAAAAACATCAAAGCGGGATTGATATTCAGGAACAGATTGATTATCTTTTAAAGAGTATGGTAAAGCTAATTCCTCCACCATACTTGGTGTCGGAATTACTGGACCTTTAGACTCAATTTGAAGTGGTACTAGAATATTCTTTACTATGTATTCCTGAAAGGATTGTCCTGAGATTTTTTCAACTGCAAGACCAGCAAGTGCGTAACAATGATTACAGTACTTAAAATTCATTCCTGGTGGTTCTTCAGCACTTATCTCTGAAGCAATACTTTCTAATGTTTTAGGAAGCTTTCTTTCCCATACAGGAATAATCTCAATAGCACCCTTTAAACCTGAGTGGTGACTTAATAAATGACGAAAAGTTACCGGTGTTCCATTGCTCGAAAGATCATCAATGGCTGATTCTCCTAAATAGTTGTTGATAGGATCATCAATATCCAATTTACCAGCTTCAGCCAATTGCATTATTGCTGTTGCTGTGACGAATTTGAAATTTGAACCAGTACTATATATAGTAGAACTGGTTGCTGGAATTTTTTTCTTTACATTCGTATAGCCAAAAGCCTCTGACCAAATAATGACATCGCTTTTAATCAACGACAGAGAAACAGAGGGTATACCAGTCTCCTTTAAAATTTTATTTATTTCTTTCTTAAGTATTTTTTTTGATTGTTCCAGATCAAAATTGTTTTCTGTCTGATTAACCTGAGAAATAGCCTTATTTGTTACAAGTAAGAGACCAAGTAATATGCTAAATATAATTTTATTCATAATTTTTAATTTTGTTACTAACGAGATATAATTTATATGCTTCATCAATAATCCAGGTTGAATCACCGATATGTCTCAGATATCTTAAAATTGTATTATTTATAGTCTCAGTTTTCATTTATTGCATGTCTCAACATATGGGTAGCCAACACTCGTATATAAACTCAAGTTTTGTTAAAAGTAAGGAAAAATTTATAATACGCTAGATAACGTGTGTTGGATGCTAGTTGTGGGGGTTTGTGGGTGAGATTAAACGGTATTAATTACTTTTCTTCTTCTAATTTCAAATCCTTAAAAATTTCCTTGAACATTTCTCCCGGGTCAATGTCTATCGCTAAAGCAATTAAATACAATTCATCCGCCCGAAGTTTGGTTGATTTATTTGAGCTTAATTGAGACAATCTTGCCTGACTGATTCCTGTTCGTCTTGAAACCATTGCCTTGTTCACGGATTTTTTAGTAAGATACAGTCCTAAAGAAGTCATAAATATTTTGAATTTGTAGCGATAAATTTAACTCTTGTAAAGAAAAATATAGAATATCTAAAGTTTTATTTTGAATTTTAATAGATTATCAATAGATTTGTTTAGAAATTCTAAAGAAACCTTAATGATATTACATTATGAGCAAAAGATATACCAAAGCCGATTTAGAACAAATTATATCCGTACAACAGGAAAATATCAATATTATGAGTGATCTATTAAGCATCCTGAAGCATCAAAACGAACTATTGAATAACGCCAATAAAAAATTGAAAGATGAGATTGTCTATTTTAAAGAAAAACTGAATCCAACCCGAAAAAGAAATTCAAATTTTTAATTTTTCCGAAAAGTCAGAAGAAGTTTGCGGATCGGGGTGAGCACATTTCTATTCGTTTTACTTTATAGTCCTAAATTTAACCTCCTTTTATCTTTGAAATATTAGCTAATTACTTTATATTTTTTTTACATTATCGTCAATCCATGCAATTGTCTGCTTTAATGCAGCTTTGAAATCTTCTCCATTTCCAACTTTAAATTCTATTTGTTTTTCAAAGGACAAATCAGATAGATACAAGTAGAAAATAATCTTCCCTAGATTAGAATCGTTGAGTAAATAAATATTTTCAATTTCTGAAAGATAATATTCAAATCGTTCAACAAGTATTTCTAACAATTTGTGGTTTGACAATTCTGGAATGTAATTAGCTCCTTGCTTTAGTATCTGACTTATTAGAGACTGTTCCACAGCCGAATTGTCTCCGGGATATTTATTTTTGTATGTATTTAAGGCTATAAATGCTCCAAGTAATATTGTTTCAAATTTTCCATAATTTGACAAGTTTTTATAATTGTTTTGCAATTCAATTAAAGCCCCTTTGCATACTAGAAATAACCTTTCAGAATCTGAAAAATTCATTGTGCCTTTTTTTAAATTTTCACGTTTAGAAGTGAATTTTTCATGTAAAAATTGAAAGATTGCTGAAGCATTGTTTGTTGAAATTTTATCTGAATGTGCTTTTAAGCTGGAAATAATCTTTTGTTCATCTTTGTCATGTATAAAATACATCGTTGTAGCGTGAAGATATAGTTCCTTTATTTCAGATGCGGAAAATTTGAAAAGTAGCAAAGCGGAAACTTGTTTAACTTCATGCTCCATTTGTGATTTCCCATTTGGAAATGCCTTAGACTGAATGTCTCTTAAATATTTGTCTAACTGTTTTTTTTCAGGAGATTTGAATATATTGAACAAGCCCATTTTTTCTATATTTAGTTTTTAAAGATTTTTTTAACTTAAAAATGATACATGTGTAATCTACAAACCTTGTCTGCCTTAACTCTAAAGTCTGTTAGATTTAATGTGCATAAACCACTTCGCTTTTTACAAACTTCAAATATAACTTCGGTAACTAATTTGAATTGAGAATCGCCAAATCTATCGGGTCTCACACCATCTCTGAAATTTTGAGATTCGCTAAACATCACTAAAAAAGTAAATGTGCTAATATCGTTTTCAAGAAAGTCCATTATTTTATCTAAATCGTACATTTTGTTATAATAACTTTGACCAGTCCCCTGCGATACTAGCATTCTGTCTGCTAAAATATCAGCATAAACTTCGCCTGGTTCTGTCGCCATTAGAGTTTGGTTTCGTCTGTTAAAATGTTCAATTAGTGTTTTTGCAGTATTTCCTGGTGACCCAGGTCCATTTTTTAAGAAAAATTTTCCAATCATAATTTCCATTTATCTAAAGATTATACTTATTAGGGCTATTAATGTTAGAATATTAATTATCATATGAAGTATTTTTGCTGTTGAAGATTTGCCCATTTCATGTTGTGGTTTTCCACCATAAACTAATAAATTTATTAAGAATCCCGCTACGAACCAGCCGATTACTATTCCGATTATGGATAAAAACATAATTTTTTATTAAGTTTGGTTGTTTTTTTAGTAATTAATGACAACGTGTTTGTGTATGTTGGTTTATAATTATTTTTTTCTATGTTATTTGTAATCTAAATTTTCAATTGTTATGTCCGAAGAACTTTCTAAATATTTATCTGAAATGAATAAAGTTTATGATGATGCCATAACTGGTATCAAAAAACAATATTCAGAAGATAATTCAACGTCTTATATTAAGTTACTATTAAACAATAACCATGATATTAAAAAATATGTATCTCATTTAAATTTAGGTTGTGGTTTGTCTAATTCCGAGGATAATAAGAAAGCTCTATTAGAACTAAGCAAACGACATTCAGATTTTATCAATTTTGTAATTTCTTTTTAAGTTCTTTTCAAACTGCTCTTTGGGTATTACTTTATACCTCCATTTTGATTCATTACTTTTAGCAACAATGTTTAAATAAGAAGCCAACATTTCATGTGCCTCTTATTTATACATAAAATTTACTTTTTCTTTTCCTTTTAACTGCGTTTATTTACCCAATACTGGTCAGATAAACGCGACTTTTGTTAAAAGTAAGTAAAAATTTACAATAAGTTTAAAGGGAAACCGTAAAGTCCAATTAAGAATGAAGAATTCAGAATTATGAATTGGGGTGAGGTGCCAGATGTTGGGTGTTTTCCCTAAAGTTCAGGTGCGGAATTATGTGTTTGTTTCAATGTGAGTGGCCGGAAATCAAAATTGTTTAACATATATTTATACCTATTGTTTACCGGAAGTTTTCATATTTGAGTAAATTATTCACTTTCTATAGCGTATAAAATTCAATGAGTCACCTCAAAATTTATTTAAAATGCTAAATATAAATAAGTTAATTTTAACCGTATTCATTTTTTGTTTTACCACAACACAGGCTTTACGGGCACAAAAAGTAGCCGTTCAATATGACAAGGAGAATATACAGGCTGCATATGCCGCCCGTACATTGATAAAAACATTGGAGCATAAAGGATATGAATTAAGTGCCGGCCGTACAGATCCTGATTATACGATTCAACTGGAATTGAACAAAAAAAAGCTAGGCCCTGAAGCTTTTGCTATTTTACCAAAAGGAAAAATAATTACCGTACAGGGTGGTGACAACCGTGGGTTAATTTACGGAACGCTGGCATTGGCAGAGACTTTAGAAAATGGTGCTTCCCTCAGCAAAATTAAAAAAGTAAAAGAAATGCCGAACCTCGAATTCCGCGGTATTAAATACAACCTGCCATGGGAGACCTACCGGCCCAGTTCGGCGTTGGACCAACATTTAGAAACCGCTAAAGATTTAAAATACTGGGAAGCTTTTTTGGATATGATGGTCCGTAACCGGTTTAATGTAGTGAGCTTATGGAACATGCACCCCTATACATTTATGGTACAGCCAAAAAATTTTCCAAAAGCGAGTCCGTGGTCTGATGAAGAATTTGCTGAGTGGCAGCATCTATACCAGGAAATATTCAGAATGGCAAAAGAACGTGCGCTCGATACGTATATAGTGCATTGGAGTATTTTTGTAAGTAAAGAATTTGCAGAAAATTATGATGCCGCAAAGGTAAATTATTATCCACACTACTATGTACCTGGTGATACCTCTCAAATTGTTAAAAAATACTTGCGTGAAAGTGTGAAACAAGTACTGGAAGAATACCCTAATTTGGATGGTGTTGGAATTTCCCATGGAGAAGGTATGGGGGGAATGACACCTTTAGAACGACAAAAATGGATGGATGAGGTACTGATTGCCGGAATGCTGGAAGCCGACCGTAAGGAACCGGTTAAGCTTATACACCGGGTACCATTCTCATCCGGATTGTCATCAGACCCGGGTGTGAGCAAAAATGTGGAGGTGGTTACACGGGAGGCTATGGAGCACCTGGAGGATAAATTTGAGGGCCCTATTTGGGTGGAGATGAAATTTAACTGGTCGCACGCACATTCTACACCAAAACTGGAAAAAGTGCATGGCGGCAAACTGGGCGACACCTATTTTGTACCTCAACCAAAAAATTACAAGATCGTTTGGCAAGCCAGGAACGAAGATTTTTTCGCATTGCGATGGGGTGTTCCCGGTTTTATCCGCGAGCATATTGCACTTAATGGCGCTCAGGAGTATGTAGGAGGCTATTTTACAGGCTCCGAAACGTATATCCCTGCCTTAGACTATTTTACGGCTACAGATGAGCCGGTAGACTGGAAATGGGCTTTTGAGCGACAATGGTTGTTTTACAAGCTTTGGGGCCGGTTACTTTATAACCCGAATACCCCTGATGAAGTATTTCAGGCCGAATTTAACAGGCGATATGGACCCGGAGGTGACCGTTTGCTAAAGGCATTCGAACTGGCATCATCTACACAATTACGTTTAGCGTCACTTTATGACTCCAAATGGGACTTTACACTGTACAGTGAAGGGTTTCTTGCACTACAAGGAGACACTACCAGCTATATTTCTGTAGATAAACTCATAGAACAACCAACAATGGCTTCGGAGTATGTTTCTGTGGGTGATTATGTAAAAACCATTTTAGATGGGGGCTCGTATACGAATGACAGCATAACCCCTCCTGTTCTAATAAAAATGTTAGAACGTGATAACCTGGGAGCATTACGACTTGTTGAAAATATTAATGTCAGCAATAATGCATCTTTAATGTATGAAGTAGCCGATGTAAAAACATGGGCAAACCTGGGGCTTCACCTGGCTGAAAAACTGAAGGGTGCCATCGCATTGCAAACCTACCGTTTATCCGGAGATGAGGACAACAAGAAAAAAGCGATAGACCATTTACAAAAAGCTTTAGAATATTGGGATGAGGTCATTAAAATAACACGTCCGATTTATAAAGACATGCCTCTTACACATTATAACCACAACTCTTTTGATGCTAATAGTAATAATCTTTTTCATTGGGCACTTATTCGGGATGAAGTAGCAAATGATGTTGATATTGCACGGGCAAGTAAAGGAAAAAAGCAATAATTGTTTTGTTTATTTTGTGGCGTAGCGAACTGGGTAAACAATTTTCAGAAGTAAGTGAGAATTAGCAGTTACTTATAACGATTGTTGACGGTTCGTTTTTTTCTTTATCATTCCTTTTTTGGGTGATAGTACAGGATTACAGCTCCACCATTAAAGGTTTTAGTATTAACAAGTTTGAAAATTATTCTGTCGTTTATGCCTTCAAATAATGACAAACCGTTTCCTTCCACCATTGGATATATGCAAAGTTGAAATTCGTCAATTAAGTTAAGTTTCATTAGTTGTATAATTAAACTGCGACTACCAACTAAAATATCTTTACTCCCACTCCCGCTTGACGCGGGACGGGATTGCCTGAGTTCTAAAACTTCATCTTTTAAGTCACGTTTCGCTATGGTTGCACTTTTCCAATCTACATTTTTAAGCGTATGAGAGAAAACAATTTTTGGAATTTTGTCAATAGCCATGGCAAAGTCATTCATTGATTTTTCTTCGGAAGGATTTTCTAAAAACGTTCGCCAGAATTCCATAAGTTGATACGTTGTTCTGCCGTATAAAATTGCGTCTCCCCGTCCTAATAATTCTGTATAATGCTGATGTATTTCTTTGTCAGGAATTCCTGCTGTATGATCACAAATTCCATCAAGGGTCATATTTAATGCTGCAATTATTTTCCTCATATTATTTAACTATTCAACTTTTGTAAATCCTTTCTTCGATCAACAAAGCACTTATTGTTTTTGATATGTTGCTAAAGCGAGTTTATTTCTTTTGCTTTTTAACTCTCTCAATTGATTTAAAAAGTGCCCAGTCTATTAATTCATTATCTTCAAGTTTGCGTTATAACAGCATAGTCATTTTCGGCAAGAAATTTACATAAATTAAAGTAAAACTGTCTTTTAATACCTGTTGCCGGCCCAATCATGATAGCTCCTTTCATACTTTCAGGAACAAAAATTGTTGCTGTCAGTTCTGCACCATTATTGCCATTAATTTTAATGTCTTCTTGCCTTATTATTATATTATAGTTGCTACAGTATGGCAAGTTAGGCAGAAGGGATGGAAGTTTACAAAGTTTAATTATTTTCCTGAAGTATCCAGGAATGGAATTGTGTATCTGTCGATAAATAGAGAGCGTATAGAAGTCAAAATTTATGATTGATTATGCAATGCCGTGATTTTCAAATTCTCTTTAACAAAGTTAAATCAGCTATTTAAGAAAATAGCTGATTTAAGCAATTTGTTAATTGTTATGAAAGCTGATAATTACTCTGCAGTTTTAGGAGGGATGAATTTGTTAACTTCCAACCAGTATATAAAAGCATCAAACCAGCGATTACTCGTACGATCGGGATTCCCGAGTCCGAAACCATGTCCGCCGTTCTGGTAAAGGTGAAACTCTACAGGTATGCCTGCTTTGTGCCATGATTCGATCACGCCAAATCCTCCATTGAAAAGAAAATCATCAGTGGCAATAACATTAAACATTGGAGGAGCATCCTTTGGCACCTCTACAGCGTTCATACCGCCATAAATCGGGCCGATAAAGGCAAGTTTCATGGTTTTGGAGTTGAGCGTTGAATGCATTGTGAGTCCGGCACCGGCCGAAAAGCCAATCATACCTATTCTGTCAGTATTAACGCCCCATTCTTTAGCTCGTTTAACGATCATAGCGTATGCTGCCTCGGCATCCTCAAGCTGGTTTGAAAGATCCCAACTCGGACGCGGTGGTGGTGCTGTTTCTTTGGAATCATCTGAAGACTCTGCCGGAGGAGCAGGAGGAGGTGCAGTCATTGAAGTTGTAAAGTCGTCAAGCGACTCCGGAGTCGGGAAAAGCCTGTACTTAAGCACAAATGCAGCGATTCCCTGCTTTGCAAGTGCCTCTGCTACTTCCCAGCCCTCATTGCCTAACGAAAGCCACCTGAAACCACCTCCTGGTGTTACTATTACGGCTGTGCCGTTCGCCTTATCAGGTTCGGGTAAAAAAGGTGTAAGAGTTGCAGTGGTGATGTTCCGTGCCATCGGATCACCCCACTGGCGGAACCAGGTCTCGGAAGCAGGCTGGTTATCGACACCCCCGGTGTTGAGCAAAATGGCATTCGGCTCTTCAGGAGTTTCAAGCGGGTAAATTGTTCCATCTTGCGCAAATACTGACGCAGAAAAAACGAATAAGAAAGTCAACATGGCTGATTTAGCCAGTTTAATACGTGTGTAAAACATAATAATGATTGGATTAGTTGTTAAAATTTTAAAGATACATACTTGTTTATAGCTATTTAAAAATTTAACTTTTTATTCTATATTTCAATAAGTGGATCTGTTTTCTGAAATAATTTTACGGAGTGGGTGTTTAACTACAACCCATAATTTTTTATACTTCCATTTGAACCACCTCGGCTCTTGCTCCAAATCGAATTGGTAAAATACTTGTTCCTATTCCTTTTGAAACATACATTTTAGGTTCAGATTCTTTATATCACCCTTTTAAATATTTTCCGCTCCCTTGAGGTTTGAAAGGAACAATTCCTAAAAATGTAATTTGTCCTCCGTGAGTATGTCCTGATAGGACTAAATCAATATTTAAATCACCTTTTTGTTTTATGATTAAATCCCTATGTTCCGGACAATGAGATAAAACAATTGTAGTTTCGGATGGTTTTAATCCTTCTATTGCTTTTCCAAAATCAGCATTTCCTCCAATAAAATCATCAATTCCGATTATTGATATTTCTCGATTTTGTATTACGGTTGTTCTGTTCTCGTTTATTAATAGCTCACAATTATTTTTCGAAAAAACACTTTTAAGTTTTGTTAGATTTACATTTCCCCAATACTCCCAATTTCCTGTTATTGCATACTTCTGAATAGAGTTATCAATTAGTTCAAGGAATTCATTCAATGAGTTTATTTTTTCCGTTTTGTCAACAGAGTCTCCAGTAATGAATAATAAATCAGGTTTAATTGTGTTAATTTTTTTTGCAATTGATTTGTGAAAGTATCTTAATCGATCAAAATGTAAATCCGAAATCTGAATGATTTTTATTTTGTTATTATCTGATTTTGAAGTATCAAAATAATTCCAATCAATAACATATTTCTCGAACCAAAAAGAATCTAAAAGAAGTAATCCAATTGAGGCTAATATTCCTCTTCTTATAAATTTTCTTCTGGTTAAACTCTTCATTTATTAAAATATGGATAACTAGTATATGCTCAACATTTGTTAAAAATAAGGGAAAAATCAAATATCCTCTGCCATTATTATAGTACCCGAAATTGAACAAGACAATTTTACAGTATTGTAAATAGTGCCAAACTTTTCGATGTTTTTTTGTAGTAAGGATGTGTTTAGTTTAATATCATTACTGTAAATGGTTAATTTGTAATTGATAGTATCCATTCTTGGAGGATTTTCAAGACGTGTTGCACTTACCGCGAGCTTGGCCTTTGTATATGTAAACTTCATCATAACCGAAAAACGCTCCAAATTTTTGAGCATACAAGCAGCAAAAGCACCGAGGAATAATTCGGCCGGATTTGGTAATTTATCAGCTGTTGGTTCTGTTGTACCAAAATCTATTTCGGATTGTTTAATATGGATAACGGCGTCCTGATTGGAAATAGATGATGCATTGATTTGATAATTCATAGAATGTATTAATTTAAAAAGTTCCGATACTCGATAAACACAACTTTTATTAAAAATAAGGAAAAATTCAGAATAAAGGATGGTGGTTAAGTGACGGGTGTGGGTTTCTAGAGGCTAGAAAGTGAACCCAATCAAGTATTTTCCCGCATTTTATCCAGTTTTTGAATAATTGGAGTGGCGGTAATGCCATGTACAAATGCAGATAATATAATTACCAGGGCTACCAAAGCCCATAATTCATCTGTATCAGAAAAATTTTCCCTATTCAAAGCATAGATAAGATAATAAATAGACCCTATTCCCCTTATTCCTAAAAAACTAATAGCTAAACGTTCACGCCAGGGAGCTTTTTTGAAACCTATTAGGCCTATAATTCCTGTTAGAGGACGAACCACAAAAACCAATAAGAACCGCGCTAAGAATTAGTGCCCAATTAAGTGGATCCAGCAATCCGTCTGCAATGGCAGCACCCAATGCAATTAAAATAACTGCTGTAAATATCCGCTGCGATTTTTCTATAAATATGTGCATATCCTGATGATAAGGATGATCGGGCTTATACCTTCGGATCATTATGGCTCCGGCAAATGTGGCAATAAAGCCATATCCCCCAAAGTATTCTGTAACTCCATAGATGACCAGGGTTGCAGCCAGGGCACCTAAGCCAATAATTGATTTAGCCAATGTGGTTTTAGACGGCATTGCCATAAGTACAACAGAAAGCAAATATCCAAGTCCTAAACCTATAATTATTGCCACTATTAATTCATAAAGAACATGAATCAAAAACCAGGTTTCAATCCAGTTTTCCGGATGTGCACCGGCTATAACCATAGCAATGGCCATATGGGTAAACGGAAAGGCTAAACCATCATTAAGTCCGGCTTCTGAAGTAAGGGAAAAACGAACTTCATCCTCTTCTTCTTTTTCGGTGAGATCATGTCCCACTGTTTTCTTATCCTCAACACCTTCACCCGGCGCACCCACTTCAACATCCTCAGCCAGTACGGGATCTGTCGGGGCTATTACTGCAACCAGAAGCATCGCTGTTGCAGGCACAAAAGCGGCAATCCACCACCCTATCAATACAGAAAGTCCTATGGTTAAGATCATGGTTATACCAAGCAATCGCCATGTACTACTCCACCCTTTTAAGCTAAAAGGGCGATCAATTTTTAAACCTGCACCCATAAGTGCTATAATGACCCCCAGTTCGGTAATGTGTTCAGTATAAGTGCTGTGTCCTCTCATGTCTGGTGCTTCCAATCCCAGAGGTAATGCAATGACAACATACCCAATTACCAATAACACCATTGGCATAGAAAAAGAATTACCTGCTAATAAACGAGGAGAAGTAGTGATTATAAGCAAGGCCAGACCAATAATTAACACCCAGAGATTATAATCTTCAAATACCTTGAGTGCTTGACCAATTTCCATAATTACCGGTTCTGAAATTTTAAACTATAAACCTATAACTTCTGACCCTTAATTTTTGACTTTTATTTCTAAATTTTTAACTCTTATAGCAGATAGGGGTGATTTTAAAACTCACTTTAGGTAATTCAGAATGATGAATTCCTAGATTATATATATCAAAATTATTATAACTGATATTAACACTGCCAGATTAAACAGATAGCCTACCCGAGCTTTAGTTAGTTTATCATATTCATCATTTTTTATTTGACTGGTGTTTTTCTTAGTAAACAAAGAAGTAATAATTCCACCAATCCAAATTACAAAGTTGCTAGGTACAGGGACTTCTGTTAAAGAATCAGACTTAGGGTGAATATCCAATTCAGTTAGTTTGCTTATAATATTTATTTTTAGTTGAATTGAGTATTCGTGGTAAAGTTTTAGTTTCAATTTTATTCCATCACTTTCCACATTTTCAATATTTGAGACTTTTACTTCATATTCTCTTCGAAACTCATTTATTGTTTTTTTGATTGGTTTAATTTCGATTTTAGTTCTCATTAGACCAAGAAGAACTAAAGTAATTGGAGCAAAAAGAAAGCCAAAAATTCCCCAAAGAAATTTATTTCGATTTAAAATTTCAGCTCGATGAGCAGCCCAAGCTGCGGAAAATAAAAAGAGAATTATTTGAATGATGAAATTAAACACAAATTCAATATTGATAACATTAACAACTATTAATAAAATCAAAATAATAATCCCTCCAACAATAATTTGCATGTCATCCTCCTCTTCAAGGGGTACGTTTACTATCCTATGGTATTTTTTTGGGTTCATTCAAATGTTTTACAAAGGTCAAGTATAAACGCAGTAGCGGATAGAAAAACACGAACCTTTCCGTTTAGCAACTACCTTAGCCAAAACCTTATTCTATTGACTAATTTACCCAAAAGGAAATGAGAATAAGGTTTTGATGGATAAAAATGCCCAATTTTTTGATAAAGCAATTTCCCCGCTATTGCTTTTATTACGTGTTACCTCTCGTTTTTATCTGTTCGTGCAAATAAAATCCATTTGTTAGGGTCTATTTCAATAATATCTTTTATTCCAAAATTTAATTGTGCTAATCCATCTTTAAAGTGAATTTTTGAAACGCCATCTTTAGTTTTTATTTCTAAGGGCATTGGGAAATCCACATTTTTCTTTACAACCCATTTTAATAATACACCTTCTTTATTCTCAATAATTGATAGTTCTGGGAGTGTTGCATTTTTAAAATAAATGTCTTTAAACCAATCTAAATCTTGTCCACTTACTTTTTCAACTATGCTAAAAAATTCATCTGTATTAGTAAATCGGAATTGTTCTCCATTATTTATTAATTCTAAATTTATATCTGGATAAGCCATTAATCGAAGAACCTTAAGAAGATTTTCTTTACCTATTAGATAACGTAAAGTATGAAGAAGATATGCTCCTTTTTTATATGAATCTCCACTATAAATCTGTCTTGAATTTACGATTGTATCAGGCGCTAAAGGAACTTTATTTAAAAGTTTCCAGTCAAATGATTTAATTTTCTCTTTGTAGCCTTGTCGTCCTTTTAATGATTCTTCATATAATGCTTCCATATAACCTATTAGAGATTCTTGAATCCAATAATCTTTCCAGTCGACAGCAGTCACCATATTACCGAACCATTCGTGACCTATTTCATGGAAAAGAGTTGAATTATATTCAGGGTATTTTGTAAAATAATTTGGGCCATAAGCAATAATAGTTTGATGTTCCATGCCAACAAAAGGAACTTCGACTATGCCTAACTTTTCTTTTCGAAATGGATATGGCCCAAGATGTAATTCTAAGAATCCAAGATATTTCTTGCTGTATCCATAAAATTCTTTGGCTTTCTCAATATTTTCAGGCAAAACCCAATATCCCAAATCTAAACTATCATTTGTAACACTAACGTAAGTGTCTGGGATATAAACGTAAGGTGCTATATTTAGGGCTATATTGTAATTGCTTATAGGGTTTTCTACTTTCCAGTTATAAGTGGTAGTTTTATTCTTATTTTCTATTTTATTTGTTAGTGTTCCATTGGATATGGCTTTTAATCCCTTCGGAACAGTAAAAGATAGATTTACTGAATCTGGTTTGTCCCATTGATAGTCTTTGCAAGGCAACCAAACATCAGCTCCATCAATTTGACAGGACGTCGCAATCCAAGGTTGGCAGTCTGATGTTTTATTCCAGGAAAACCCTCCTTTGTAAGGAGCATGAGCAGCTATTCTTGGATTTCCACTATACTCAATGTGAACAATGATTAGTTCGCCTTTTTTACTTGCCGATGGTAATTTGCACCAATGTTTACCATCAGTTGTTTCTACTGGCAATTTAATTTTTCTGTTATTCTTTTTTAAATAAACATTTTCGATAGTTAGTAATGAATCAAGGTCAAACACAAAATCGTTTAACTCTTCCATAACTTTTGCCGTAATTGTATTATGGCCTTTTATATACTGGATTTTTGGGAGAATTTCAAGTTTTAAGTCATAATGTAACACATCGTAAGACTCCTGTTCACTTAAAATTTCCCCACCAGAGGGAGTTCCAAGAATACTCCTATCTTCTATGGCTTTTGGTAGTTTTACTGATTTTTCAAAATTTGACTTATCAATTACAATTTCATTTACTCCTGAAGTTGTTTGAAATACTCCAAGTGCATTGTTATCTAAATCACCAAAGACCCAATATTCATTTGCTTTAATATTGAGCTTTTTTGTCTTGTGAGATTCAATTCTTCCGAATCTAACTTTTGTTAATTTATTGAAATTGTTCAACCAGTATCCTTGTATTGGATAGTCTGTTTCATTTTTAACATATAAAGTACAAGGTTTATTTTCTTCAATTTTTGTTCTTCCGCAATACATTATGTTCCAATCTAACGTTTCAAGTTTTTTTGAATTGGATTCTATTTCTTGACCATAGATATTATAAGAAAATACAAAAAGAGAAAGGAGTATTAATTTATGATGCATAATGCTTTTAGAATGAGAGGTAGCTAGTATGTAAACGTAATAAATTGCGTTTATTGACCCAATATTGGATATATAAATGCAACTTTTGTTAAAAATAAGGGAAAATTATGATAACCTTGACGAAGGATGTTTTCGGAACTGTTTAATTACTTATTGCTGAAACTTACAGGTGTTTACAAAGCTACAAGGTGTAACCTATTTTGTTAAAGAGTTTAGTGCTTCAGATAGAGAAGGCGCAAAGTTTATTTGCTTCCCTTTATTACTTTCATAAATAAAGTCATTAACACTCTTGCTTTCGTTTTTTGAAAAGTCGCCTACAATAGCCAAAGGCACACGATATTGTGAGAATTTCTGAAGTATCTCACCTGCAATCCCGTTTTTTAAGTCGAGAAAATCAGGTGTAATATTTTTCATGTGAATGATAATCTTATCATACCCCTGGTAATATAAATTCCCCAATAAATCTAATCCGTCTTCTGTAGTTTTTAAAACAATATCATTTGCTATGATTTCGGCAATTTTTGTATTGTTAATAGTATGGGTTTTAATTTCCATGTATGCTTTAATGTTTCTTTTGTTTCTTATATTAATGTCTGTTGACTTGTACGAACACAGTTAAACCCTATAGCTTAGCCTGTATTTTATCCTTATTTAGTTATCAGTTTGTAATCATTTGTGAATTCAAATTTTTCTTCAAAATCAACTTCAAACAAATGTCCATCCGGATCTCTAAAATATCCTGCTACTCCATAAGGAGTCCTCGTAGCAGGTTTTACTAATTCACCTCCGGATTCTCTAGCTTTATTTAAAATTTTTTGTACATCATTTTCAGTTTTGGCCAAATAAATGAATGCAACACCGGGAAACCCTTCTCTGTGAGAGGATGGATAAAGGGCGTCTTTAGCAAAATCTTCCTTTGAAATCAATGCAATTGCATAGCCTCCTAAGTCATACTTCACGAATCCGGAATGGCTGTCTTTAGCTTTTACCCAGCCAAGAGAATCGTAGAAGTCGGACGATTTTTGAACATCTTTAACTCCTAATAAAATTATATGTATCCGCTGTGACAAAGGCATACTCCTATACTCTTGAAGAAGGTTTTTATCCATGGTATTTTCTTTATTTATATGAGATGATTTATCATTACATGATGACAATGTCAAATATATAATAAATAGAATTGATGTTTTTAGGCTTTAGTTTGTCATTTATGTAATTGATTAAAGGCTAATATAAATATTGTAATAGATCTTGAAACGCATAATTCTACAGGATTACCTCGCTTTACACGATGATCCTTCAAAGCTCCTTTCAACAGCTCGTGAAGAAAGTCATAAAACTGTAAATAAAATACTTACAAGGTTTTCAAAACCTTGCAAGTACATTCGGTGATCCCTCAAAGTTCCTCCCGATTATACGGGATGAAAATCAACAAAAGAAAAACCACAACGGAAATTATTAGACTTACAAGGTTTATAAAGGAGTTTTTTAGACCAACGAGGTTATGGAAACCTCGCAGGTAAGATTTGGGTATGTTCGGTGATCCCTCAAAGCTCCTTCCGAGACTTCGCAAAAACAAAACTACGCTGCGCTCAAAATAAATGAGCAAGCTCTTTTTAGCATCAACTTCACTTGTGTTCGTTAATCTCTCAAAGCTTCGCCGGGATTACCTCATTAGCATTCGGTGATCCCGTTTAGCTCCGCTTTGAAAATAAAAAAGACACAAAACAAAAAAGCAAGCTATTTGATTTTGCTTGCTTTTTTATTTATTCGTGACCTCTCAGGGATTCAAACCCCGAACCGCTGGAGCCGAAATCCAGTGCTCTATTCAGTTGAGCTAAGAGGCCTTGTTTATTTCTTTAATCTTGTATATAGGGACGCAAATTTACTGCTATAAAAAATATATACAAAATACATTTTTAATTAAATATGATCCGCTTCTAAAATCAATTTTATTTTTATGCCAGTTTAGCTTTTACAATATTGGAAATGGTTTTTCCATCTGCCTGTCCTGCCAGTTTTTGAGACACAATACCCATAACCTTACCCATATCCTTCATGCCTTCAGCACCTGTTTGCGATATAACATCACCTACTACTTTCTCTATTTCTTCATTGGATAACTGGGCTGGTAAAAATTTTTCTATAATGGCTGCCTGGGCCAGTTCCGGTTCTGCCAAATCTGCCCTGCCCTGCTCTTTGTATATGACTGCACTTTCCTTACGCTGCTTTACCAGCCTTTGTAAAAGTTTAATTTCGTCTTCTTCCGAAAGCTCTTCTTTTGCCCCGGAATCCGTATTAGCCAAAAGCAACGCCGACTTTACCGCTCTCAATGCTTCTAAAGCTACCGTGTCCTTGGATTTCATAGCAGCTTTCATTTCTTCCATTATTTTTGTTTGTAAACTCATTTTGTTGTCTGTATAAGGTGTGTATGGAATTCTGACTGCGAAGATAAAAAAATAACCCGAAACAAAAGGGATGTTCCGGGCCTTGCAAATCCTACTTCGGCTAAAAATAAATATTTAACCTAATCCACATTATCGTGTAAAAACGAATTATTGCTGCGTAACTGTATTTCATCGTTACTGTCAGTTCCCAAACTCATTCTTGATGCATTGTCATTTTTTTTATCTTCCAACTCAATACCCATTCTCTTATAGGCGGGTTGTTTTTCAATCTCATCAATTTTATTGAGATTATTTCTGAACTTATAATTGAAATCCTTTAATTTTTTTCTTCTTTCATTGGCCCTTTTCTTCAAACTTTCGTCAATAGAATTGTTAATGGGATCAATATCATCATCCTTACTGTTATAAACTTCAGGGACTTCTTCCTCATCTTGGGTCACTTTCTTCTCAAACTGGAGTTCTTCTTCAATAACTTCAGTTTCTTTTTCTTTTGGTTTTGCACCATCAAGAACAGATTCCATTTCCATATAGTCATCAAGACTATATCTTATTTCACCATTTTCTGAGACTTCAGTAACAGGCACTACTTCAATAGCATCTTTTACCTCATAATTTTTTATTTCTTCTGTAAGGTCAAATAATATCACATTTTCATCCTTTTCTTCTTCCATTTCGCTTAGTGGTAAATCAAATGAAAGTGCGATCTGATTATCTTCTTCAGCTGTAAGAAATTCGGGGTCTACTACTTCAATATCCCTAATTTTAGCGGTTGTATTTATGATGATAAAATCATCTTCCTTGGCAGATACTTCTTCATAAACCACATTGAGATTCTTAATAAATTCTGATGTCGGAATTAATTCTACTTCAGGTTTTTCTTCAAACAATGTGTGTTTTATAACATTTTCTTTTTTATCTTTTACTTCTTCTTTTTTAATATCATCCTTTCGTATTACCGGTGATGGTTTAACAACAGGAGCACTAGTTTTTGGAGACAGGTCATGTTCAATTTTTTGCTCATCTTCTAAAGTATGAATGATTCTTTTCGCTTCTGTATTTACGATTTCGTGCTGTACTTCAGCATTAAACCCGGTAGCAATAATAGTAACAGAGATAGCTTCACCTAAAGATTCATCCTCACCTACACCCATAATGATATTTGCACTGTTTCCTGCTTCATTTTGTATATAATCATTGATTTCGCCTATCTCGTCCAGTGTAATTTCTTCAGCACCTGATACGATTAACAACAACACATTTTTAGCACCTGTAATTTTATTATCATTAAGCAATGGGGAATCCAGGGCTTTTATAATGGCTTCCTGGGCACGGCTTCCGCCGGCAGCGCTTGCAGAGCCCATAATGGCAGATCCGCTGTTAGACAACACAGTTTTGGCATCACGTAAATCGATGTTTTGAGTGTAATGATGCGTTATAACTTCAGCAATACCCCTGGCTGCAGTGGCTAATACCTCATCAGCTTTAGAAAACCCGGCTTTAAAACCTAAATTACCATATACTTCCCTTAATTTGTTGTTGTTGATCACTATTAAAGAATCTACATGGCTTCGCAGCCTTTCGATTCCTTTTTGTGCCTGTTCATTTCTCATTTTTCCTTCAAACTGAAATGGTATGGTAACGATACCTACAGTCAGGATATCCATATCTTTTGCCATTTTAGCAATAATAGGCGCTGCACCTGTACCTGTACCACCACCCATTCCGGCAGTAATAAATACCATTTTGGTGTGGGTATCCAGCATGCGTTTTATGTCTTCTAAGCTTTCTATGGCCGATTGCTCACCTACTTCAGGATTTGCGCCGGCGCCAAGGCCCTCGGTAAGGGAGACCCCTAATTGAACTTTATTAGGAACTGAACTGTTTTCCAGTGCTTGTGAATCGGTATTACAAACTACAAAGTCTACACCATTAATACCTTGCTGAAACATGTAGTTAATAGCATTACTACCGCCTCCGCCAACACCAATTACCTTAATCACATTGCTTTGGTTTTTAGGGAGATCGAATGCTATACCTCCAAAATCTTTGTTGTTACTCATAATCTAGGTTTTCTCTGTTGTACTTGTCTTATTTTATCAGCAAAACTCCCTGTGGGTTATTCTGCGTTATCCAAAAAATCTTTTAATTTTTCCGACCATTTATCCAGAAATGACTTTCTGTGTTGTTTTACTTTGGCCGCATGTGGTTCACTGTATGCATACTCCCGGGAAATGCTTTCATCTTCTGTTTTAGCGTTAAAATCATCTACAATAGGTTCTGTAACCTTTTTCTGATTTTTCAAAGCATTCATTACAAGTCCGACAGCCGTAGCGTATACGGGGCTTGCAACTTCCGGTTCTGAATCACCGGCAAGATTTTCATTGGGATATCCAATACGGGTATCCATACCGGTAATGTATTCTACCAATTGCTTGAGGTGTTTTAACTGGCTTCCACCACCGGTTAAAACGATTCCTGCAATCAATTTTTTCTTTTGTTCTTCGTGTCCGTAGTTTTTGATCTCCACATATACCTGCTCAATAATTTCCACCACTCTGGCATGGATCACTTTTGAAAGGTTTTTAAGTGTAATTTCTTTAGGTTCCCTGCCTCTTAACCCAGGAATGGACACTATTTCATTTTCTTTGTTTTCTCCGGGCCATGCAGAGCCAAATTTAACTTTAAGCAGTTCGGCCTGTTTTTCAATAATTGAACAACCTTCTTTTATATCTTCGGTAATAACATTGCCTCCAAACGGAATTACAGCCGTATGGCGAATAATACCATCTTTAAAAATCGCAAGGTCGGTTGTTCCGCCCCCTATATCAATGAGTGCAACGCCGGCTTCTTTTTCTTCCTGGCTTAAAACAGCATCTGCAGATGCTAAAGGCTCCAATGTTATACCGCCAAGTTCAAGGCCTGCACTTTTAATGCACCTCCCTATATTTCTAATAGATGAAACCTGGCCTACTACTACGTGAAAATTGGCTTCCAATCTTCCACCATACATTCCGATAGGTTCTTTAATTTCTGCCTGCCCGTCCACTTTGTACTCCTGTGGTAATACATGAATAATTTCTTCACCGGGCAACATAACCAATTTGTATACCTGGCTGCATAGTTTTTCAAGGTCATCTTCATTAATTACCTTTTCAGAGTCCTGACGGGTAATATAGTCCCTGTGCTGAAGGCTGCGGATATGTTGTCCGGCTATACCTACCACCACATCGGTTATTTTTACATCAGAAACATTTTCTGCTTCCTGTATTGCCTGTTGAATAGATTGAATAGTCTGGGTAATATTGTTTACCACACCTCTATGCACTCCGAGGCTTTTAGATTTACCAACACCTAATATATCTATCTTACCGTACTCATTACGGCTACCAATCATGGCCACAATCTTTGTGGTACCAATGTCTAATCCTACGGCGTATTTAGTATTTTCCATTTTTTAAATTTTGGCGCACACTACCTGATTTTTAAATTGTAAATCGACTACTGCATAATTATTAAGACTATTGTCTTTAAATGCTTTTTGATAAAATGCTTTTAAATTGTTAAACTTTTTATCCAGATCATTTGCTTTTCCGAGTTTAATAACAAAATTTTCCATACGGAAACGCAATTCAAAATTTTCTTTCTGTTGATGAATTCCTATAACATTTTTTCTCAAAAATTCATCATTCCGGATATATAATGCCAGATTATAAATATCAGCTACGTTATCTTTACTGACTGTTCCCGTAACTAACGGTACCCTGGCAGAAAAAATAGGCGACAAAGGCATAACTTTTCCATGAACATCCAGATAACAGGATGCACTACCGCCTAAACGCACAATAGGTGTTCTTTGTTTAATCTCAACGCCAAGTTGTCCGTCTACAGATAGATAGACCTGGGCGTTTTCAACCATTTCGTTGGAATTGAGGACTTCTTCAACCTTTCTCAAAGCTAATTGTTCTTTGGGTACGTTTTTAACTTTTAAATTATTTTGTATTAACAATTTATTAACCGTCGGATAAGTGAGGAATAAATTCTCACTATCCAGGATCTTAACTTCGAGTTTTTTAATTTTTCTTTCATCATTCCTGTTGTTGGTAAAAGAATAAAGGAAAATGACCAACATAAACACGAAAGATATTTTTATGTAATCCTTATTAATTTTCATTTTCATAGCTCAAATTTTATTTTCTTCCAACACTTTTTTAATATGTATCACTTCTTCTCCTATATCTCCGGCACCAAGCGTGAGCACAACAAAAGCATCGCTCTTTTTTACGGCTTCCGGAAGATTTTCTTTAGACACCAGCTTTTTATTCTGATTCTTTATTTTATCCAATAACCATTCCGAGGTAATTCCTTCCATGGCCAGTTCCCTTGCCGGGTAAATATCCAGCAAAATGATCTCATCAAATTTTGAGAGGCTCTTAGCAAAATCATCAACAAAATCGCGTGTACGGCTATATAAATGTGGCTGAAAAATGGCCAACACTTTTTTACCGGGATACATTTCCCTTACTGCCTGGTACACGGCATCAATTTCAGTTGGATGATGGGCATAATCGTCTATATACACCAGATTTTCATTTTGTATATGATATGAAAACCGGCGTTTTACCCCTTTAAAACTTTCTAATGCTTTGGCGAGACGGTCAGATGGTATTCCAATCTGTACCGCCATCGCGAAAGCTACTAATGCATTTAACAAGTTATGTTGCCCCGGCTTGTTAAATAATACACCCTCAACTACTCCTGATGGTGTCACCATATCAAAAACGTAGGTCGCATTCTTGATTCTTAAATTTCGTATGCAAAAATCAGAATCATCTTCAATGCCATATGTAATGCCATGAAGCGGCAACCCGTTTCTAACAAATAATTTGCCCCCTTTTTTAATCTTTTTCGTAAATTCTATAAAACTTTTATGTAACTCTTCTTTGCTTCCATAAATATCCAAATGATCGGCATCCATAGATGTGACACATGCTATATTGGGTGAAAGCTGAAGAAAAGAACGGTCAAACTCATCAGCTTCTACGACTGTGTACTCAGGACCGTCTATAATGAAATTACTATTAAAGTTCTCAGATATACCACCTAAGAAAGCCGTTAGCGGAGTTCCTGTTTCTCTAAGTATGTGTGCTAATATTGATGATGTTGTAGTTTTACCATGGGTGCCTGCAACTGCAAAACAAAATGACTCTTTTGTAATTGCACCAAGTACCTGCGCGCGTTTGTAAATATCAAAACCTTCCCGGATATAATAATTAAATCCAACATGGGCTTTAGGAACTGCGGGGGTATAAACCACCAGTGTATTTTCTTTGTTCCTGAATTCAGCCGGAATGCTTTCAATAGCATCATCAAAATGGACTTTTATGCCGGATTCTTGTAATCCGGCAGTGATTTCACCGGGTGTTTTATCATATCCTGCCACATTTTTACCTATGAATTTAAAATAACGTGCCAGGGCAGACATGCCAATGCCTCCAATACCCAGAAAATACACATTATGTACATTATTTAAATTCACAGTTTTAATATTTTATCTATTTCGTCTACTATTTGTTTTGTTGCATTGGGTAATGCCAGTTTTTTTATGTTTCTGGATAGTTCATTTTGCCTTTGTTTTGATGTAAGCAGTACTAAAAACTCTTTTTCAAAACGCGATTCAAAATTTATTTCTCTTACCAGAACTGCAGCATTTCTACCCGACAGTGCCTTTGCATTTTTTGTCTGATGGTCTTCAGCAACATTGGGTGACGGGATAAAAATTACCGGTTTACCTACTACACACAGCTCTGATATTGATCCTGCCCCTGCCCTTGAAATAATGATATTGGCTGCAGCATATGCCAGATCCATTTTATTCAGAAAAGCATGGACTTTTATATTATCGTCATTATACTTTTTATAGTCCTCATAATAAAGCTTGCCACATTGCCATATCACCTGGACATTATTTTCTTTAAAAAAATTTAATTCTTTTTCTATAAGCTTGTTTATTGCCCTGGCCCCAAGGCTACCTCCTAAAACCAAAAGTGTTTTTTTCTCGGGATTTAAGTTGAAAAATTCATTTGCGGCCTCTTTCTTTGATTCGATTTCCAGGATATCCTGTCTTACCGGGTTTCCTGTTTTTATAATTTTTTCCTTTGGAAAAAACCGTTCTAAACCATCATAAGCCACGAAAACCTTTTCAACCTTACCAGCTAAAAACTTATTGGCTATTCCCGGAAAAGAATTTTGTTCCTGTATTACAGATTTAATTCCCATGTTTGATGCTACCCTAACCAAAGGTGCACTTGCATACCCGCCGGTACCTATAACCAGCGTAGGTTTAAACCGTTGAACTATTTTTCGTGCCTTTAATAAACTATCAATCAGCTTAAAAGGAAAAACAAGATTTTTTAATGACATACTCCTTTGTATGCCGGATATCCAAAGGCCTTCTATTTCATATCCTGCCTGCGGTACTTTTTCCATTTCCATCCTATCCTTAGCGCCAACGAACAAAAATTCAGCATTTGGATAGCGTTCCTTAAGTTCGTTGGCGATAGAGATTGCAGGATATATGTGCCCACCTGTACCTCCTCCGGATAGTATGAATTTATAATTGCTCACTTAATATTTTTAATGGGTTATCTTGTTGTTCTTCTACTTCTTTTTCTTCAATTACTTCCTGTCTCCTGGCGCTTACACTTAAAATAATTCCAAGAGCAAGGCAGGTCATCCAAATGGATGTACCTCCACTGCTTATAAGTGGCAAGGTTTGTCCCGTTACAGGAAAAAGTTCTACGGCCACTGCCATATTGATAAATGCCTGGAATACGATAGGTATGCCGACCGCTATGACAAGCAGTTTACCAAATATTGTTTCTGCCTTATGTGCGACCACCACAATCCTGAACAACAGGAACAGGTAGAGCAGCACGAGTGTGAATGCACCTATGAGGCCATATTCTTCTACAATAATTGCATATATAAAATCGGATGTACTTTGAGGTAGAAAATTTTTCATTGCACTTTTACCGGCCCCTTTACCGGCTATTCCGCCTGTTGCAATGGCTATTTTTGCTTTTTCTATCTGGTAATCTGCTACGGTATCGTCGTTATTAGCAAAATTCTCAATACGGCTTATCCATGTATCTACCCGGTTTGGAAATAATCCCGGAAATGCTTTAGCGGTCAAAACAAACATGGTAAGGCCCAACAGTCCAACTCCAACAATCCTTACCAGGTATTTTAAAGGATATCCTCCCATAAAACACAGCATTAACACCATAAAAAAGATAATCGCAGTGGTGGAAAAATTTGCGGGTAAAATCAACATTAAAACAATCCCTACGGGTAACCATAAAGGAACCAACGTTTCTTTAAAAGTTATGTTTTCTACATTACTTATTTTAGACAAATATCTTGCTACATGAATTAATAATACAATTGCTGCCAGGGTTGATGTCTGGAAAGATATGCCAACAAATGGCACCCTTATCCACCTACTTGCGTTTGCTCCACCTATAGTTGTGCCCTGTGCCAGTGTAAAAACCAATAATATATAAACTACAGGCATGGCTACGATTGACAATGCCCTGAAGTACTTATACGGTATTTTATGCACCCCATAAATAATCATAAACCCTAAGACCAATAGTATTGCATGCTTTATAAGATGTCCCCAGGTTGTTCCATTACCGGCTACATACACCAAATTGGTACTTGCGCTATAAACAGGGAGGAATGAAAACAACGCCAAGAGGGTTACCACCGCCCAGATTGCTTTATCTCCTTTAATATTTTTAAATATTTCCTGCATTTTTTTAATTATTAATGTTTACAGATTTCTAATTGCGTTTTTAAATTGCCTTCCACGGTCTTCATAATTTTCAAAAAGATCAAAGCTTGCACAGGCAGGTGAAAGTAAAACTGTATCTCCCTTCACTGTGATCTCGTTCGCAATCTTTACAGCTTCATCCATAGAAACCACTTCTATCATAAAATCAACCACATCGCCAAAGGCTTTAATTATTTTTGAATTATCAATACCTAAACAAATTATTGCTTTTACTTTTTCTCTTACCATGGGCATTAAAGGTGCATAATCATTTCCTTTATCTACACCGCCTACAATCCAGACAGTGGGTGCATTTACACTATCTAAAGCATAAAATGTAGCATTTACATTGGTTGCTTTAGAATCGTTTATGTATTGCACATTTTGAATTTTTAAAACTTTTTCCAGCCTGTGCTCTACGCCTTGAAAATTCTCAAGGCTTTCTCTTATTGTTGCTTTTCTGATACTTAAAAGTTTTGCAACAGTGGCAGATGCCATTGCGTTTTTTAAATTATGCTGCCCCTCTAAAGCTAATACGTCTGTTGACATCGTTAATTTTGTATTATTAGTTATCACTATTATTTTTTTATTCTCTATGTATGCTCCCTGCGCCAGTTTTTCGGTTAACGAAAAAGGGAGCAATGTTGATCTTACCGGATGGTTTTTAAGCCAGTTCACTGTAACTTCATCATCTTTATCATAAATCAGGTAATCTTCTTCGGTTTGATTTTCGGCAATCCTGAATTTGGATGCGATGTAATTTTCAAACTTATTGTCATACCTGTCTAAATGATCGGGCGATATGTTGGTAATAATGGCAATGTGTGGTTTAAATTTTACAATATCATCCAGTTGAAAACTGCTTATTTCCAACACATAATATTCTTTATCACTTTCGGCCACCATTTGTGCAAAACTATCACCTATGTTTCCTGCCATACCTACATTCAAATCGCCGGCCTTAAGCAAGTGATGTGTAAGCATGGTGGTGGTAGTTTTTCCATTACTCCCCGTTATTCCTATTATGGCCGCATTGGTATAAGTTGAAGCAAACTCGATCTCAGAAACTACTTGTATTCCTTTTTGTCTTATTTGCATTACCAATGGAGCTTTATCCGGAATTCCGGGACTCTTCATTACCAGGTCAGCATTCAGAATTTTATCTTCCGTATGCTTTCCTTCTTCCCAATCAATCTCAAAATTTTTAAGAACGCTTTTATATTTATCTTTTATAATTCCCTTGTCAGAGAGAAAAACATCAAATCCTTTTTTCTTTCCCAATATTGCGGCTCCAACTCCACTTTCTCCACCTCCTAGTATTACTAGTAAGCCCCCCTCACTCCCCCCATAAGGGGGGATGCTCTTCACTTTATGTGCTTTTTTATCTTCCACTTCTCCTATCCTTTTTTTATTCCCTTCCCTCCGGGAAGGGTTAGGGATGGGCCTTTATCTAACTTTCAATGTTGCCAACGTTATAATTGCCAGCATAATGCCTACAATCCAAAACCGGGTCACAATCTTACTTTCATGAAACCCTTTCTTTTGAAAATGGTGATGTAAAGGCGCCATTAAAAATATGCGTCTGCCTATACCACTCTTTTTCCGGGTATATTTAAAATAACTTACCTGCATCATTACCGATAGTACTTCAACCATAAAAACCCCGCATAAAATCGGGAGCAGCAATTCTTTTCTCACTACAATGGCAATAACTGCTATAACCCCACCGATGGTGAGGCTTCCCGTATCTCCCATAAAAACCTGTGCAGGATATGTATTGTACCATAAAAATCCGACCAATGCTCCTACAAAAGCTGTGATATATACTGTTATTTCACCAACCCGTGGTATGTAAATAATGTTCAGGTAATCTGAGAAAATAATGTTACCGGAAATCCAGGCAAAAATTCCAAGGGTAAGGACAATAATTGCGGAAGCCCCACTTGCCAGACCGTCAATTCCATCTGTTAAATTCGCTCCATTAGAAACAGCTGTAATTATAATAATCACAAAGGGTATGAAAATTATCCAGGCATAATCTTTATAATTTTCCCCGGTCCATGATATGAGTGCTGAATAATCAAATTCATTTTCTTTAACAAAGGGGATCGTAGTTTTAGCGGACTTTTCTTCTTCTTTAAACTCTGTTATTGCTGTAACACTCTCAACTAATTCCTGTGGATTTTCATGTTTCACCTCTTCTTTAATTGTTACGTCCGGATGAAAAAACAAAGTTGTACCCACAATAAGCCCCAATCCAACCTGACCTAAAACTTTAAATTTGCCTTGTAATCCTGCCTTGTCCTTTTTGAATATTTTAATATAATCGTCTACAAACCCAATAGCACCCATCCATACTGTTGAAACGATTAACAATATGACATAAATATTATCGAGCCTTGCAAATAACAATACCGGAATGAGGGTAGAAAAAATAATGATTAACCCTCCCATGGTTGGCGTTCCTGATTTTTCGATCTGTCCTGCCAATCCTAACTCACGAACTGTTTCGCCAATTTGTTTTTTCCTTAATTTGTTAATGATTTTTTTACCGAATATTGTAGAAATAAGTAAAGACAAAATAATTGCCGAAGCTGCCCTGAAGGATATAAACTGGTATAAACCGGCTCCGGGAAACTGATAATTTTTTTCTAAATATTCGAATAAATAATATAACATGGTTATTACTTATTGGTTACTGTTGTTAATAATGACAGCTTTTAAAGCCCGTCCATCAAATGAATTCTATTTATTTAACTTCTCTAATAACTCCTTCACTATTTTCATATCATCAAAATCACTTTTTACTCCTTTTACCTCCTGATAGGTTTCGTGGCCCTTGCCTGCTATTAAAATAATATCATCTGTATTGGCCATTTGGCAAGCTGCTTTTATTGCCTGCTTCCTGTCAACTATAGATACCGTTTTTTTAAAATTCTGGGGTTCTACCCCTTTTTCAATTTCATCTATAATTACCTGTGGCTCTTCAGACCGTGGATTATCGGATGTAAATATTACTTTGGTGCTTAATGTGGATGCTATATTGCCCATTACAGGCCTTTTCGTTTTATCTCTATCACCTCCACAGCCCATTACTGTTATAAACTCTTCATTTCCGGTTCTTATACTGTTTACTGTTTCCATAACATTCTTTAAAGCATCCGGTGTATGGGCATAGTCAACAATAGCTGTTATTTTACCTTTAGATATATAATATTGAAACCTTCCGCTTACACTTTCCAACTCGCTCAAAAGACGAAGGGTTTCCAGTTTTTCCAATCCAAGTAAATCTGCTACAGCATAAACAGCCAAGAGGTTATAAGCATTAAAATTTCCTATGAGTTTGGTCCATACATCATTTTTATCAATTTTCAGGAATAAGCCGTTTAATTGATTCTCCATAATTTGCGCCTTATAATCGGCATACGATTTTAAGGCATAGGTGTATTTTTTTGCTTTTGTATTCTGGATCATTACCAATCCGTTCTTATCATCTACATTTGTTAATGCAAAAGCTGTTTTAGGGAGGGTATCGAAATAACTTTTTTTAATATCCCTGTATTCTTTAAAGGTGGAGTGATAATCTAAATGGTCATGGCTGAGATTAGTAAAAATACCTCCGCTAAACACTAATCCCTCTGTTCTTTTTTGATGAATTCCGTGTGAGCTCACTTCCATAAAGCAAAATTCAACCCCGGCATCATTCATCATTTTTAAATAACCGTTTATAGTTAATGAATCCGGTGTTGTATGAGTGGCTTTAAACTCTTTATCATCCACTAAAATTTTCACTGTTGAAAGTAGACCTACTTTATAACCTGCTTTTTTGAATAATTGATGTAATAATGTGGCAATGGTAGTTTTTCCATTTGTTCCCGTTATACCAATTAACTTTAGGTTTTTGGAAGGGGTTCCGTAAAAGTTTGAAGCCATCACTGCCAGAGCAACATGGGAATCTTCAACCTTTACATAGGTTACACCGTTAATAATATGCTCCGGCATTTCTTCGCATATTACTGCTATTGCACCCGATTTAACAGCCTTAACAATAAAATCATGTCCGTTTGAAGCAGTACCTTTTATAGCCACAAACACATCGTCCAGAGATACTTTACGGGAATCAAAATGAATATCGTTTACGGGTATGTCTGTACTACCCGTAACCGAATTGATGTTAACCTTGTATAATATGTCCTTTAATTTCTTCAAAGTAGCTTTAATACAATTTTTTGATTCTTTTCTATTTTAATTCCACCTTTAACGGATTGCTCTACAACTTTACCATTTCCTTCAATTTTTACTTCAATTCCTGCATTTTCAAGTAATGTAAGAGCATCCATACCACTCATGCCCAACACATCGGGTACAGTTGTATATTTTTTTTGTGCTTTTGCATAAAACGAGTCGTAGTTTTTATTTACAGACTGATTACTTTTTTCCAATTCATTTACTGTATCTATCAAAGGAGAATTGGTATATATTTTCTGAGCGATGGTTTTAAATACAGGCCCGGACACATCAGCACCAAAGTATCCCACACTTTTATCCGGTTCATGAATAACTACAATACATGAATACTTAGGATTATCTGCGGGAAAATAGCCAGCAAAGGTTGAGATGTATTTAAGTTTATCCTTATCCTTACTTGCGTAATCCTTTTGAGTAGTCCCGGTTTTTCCTGCCATAGAAAAACTTTCAGAATATAACCCATGACCCGTACCATGCTCCTTCTCTACTACGTTCTTCATCATTTGTTTTACCTTGGAAATTGTTTCCTCCGAGCATATGGAAGGGTTTAATACCTCCTTATCAAATTTTTTTATGGTCCTGTTCCATTCCTTTACTTCCTTAATCAACATAGGCTTTACCATTTCTCCATTATTGGCAACTGCATTGTAAAAAGTTAATATTTGCAGTGGGGTTAATGAGACCCCATACCCGTATGCCATCCAGGGCAATGAAATACCACTCCAGTTATCTTTATCATTTGGATGCGGTATTTTTGGTTTTCCTTCTCCTTTAATAGCCAGATTAAGCTGATTGTTAAGCCCCATGTTATATAACCTGTTTACAAATCTTTCGGGCCTGTCTTTATAAAAAGTATCAATGATCTTAACAATTCCCGTATTTGAAGAAATTTCAAATACTTCGGATGCCGACAATTTGCCATACCCATCCCATTTTGAATCCCTAACTTTATATTTGTCATAGAAGGTAATCACCCCCGTATCCACCACATAATTGGTATCTATGACTTTGTCTTCTAAAGCTGCGATCATAGCCATTAATTTAAAAGTTGAACCCGGCTCACTAGATTCGCCAATTGCATAATTCAATCTCTCGTAGTATTTGCCCCACTGCGTTCTACCAAGATTTGAAATTGCTTTTATTTCGCCGGATTCAACTTCCATTACAACAACGCAACCATGATCTGCTTTATATTTTTCTAGTTGCTCCAATAGTGCATGATGGGCAACATCCTGAATGTTTATATTTATTGTGGAAATTACATTGTAACCATCTTTAGGCTCTACTTCATTATAATCTGTAATAGGTTTCCATTGGTCTTTTGCAATTTTTTGTTTGAGCCTTTTCCCTGCCTGTCCCCTTAAATAATCACCAAAAGCCCCTTCAAGGCCAACTCTCGTAATATGCCCTTCTTCGTCAATACGCTCATACCCCACACTTCTTTCTGCAATTTTACCTAACGGATGCTCCCTTTTTGTTTTTTGCTCTACAATGATTCCACCTCTGTACGGATCCATATTAAAAAGCGGAAAGGTTCTGATACGCGTATAATCCAGATATCCTAAATCTTTAACTACAAGTAAATACCTGTTTTTATTACCTCTTGCCTTTCGGAATATGTTCTGGTAATAAGAAGAAGGCTTATTAAACATTACCGACAGTGAGTCTGATAAAGGCTTCAGGTACTTTTCAAAATCGGCAGAACCTGGAGTGAGTGCGTCAAACCTGATATCATATTTAGCAACCGAAGTTGCCAGGAGACTTCCGTCATCTGAATACAAGTTTCCTCTGTTTGGCTGAATAGTAAAATTTTTAATGGTCTGATCTTTTGCAAGCTCCCTGTATTTATCGCCATCAGTAACCTGTATCGAAATCATTTTAACTACAATTGCCAAGGCAAGGAGCAACATACATCCTGCAACAAAATATAACCTGTTTAATATGTTTTTCTCTGTTACCGGCACCCGTTTACATTGATTTATTACTCGTTACTTTTATTTTTTTTGGCGGAGTTTCAGAAGCCTTCAACCCTTTTTCTTTTACTCTCTGGGTCACAATAGACTCCAGTTTTAATTGTTGAACAGTTGACCTTGCATCCACAAACTCACTCTTCAATTCCAACACCTCATCGTTCAGTCTGTCTATTTTAAAGACTTTTTTATCAATACTATGTGAACTGGTAATCATAATGACTGCCAATAAAGAGGCAAAAAGAATAAACTTCCAGTTCTTGAGAGCGTCCTCACTAATAAGGAACTTAACTTTCAAAATGTCTATTATACCTTCTTTCATTTTCTTTATTTATTATTACAGTTTCTCAAATTTTTTCTGCTATTCTCAGCTTCGCACTACGCGCCCTGTTATTTTTCTTTACTTCTTCTGCTGAGGGGGTAATTAATCCTCCAACTTTTTTGAAAGGGACATTTATATTTCCATAAAAGTCCTTTTCGGGTTCACCTTCAAACTTTCCGTTTATTATAAACCGTTTTACCAGTCGATCTTCAAGCGAGTGGTAACTCATTAAACTTAATCTTCCTCCTTTTTTAAGGACTTCCGGTGTTTGCAACAAAAAATCCTTAAGAACCTCAATCTCCTGGTTAACTTCTATGCGGATTGCCTGGTATATTTGAGCAAGGATCTTTTGTGCTTTGAATCCCGGTAAAAATCCTGCCAAAACTTTCTTGAGCTCATCAGTTGTTTTAATGTGCTCTACAGCCCTGGCCTCAACAATAGCTTTTGCCATTGCTTTCGCATTTCTGAGTTCACCATACACACTCAACACTTTCTGCAAGTCATTTTCATCATAGTAATTGACTACATTATATGCTGAGATCGTATTTTTTTTACTCATTCTCATATCGAGTTTTGCATCAAAACGCGTTGAAAACCCTCTTTCTGCTTCGTCAAACTGGTGCGATGAAACTCCAAAATCACCTAAAATCCCATCAATTTCCCGTATGCCATAGAACTTTAAATACCGCTTCATAAACCTGAAGTTTTCATTGATCAGCGTAAACCTTTCGTCATCAATTGTATTCTCAATTGCATCTTCGTCCTGATCAAAAGCAAACAATTTTCCATTTTCACCCAGTCTGCTTAATATTTCTTTTGAGTGTCCGCCCCCGCCAAATGTAACATCAACATACACTCCATCTTCTTTGATATTAAGGCCGTCAACCGCTTCCTTTAGCAATACAGGGTTATGATAATTCTTCTCCATCATCACCTCCCATAACTTCTTCGGCCAGATCAGCAAAATCTACTGCTGCATCATCAATTGCCTGTTCATATTGATCTTTATCCCATATTTCAATGATATTCACCACTGAAGACAATACAATTTCTTTTGTAACTCCGGCAAAAATCACAAGGTCTTTTGGAATTAACAACCGTCCGTTTGCATCAACTTCCACTACTTTTACACCGGCAGTAAAACGCCGTATAAAATCATTATTCTTTTTCTTAAAACGGTTCAGTTTATTTATTTTTTGCATAAGAACATTCCATTCTTCCATAGGGTACAACTCAAGGCAGGGTTGGAAAACAGACCTCTTGAGCACAAAACCCTGTTGAAGAACAGGCGAAAGCTGATTCTTTAACGCAACAGGAAGCATTATCCTTCCTTTTGCATCGGCTTTACACTCATATGTCCCTACAAAGTTGTTCATATTCTTTACTGACTATAGTCTCTACAATTTTTCAAATATATGGAAATAATTACCACTTTTTACCACAATTTACCACTTTGTTGATAAATATCATAATTAAATCGATAAAAATCGCCAATCCCAGGAGGTAACAGTAGTTTAAAAGTGGGATTGAAAAAATAAAAATGTTGAAAACTGTTATTTTTGAGATTCTAAAAACGTATTTTAATAAAAGGTTTTATATAATTGTGAAATGCCTATATTTGCTTTCGCTAAAATGACAAACGGCCATTAATGCAACACGAATTAAAAAAAGAAGGAAAATTTAGTTATTCAGAGGTTGGAGAAGGCACTCCCATGATAATCTTACATGGTTTAATGGGAGGATTAAGTAACTTTAACGGTGTAACAGACTATTTTTCTCAAAGGAATTATAAAATACTTCTTCCCGAATTACCGGTGTATACAATGTCTTTACTAAAGACCAATGTAAAAAGCTTAGCCAAATATGTAGAACAATTTATCGAGTTTAAAGAACTCGATCAGGTAATCTTACTTGGCAACTCTCTGGGTGGTCATATTGGTTTATTGCATACAAAATTATATGCAGACAAAGTTAAAGCACTAGTAATTACCGGAAGTTCCGGTTTATATGAAAGCGCCATGGGTGATGGTTACCCTAAACGCGGCGATTACGAGTTTATAAAAAAGAAGAGTGAAGATGTTTTTTATGACCCAAAAGTGGCCACAAAAGAAATTGTAGATGAAGTGTATGCTACTGTAAATAATCGGCATAAACTTATAAAAACACTGGCTATCGCTAAAAGTGCCATAAGACATAACATGGCTAAAGATCTTCCTAATATGCATACACCTACGTGTATAATCTGGGGTAAAGATGATAATGTAACACCACCAAATGTGGCTGAGGATTTCCATAAATTTTTGCCTGATTCCGATCTTTACTGGATAGATAAATGCGGACACGCACCTATGATGGAACATCCCGACGAGTTTAATAAATTATTGGATGCCTGGCTACAAAAAAGAGGTTTTTAATTCAGAATTTTGAATTTTAACTTGCTAATTGTTGGGTTAAAAGTTACAGATGTTTTTTTACAGAATTGCTGCAACCTTAATCCTAAATAACTCAATAACCTAGTAACTCAATAACCTAGTAACTCAATAACCTAGTAACTCAATAACTTAATAACATCCATGAAAATTAAATCGGCAGAGTTTATAATAAGTAATTCTGACGTTAGTAAATGTCCGAAGGACCTTATACCTGAATATGCATTTATTGGAAGATCGAATGTGGGGAAATCTTCGTTGATAAATATGCTTACCAACCGGAAGCATCTTGCTAAAATTTCCGGTAAACCGGGAAAAACCCAGTTAATAAATCATTTTAAGATAAACGATGAATGGTTTCTGGTAGATTTACCAGGTTACGGATATGCCAAGGTTTCTAAAAGTGCAAAAAGAACTTTCCAAAAGTTCATTACTGCCTATTTTGAAAAAAGGCAACAACTCCTATCCGCCTTTGTTCTCATAGATATAAGGCATGAACCTCAAAAAATAGACCTAGATTTTATGGAGTGGCTCGGGGAAAGCCAGATCCCGTTTTCCATCATTTTTACAAAGGCCGATAAATTAAAACCGGGTGCTATAGAACGGGATGTAGAAGCCTACCTTACAAAACTTACAGAAGATGTATGGGAAGAAGCTCCCAATTACTTTGTTACTTCTTCTGCATCGGGGACGGGGAAAGATGAAGTGCTGGCGTATATTGAGCAGATTAACAGAGAGATTAAAAATTCCTGACATGATCCTCTATCTCCCCCATCAACTCTTCTACACTCTTTAATTCATTTATTCTTTCGGTCGTAATAAATACTTCCAACTCATTATTATTTTCAATGAGTATTATGGGAAAAGTGAATTTATAGCCAAACTTGGAAGCGTAGCTTTTTTTAAATTCATCCATATGAAGGAAGTCCATTTCTATGTTGGATGTCTCCCTGAATTTTCTCCACTGCCTGTTTTCTGAAACAGTACCAAAAGTCAATGCACAGAGGTTGCAGTTATAAGTATGCGGACTCAATATTTTATGAGCAGAATCAATGACTGAATTTAGTCTGCCTGAATTTGCGTTGTAGATGAAAATGAGTTTTATAACCATATATAAATAATCTATGCTAAGACATGAATTCCTAAAGTCATTTTCATCTAAGCGAGAAAATTATTTTCTCTTTTTATCCGGATGTTGATGAGTGTTAAACACAGAATAAACTATAATTTCTTTTTTATACTTCTCATAAATAATTATATACGGAAATCTTTTTAATGGAAGTTCTCTGAAATTCTTCCTCTTTACAGAAAAAAGAGCTTTGCCAGCTTTTAAAGTTTCAAAATAGCCATCTAAATAATTATAAAAATCTTCCTCTAAACCTGGTTGTTTAGATTTATACCATACAATTGCTTCTTCAATTTCATCCTGAGCTTCCGGTTCAATAATCAATTTAAAAGCCATGCTTTTTTTTCAATTTCTGTTTTACCTCATCCCATGTCAAGCCGCTAGTCTCCCCTGCATGATATTTACGTCTGCGTTCTTCAACAATATTGTAATGTTCTTCAGGTACTAATGATGTGGTTTCCTCAATATTTATAGAATCAAAAATCCCATCCAACACCATCAGCTTAGATTCATCTTGAATAATAAGATTAAAGCGTTCAATTATTTTTTTTCTTAATTCTATTGTACCCATAATATTGAATGTTACAGTTTTACAAATATAATTAAATATAACATTAATGGAGAGATCATGTGGTAAAGCAGGTAAAATTTAATTCTGAAATTTTAAATGATCTTTAAAAAATGTTCGCTACTAAAGATTATAATTTTATTTTTTATTTCAAGCTTCAGTACTGAGACCTTATGTCTAAACTATTTATTCAAGTCCAATTTCTCAGCAAAGTAATCACAAAAATCTTTCATGGTGGCCGTCATTTTTTCGTCTTTTGTAGCCCGGTTAAAGGTATCGGCCATTGCGGTGAGTGTTTGATGAAAAAATATTTTCATTTCATCTACCGGCATATCTTTAGTCCACAGGTCAATACGAAGAGTCTCTTTGTGCTTCGGGTCCCAGATGGATAATAGTATGGCCTTGGCGTCTTCGTTCTCCACTCCTCCGTCTGCCGCTGTCCATTTTAATTTTTCGGGAACTTTGTTTTCATCCAACTCTACATTAATAACTATATCTGAAGTATGTTTTTTTGACATTATTTTTTGGGTTTAAATTTCGATTTATTAAAAATTTCTTCTGCAGGCATACCCAGCATTTGCTGCAAGGGCACATTATTGTTTTTCATATAAGCGCGGACTATTTGCCAACCTATGTACTGCCCCAGCCTGCCGGGGGATTCATTATCAAGCTCCAGGTAAAACTTTGAATATGGCGAAGGCAGCACAAATCGTTCCTGTAATTCTAAATCGGTGGAATAAAGCAGGTCCTTTTCAACAAAATACCGCCAAATCTGACTTTCGTTTTCTTCTGCCCATGCTAATTCTTCTTCTGTATATCCTATTTTTTGAGCATCCGTTTTAGAAGGTACGAGTAAATCTTTTAGGTACAATTCCTTACCATACAATATTAAATGTGATAAAAAAGTCCGCTCCTTTGTTCGCGTAATACGTCGTTTTGAGAGTTCAGCAGCAGCGTCAACAACAATCTGTCTCCTTTCAAAATTCTTCCGGATGTATTTATAAATGCTTTCATAAAAATGATGCTCTACCCCAAGGTAATTATCTAACCCTACCAATAATAAACTATCTGCATAAATAATACCGTTTTTATAATCTACCTCAGTCGTAACCGTTATAATCCTTGGTTCATCAAAATCCGGGAAATAATATTTCATGCGCTGAAAAAGAGAATAAAACTCTTCTTCTTCATCTTTAAAATCAGGGAATACTTTTAAAACCTCTTCTGAGAGTTCTTGTTGAATGGTATCCTTCATTTTAGCAATCCAGATACTATCGTGAAATTGTTCCGGAAAAAAATAAGGATATTCTGCCTTTAAAGCAGGTAGGTTTAAAACTTCCGCATTGGCGAATTTTTTATCAAACCTATCAACAACCACTTCTACTTCTATTTTAGAAATCTCCTTTTCAATTTTGTCGTTATTACTACAACTTATTGAAAGAATGATAATAAAAAGTATTATAAATTTCTTCATCAATAATTTCGTATCACATCTCATCCTTTATTGTAAAATCATGGTGTTAAAATCTTAAATTAGCACGGACACAGGTTAATTTAAAAAAGTATTTAAAGTCCCTGCTAAAACGGCTAAATCTTTTTATAATTTTATAAAAAACCTATTTTTGTGTGGCAAAGTTAATTAAAACAATAAGATATAGATATAATACATTTTTATGAAAACTGAAAAAGTAGTAAACCACATAGTGAATTGGTTAAAAGAATATGCGGTTAATGCCAATGTTAATGGTTTTGTTTTAGGAATTTCGGGCGGTATCGACTCAGCAGTAACCTCAACACTGTGTGCAAAAACAGGTTTATCTACTTTATGTCTTGAAATGCCAATCCACCAGGCACCTTCTCAAGTAAGCAGGGGATTAAACCACATTGAATGGTTAAAAAACAATTTTGAAAACGTAAATATGGAAAGAGTAGACCTCACTCCTGTTTTTGACACTTTAGTAGATGCTTTTCCACCGGTTGAAAATGAAGAAGAACGTTTTATGTCCCTGGCAAATACAAGGGCTCGGTTACGAATGACATCTTTATATTATTTTGCAGCATTAAGAGGTTATTTGGTAGCAGGAACGGGCAATAAGGTAGAGGATTTTGGCGTTGGATTCTACACAAAGTACGGTGATGGGGGTGTAGATTTAAGCCCTATAGCCGATCTTTTAAAAACAGAGGTTTATGAAATAGCCAAATACCTGGGAATTAATCAGGAAATAATTAATGCTGCGCCTACGGATGGCCTTTGGGGAGATGACAGAACAGATGAAGACCAGATCGGGGCATCTTACCCGGAATTGGAGTGGGCAATGCAGATGAAAGAAGAAGGGAAAAAAGCATCCGATTTTACCGGAAGGTTGAAAGAAGTTTTTGAAATTTATATGCGGTATAATTCTGCCAATAAACATAAAATGATTCCAATACCTGTGTGTGAAATCCCATCAGATTATAAGGATTAATAAACTTTTTATAAAGTTTTTTCGTAAATTTTGATTAAGATATTTTTTTGCTTACTTTTAACGTCCCCTAAACCCTCAAAAACTCTTAAAGAACACCTTAGGCAAGTGTAAATAGCATAACTTTTTGAAGGTTTAATAAAGTTTTTATTAATTATTTATTAAACAAACTATCATTATGATCAAAGTTTTAGTAGCGGACAATCACCCTATTGTCAGAGCTGGCTTAAATTCTGTCATTAAAAGTTCTAAAACCGCTGATGTAATAGGCAACGTCAGTACAACGGGCGAACTTTTTGATTTTCTTTCTAAAGAAAAAGTTGACATTATTTTATTGGAAATGGATATTCCGGAAATAAACGGAATTACCGCCTTAAGAAAACTCAAGAAAGACTTTCCTGACGTTAAAGTATTAATTTTTAGTGGACAGCCGGAAGACGTTTATGCTTTAAGTACACTTAGAGCAGGCGCATCAGGTTATTTGTCAAAAAATGCTGATATATCACTCATTAGTGAAGCTATATCTAAGATCATTGAAGGTGGTATGTTTATCACCAACGAACTGGCTCAAAGATTAGCTTTTGATGAAAGCACTAAAAAACCAAGACGTTTTTTCAGAAAACTTTCTACCAGAGAAATTGAAGTTCTAAAACTTCTTGCTGCAGGCAAAAGAAATAAGCACGTAGCAGAAGAATTAGGCTTAAATGAAAAAACTGTAAGTACGTACAAAGCGAGGTTAATGAAAAAACTTAACGTCGATAATTTTGTGGATATGCTACAGCAGGCAAAAGCACTGGAGTTGTTTTAGTTAACTACTCTTTTAAGCTTTTCTGCCAATAATTTTTTAAGAAGATGATAATTCTTGATTTCTTCCAGGATCTCAAGGTTATCATCTTTTTTTTCTAATGTTTGCTGCTGTAATTCATTTACCCGCTTTCCAATTAAATAACACCTGAAATTTAAAATCGTTTCATTGACCAAAGGGGAAATTACATTTTCCTTTTGTTTTACAAATATATTCTTTCGCTCCCAGTCATGTAGCCTGTACTTTTCTTCATCCATTAAAATAGATGTAATTTCATTGGCTATATCAGGTTCGGCTTCATTCACAAATGCTTCAATAGAAAAATCCGTTTCCTCATTCAACTTCACGATAAGCTCTGAATATATTTTCCTGAAAACCAGGTTAGAGAGTTCAACTTCGTCCTGTTGAAGGTCGAGGTATATTTTCTCAAAAACTTTAGCTTTATACACCTCAGGCTCCAGGATCAATTCTTCTTTATCATCTTTTTTCAGGACCAGATCCTGAAATTCTTCAGTGTTATTGCCATATAGCAATAACAGCTGAATTATTTTCCTTTCAAGTTCCTCCAGCTCGTCGACCTTATGAAAACGCTCGTTGTCATTCCGTACTACTTCAAAAGCCTTTTGGTTTTGCTTTTGTGCCTTACCGGCTTCCTGCAATTCTTTTTTACCAATTTGCGCCAGGGTGTTGAACAATACTTCTTCGGAAATATCCATTATTCTTGAACATTCCTGTATATACACTTCACGCTGTATCCTATCCGGTATTTTTGAAATACTGTTTATTATCTCGCGAATGGTATCCGCTTTTTTTATAGGGTCATTTTGAGATTCACGAACTAAAAGAGATGCTTTAAACTGTATGAAATCCTTTGCGTTTTCCTGGAGGTATAGCACCAGGTCTTCATATGCGTTCTTCCTGGCAAAGCTATCAGGGTCTTCGCCTTCGGGAAAAGTACATACTTTTACGTTCATTCCCTGTTCCAGAATGAGGTCGATACCCCTCAATGATGCCCTTAGCCCTGCTGCATCACCATCAAAAAGTACTGTTATGTTTTTAGTAAGCCTGTTTATAAGCCGTATTTGTTCAGGAGTAAGAGCAGTACCACTGGAGGCAACTACATTTTCGATGCCTGTCTGGTTAAATTGTATTACATCCGTATACCCTTCTACCAGGTAACAATTGTCTTCTTTTGCAATACTTTGTTTAGCCTGAAAAATACCATACAGCACTTTACTTTTATGGTAGATGTCACTTTCGGGGGAATTAAGGTATTTAGCTGCTTTTTTGTCGGAAGTCAATATTCTACCTCCAAACCCCAAAACACGTCCGCTCATTGAGTGTATAGGGAACATGACCCTTCCCTTAAACCTGTCGAACTTTTTATTCTCCTTAACTATTGTGAGGCCTGTTTTTTCTAAGAATTCGAGCTGGTATCCCTTATTCATGGCTTCATTGGTAAAAGCTTCCCATTCATCAAGGGAATATCCCAATTTAAACTTTTTAATGGTCTCGTCGGTAAAGCCCCGTTCCTTAAAATATGTTAAACCAATTGCTTTTCCCTGTTCCAGGTTCCAAAGTACATCCTGGAAATACTGCTGCGCATATTGAGATACCAGGTAAAGGCTTTCCCTTTCGTTGGCCTGCTCCTTTTCTTCGCCGCTTTGTTTGGTTTCTTCTACTTCAATATTGTATTTGCGCGCAAGATATTTTATGGCTTCGGGGTATGTAAAATGCTCATGCTCCATTAAAAAGGCCACAACATTCCCCCCTTTTCCGCTACTAAAGTCCTTCCATATTTGTTTTACGGGAGACACCATAAAACTGGGAGAACGTTCATCGGTAAACGGACTCAGTCCTTTAAAGTTGGATCCCGATTTTTTTAACTGTACAAAATCGCCGATCACCTCCTCTACCCGGGATGCTTCAAATACTTTATCTATGGTTTGTTTTGATATCAATTTATTAAGTAAAAGAGGGTTAAAATAGTGTATTATTTTATATAACTTGCACTTTTATGGTAAAGATACTATAGATGACAAAAATAGAAAAGTTTAAAAACAATAGTACTTATTTAGCATTTATTGTATTACTTTTTTGTTCGACAAAAACCGGATGGTCTCAAGATAAAATAATCTATGAAAATCCGCTTCTTCAACAACAGACTCCCCATGAGGACAAAGTTAATTTTACAGCTTTTGGAAATGTTTTTGACTCTCCAGATCCGGGATTATTTTCTTCTTTAAGAAACGCAAAAGATCCAACTACCAGAATAATGGTTCTGGAAAAAATTGCAGATTATCATTTTTATAAAGGAGAAACAGACTCCATACTATTTTATGGAGATCTTATTTTAAAAACAATCAATGAGCATAAGCAAAAATTAAAGACAATAAATAAAAATCTTTCGTCAGCTCATAAAATTATGACCGAAGGTTATATTTTAAACGGGCTATATGAAAACGCAATTAAATATAGTTTAGAGGGTATATCCGCAGCAGAAAACATACCGGACTCCACAGAAATAAATTATCATCGATCTAATCTGGCGAGAGCTAACCATCTAAAAGGTGATTATTTAAAAGCATTGGGACTTTACAATGAGTGCCTTAAATCAAAAGTAAATTCAAACACTTTATTATTGAAATTGTATAGAGAAATAGCTAACACTTATCTCGCATTAGCCAATAATGATCTCGCTAGGGCATTTTATTTTAAAGCTTCTGATCTGGCCACTGAATTAGAAGATATAAAGGCCAAGCTTCAAATTGATATGGGGTTGGGTATTATTGAAAAAAATGAAGGAAATTCTCAAATTGCTATTCAATATTTTGATCATATTAAAAATTCAGCACTCGACAACGGCCTTTATGATTTACATATTGATGCCCAAAATCAAATTGGCAATATCTGGTACAATGAAGGACACTATGAGCAGGCACAAATGGCCTTAAGTATGACTTATATCAATGCCATTAGATGGAATAAGCTGGAACAGCAAAAAAGGCTTCTTAATAATTTACGTTTTATTTTTGTGAAACAAGGTGATTATGAGAATGCTTATAATATTATGACACAATATTTAGATGTTAGTAATAATATTGCCGACAATCAAAATGAAAAAGAGATAAAGGAACTGGAAATTAAGTATGAGACACTTCAAAAAGAAAACAAAATAACCACCTTAGAAAATGAACAATTAACAAAAGATAATATTATAAGCAAACAAAAAATTACCCGGAATGTTATTCTTATAGCATTTGTGATTATACTGATTCCTATCATTGCTTTGTTATATGTTTATTATCAAAAAATGATGGCTCAAAATAAGTTAAATAAGCAACAGGAGGAAATAAGCAAACAAAAGATCTCATCATTACTGAAGCAGCAGGAACTTAAACTGATAAAAGCATCTATGAAAGGGCAAAATAAAGAACGAACCCGCATAGCACGTGAGTTACATGATAGTATTGGCGGAAATATGGCAAGTATAAAATTATCTCTTTCGAATCTGGATAAGAAAAATGACCTGTATGGTAAATTGACACTGCAAATTGATGAAACTTACCAGATGATCCGGGATTTATCTCATAACCTTATCCCTAAAAAATTTTCACAGAATGCTTTCTCAGCATTAATTACTGAATATATGGAGGCGATCCATAAAAATAACGGAATTCAAACTTCATTCAGGTCATATCCCGAAAAAAGAGTAAACACAATTGATGAGAGTTTACAGGTAGAACTATATAAAATTCTGCAAGAGCTTACCACAAATACACTAAAGCATGCCAATGCCACTTTAATTGATGTTGAAATCAACATTTATGAGGATGAATTAAAACTCATTTTTGAAGATAATGGTATGGGATTTGAAAAATATAAAAAGGGAAGCAAAGGAATCGGGCTATCTAATATTTATGCCCGAATTACAGAATTAAATGGTGAAGTTCATATTGACTCTAAAATTAAAAGGGGAACTATCGTTATTATTGACGTTCCCCTGAAAAATAAAGATGAATTTTACAAATCAAAACGCATCCCTAACGAAATATTGTTCTGATTGACCGTGGCATCTTTAAAAATGGGGTTTAAGTCATATTTAAGATAGATAGAACCGTCTTTAATCCCCATATAAGCAGCCAAACCATATATAAAATTATTTGTATTGTAATCACTTTTTATTTTTTGTTTTACGGCATCACCGTCTTGATCAAATTTTAATTTCTGGCGTGCACCCATGTTAAACCCGGCATACCCACCCAAACCGATTTTAAATTTATTTTTAGTAGAATACCTGAAATGGTCTTTCTTCTCAATTTTATCAGAAGGGCCAAATTCAAAAAATACAGGGAATACCAGATTGTCCATTCGAAATTTAGATTTATCCAAATTTTCAGGGAATTCCTCCAGGACTGTTTGGTTTCCGTTTTCAACAAAGTACATGTTATTTTTAGGTTTCAATCCATTAAACTGAAATGATAAACCATACCTGAAACGCACAATGTTGCTCTCTTTAAATACTCTTGTAGACCATAATAATCCTATTTCAAAAAAACGGCTGCCTCCTATTTTATAGGGGGTGTCATCAAAAGATTGTCCTTCTGTAATTGTATTATTAAGCCCCAATGCGAAAAATAAGTTAGAATGAGTCCTTTTATCGAATTTCGGCTTTTTATCTTTTTTTTGATGATCAATGCCAAGCAAGTTATTAAAGTAGGACTCAAAAATTTCTTCTGACTCATAAAGATCATAATCTTCACCCCTTTGTACCAGTTCAATCCTGTTATCTACAATGGAAGTTTTATTTTCAATATTCAAAGCGGCCTGTTTAGCAGCTTCTTCCTTTTGGTTTTGTGCTTCCGCAGCAGAGATTTCCCCTTTGTCTTCCTTATCAATAATGTGCTTTACAACTTTTTTTAATTTTTCCTTCTCATTTTTTATAATCTGTTCTTTTTCTTCATTGAATTGTTCAATTTTATAGGTTATACTTTCTATTTTTAAAGAGTCCCGGACGTTTTGTCCTTTTAACAATTGGGTGCTGAACATGAGCACCAACATACCTGTGAATGCAGTAATTTTAAACATGATGATTTGATTTATGATTGATGAATAAACTCTAGTTGCGGTCGGCAACAGCTGTTTTTACTACTATGAAACCGTCTTGCAAGGCTTCAAATATTTTATCTCTGAATGATTTATCTAATTCGTTTTCAACTTCGTTCAATAAGGCCATAGCATCTACTTTTCCTGTTGAATCCTTAAAGGTGCGCTCTAAAGCCAATTCTCTCTGAGCCTGGATAAGTAAAGAATCTACCATGGCTTCTGTAATTTCCTTACCTGAGTTTTGCAGGGTTTCGAGATATGAAACTACCTTGGTTACTTTTTTGTCCTCAGCAGTTTCAACTATAACCTCTTCTGGTATTTCGATCTCCTTTTCAATTTTATGTGTAGCAGTGACTGCATTACTTAATTCAGGAATAATTTTCTTTTCTTCCATTTGGCGTAATGGTTTCTGTACTTCATTAACAATAACATCTTCTTTTATTTCCTGTGAAGGTTTTGGTTGAATTACTTCCTGTTTTTCCTTTTTCGTATTAACCACAGCGGGTTTTTGCAGTTCCTTTTTATTTTCATTCATAAAAACCCCTGCAGAAATTAAAATAATAACTGCTGCAGCCACAGAGTACCATGTTCGTCTTTTTTTTGCTTTACTCTGCGGTAACTGTGAATTGAGTTTTTCCCATGCTTTATCAGAGGGAACTATTTCCCGTTCCCTCAGCTTACGCTGTATGTCTTTTTCAAAATCAGATAGTGCCATTTTCCCTTAGATTAAGTTTGTTTATTTTTTCCTGAAGCATTTTTTTTCCTTTATGTAGCTGAGACTTAGAGGTACTTTCAGTAATATTCAGCATACTTGCTATTTCTTTATGAGAATACCCCTCTACAGCATACATAACAAAGACCGTTTTATATCCGTTAGGCAATTGATCGATTAACAACTGAATATCATCAACGTCCATTTCCTGGTCAGATATGATTGTTTGGTCCGGCAATTGTTGTTCTTCAACAAAAATCATTTGCTTTTTACTCCTTAAAAAAGAAATAGACTCCCTTATCATGATTCTTCGTATCCAACCTTCAAAACTTCCCTCGTTTTTAAACGATTTAATATTCGTGAAAACTTTCAGAAAGCCTGTTATCATAACATCTTCTGCAAAATGCAAGTCTGAAACATAATACCGGCATACACTCAACATTTTGGAAGCATACTTATTATAAATAATTTTCTGTGCCTCTTTGTTATTTAAACAGGCTCTTCTAATTAATTTAGACTCATCATTATAAAGTGGTATGACCTTCAAAAGTTTTTTCATTTTTTGCTTCTATTTATAAAGACGCAATAATTCGTAAAAAGGTTGCCTGATGATATTTTTTTGGTGAGAATTTTATTTTTTTCTGTCAATAACGTAGTTGACCATTAATTCCAACGATTCTTTAAACTCCGATTCCGGATAGCTTGATATGAGTTTAATAGCTTCTGCCTGGAATTCTCTCATTTTATTTTCGGCGTAATCCAATCCGCCGTTTTCTTTAACAAAAGCAATAACCTCTTTTACCCTTTTTTTATTCCTGTTATGGTTTTTCACAGAATTGATGATCCAGTTTTTTTCCTTTTTTTCTGCTCTGTTCAGTACATAAATAAGCGGAAGGGTCATTTTTTGTTCTTTGATATCTATACCGGTGGGCTTCCCAATTGGCCCGTCAGTATAATCAAATAAATCATCTTTTATCTGAAAAGCCATTCCTATGAGCTCTCCAAATTTACGCATGGTTTCAACGTGTTCACTGTCCGGTTTAACCGAACATGCTCCTAAACTACAACATGCTGCTATTAATGTAGCCGTTTTTTGTCTTATTATCTCGTAATAGATATCTTCCGTTATGTCTAATTTCCGTGCTTTTTCTATTTGTAACAGTTCCCCTTCACTCATTTCTCTTACTGCTATAGAAATAATTTTCAGCAAGTCAAAATCACCATGATCTATTGAAAGTAATAAACCTTTTGAAAGTAAATAATCGCCCACTAAAACTGCGATTTTATTTTTCCATAGGGCATTGATAGAAAAAAATCCTCGTCTCTGATTGCTGTCATCTACCACATCATCATGGACAAGGGTTGCTGTATGAATAAGTTCTATAACAGCCGCCCCACGGTATGTTCGTTCATTTACTTCGCCATCAGACACCATTTTGGCAACCAGAAAAACAAACATAGGGCGCATTTGCTTTCCTTTCCTGTTTACAATATAATAAGTGATGCGATTTAGCAGCGCTACTTTTGAAGACATAGACTCGTAGAACTTTTTTTCAAAAAGTTCCATTTCATCGTGAATAGGGGTTTTTATTTGTTCTGCTACCTTCATGAAGATAGCAAAGATAGCACTTAGAGTTGATATGTTAAATAACCAACTGAAAAATCAAATCTTTAAGATTTTAAGAAATTCTATACTTTATGATAAATCACTATAAATAGTGAAAAAAGACTGTTGCATTTTTATTAGATTTGCCATTATGCAACCATTCCCTAAATATCTGATATTAACACTCTTTACGCTGTACGGTTTCCTGAGCCATGCCCAGGATACTGATGAAGCATTGAACCGTTTGAGTGATGCATATAATGCTATACAGCAGGAAGGTGACGAAAAATTCCTTTCTCTACTGAACCCCTTACTCAAATCTCCAAGAAATTACAGGGAAAAAATTAATGCTATATATTTTCTGGGCCAATATTACAACAGCAAGGGAGTAGTAGACTCTGCCATGTACTGCGGTAAACAGATAATTGCAATGGCAGGCAGAAAAAAAGATACTTTATCAAATGGAATGTTACTAAGGGCGTATTATATACTAGGAGTTAGTAATCTTACCAAAGGATTAATAGATAAAGCTCAATATTGGCACCTGAAGGGTGTAGAACTCGGAGAAAGTTTCCAAATTGCAGATAACACATTCCTATATCAGAACATTCATGGCCTGGCCCGGACTTACAAAGAAAAAAAAGAGTATGCTAAAGCATTAGAATTATATAAAAAATGTACCGATTTTAAAGAAAATCCGGAATTTGTGTACGGAAGCTATATTAACATGGCTACTATTTATGCAGAACAAAATGATTTTAACAGTTCTAACACCTATCTTCTAAATGCGCAATCCATGTGTGAAGAAGATGGGAATTATAGATGTATTGCCATTTGTTTGCTCAATATTGGGGAAAATTTTCATAGCCTTGGTGAATTGGATTCAGCAATCAATTATTACAAGAAAAGTTTAGATATTGCTGATAAATATAATTTTTTACCATTAAAGCTTTACATTACTGTTGCCACAGGGCAGATTTATCAATTAAAATCGCAGTACGGAGAGGCTTTAGATTCTTATTACGCTGCATTAAAAGTTGCTAAAGAGCTAAACTATCTTGATGAACAAACAAAAATTTATGAATATCTGGCAGATGTTGCAGTAGTAAAAAGGGATTACCGGACTGCTTTAGATCATGAAAGAAAGCGCTCTAATCTCATTGATTCAATCCATAAAATGCAAAAAGAAAAGGAAATAAGCGAACTTGAAGTTGCATACAGGACGTTACAAAAGGAAAAAGAAATTGAAGTATTAAAAATAGCACAGGTTAACAGGGAGCTCGATTTAAAAAATCAGAAAGAAGCTTTTAAAAACCTTGAACTTGAAAAAGAACTGGAAGACAGAAAAAAGGAAAATCAAATCCTTTCTCTTAGAAATGCCTCTCAACTAAGGTTGAATGAAATTGGAAATTTAAGAAAAGATCAATTACTTAAAGAAAGTGAACTCAACAGGGAGAAAGTTATAAAAAAAATTATGCTCATCGCTTTTTTAATTATTCTTATTCCTTCAATAGCACTCCTATTTGTTTATTACCAAAAATTAACTACACAACATCAGCTTAATAAAAAACTGGAAGAAATAAACTACCAAAAAATAACATCTCTCATTAAAGATCAGGAACTTGAATTAATTAAAGCATCTATTGAGGGGCAGGATAATGAAAGAAAACGAATAGCACAGGAGCTTCATGACAGTATTGGCGGCAATCTGGCGGCCATAAAATTACAATTTGGCAGCATAGCAAATGGCAAAAAAATCTATCAGGACATCAATAAACAAATAGATGAAACCTACAAACAGGTACGGACTATTTCCCATAACCTTTTACCAAAAAAGTTCAGCCAAAACCCGTTTCTATCAGTTATTAATGAGTATATGGCTAATATTGGGAACGCAAGCAACCTCAAAATAAACTGCAACGCTTATCCAAAGGAAAGAATAAATGATATTGATGAAAATATTAAAACTGAAATATTTAAAATACTCCAGGAGTTAATAACCAATACAATTAAACACGCTAAGGCGACACAGGTTGATATACAATTCAATTTACTTGACAATTCAATCAACCTCCTTTTTGAAGATAATGGTTTGGGGTTCGATTCAGAAAAAACTTCTAAAGGAATAGGGCTCAACAATATTAAAAGCAGGTTGAAAAGGATAAACGGGGACTTTAATGTAGACTCCCGCCCAAACAGAGGGAGTATTGTAAACATAGAAATACCTATAATTTTATATAATGAAACATAATTTAATTATTGCTGATGACCATAAAATGTTTCTTGACGGTTTGTTAAGTATATTACAAACCACTAAGGAGTACAACGTTATCTTAACGGCAAAAAGCGGCGAAAATATTGTAAAATACCTTAATAATAATCCTGATGAGAATGTTAGTTTGGTTATTACCGATATATCTATGCCAAATATGGATGGTATAACCCTTAACAAACTCATAAAGGAAAAACATCCACACATAAAAACATTAATTGTAAGTATGCTATGTGACGCTAACAAGATCGAAGAATTAATAAAAGATGATGTTGATGGATATGTCCCAAAAAATGCCGAAAAAACTGAATTTTTAAAAGCAATTAAAGAGATTATTGACGGTAAAAAATACTTCTCTAAAGAAATAATGGATTTTTATATGGAAAGTACGTTTTCTAAAAAAAGGGAACAGGAAATAAAACTAACTGACCGGGAAATTGATGTTATTAAGTTAATTGCACAAGAATATACTACCCAGGAAATTGCCGATCAATTATTTTTAAGTAAACATACTATTGAAAGCTACAGAAAAAATTTAATTTCTAAACTCAATGTCAGAAATTTGGCAGGCCTAACCAAATATGCTTTAAAAATGGGGTATATTGAGGCATAAATTCTCTTTTTACAAATGAATAGAATAAAAACAATTATTGCTGATGATCATACCATGTTCCTACAAGGGATTGATTCCATGCTTAAAAATGAAAAATCAATAGAAATTGTTGGTAAAGCAACTAACGGACAAGAAGTGTTGGCTATCCTTGAAAACAAAGAAGCTAACTTAGTTGTAGTAGATATCAGCATGCCTAAAATGGATGGTATAGAACTCACCAAGGCTTTAAAACAAAAGTATCCCCATATTAAAATCCTGATTTTGAGCACTCATAGTAATGCACAAATGATTGCTAAACTAACACGTTTAGGCGCTCATGGATATTTACTTAAAAATGCAGAAAAGAATGAACTCCTCGATGCTATTCATGCTGTTTACAATAACGAAGCGTACTTTTCTGAAGAAGTAAAAAGTATTTATAATGAATTCAACTTAAAACAAAACCAGATTTCCGTTACTGTTTCTGAACTAAGCTCCAGGGAAGAAGAAATACTCAAACTCATTGCCCAGGGACTTACTGCCCAGGAAATTGGCGATAAACTATTTATAAGTTTAAACACAGTAAATACCCATCGGAGAAACTTATTATCTAAACTAAATGCAAAAAATACTGCCGGACTTGTTAAATATGCCGTTGAATCAGGTTTACTCGATTAATTAATTATTAATCTAACCTGTTTGAAAACCCATTTCCAAAACGATAACTTAGTATTAAACCATGCGTTTGCCCTAATGGAGAATTATTTATTGAAGGATTAAAATTATAAATCATTCTCCAATTATCTGATAAATAAAATCCTGCCAACAAATTTATTGCCGATGTGGTACGATAACCAACGCCGAATTCCACTTTATTAAAATAATTAAATACTAAGTTCATATCCAACTGTAAAGGTGCTCCGTTAGTATATTTTAATAACACCCCCGGTTCTACGTAAAAATACCTTGAAGCATAAAACCTGTAACCTGTATTAAAATAATAGTTGCTTCTAATATCTATGTTATTTTCTTTGGAAACGGATGGTTCTAACAAGTTTGGTGCAGAAAAGCCTATGTAAAAATGACGAACATTGTAATATATTCCAATTCCAAAAGAGGGTATAGTGGCATTTACATTATTTTGAAAATTAGGATCATTTGTCATATTTAAAGACAATAAATCTTCTTTATAAAAACTCACTCCTCCTATCAGTCCCAAACTGAGAGCCTGTGGCGAATAATACCAATCTGATGGATAATCATTGTAATCCATTTGCAATTTAAATGCGTAGGTTCCATAAATCCCGGTTTTACTTGTAACACCAATATTATCGTGAGTTACCATACCTCCGATCCCTACTTTTTTATTGTTTATTGGGCTGTGATACGTAAAACTAACCGTGCTGGGAGTACCCTCCACTCCCGATAAAAACTTTCGCCCAGACAATACCGCTTCCGGATTCTGATGATAACCCGAATAAGCAGGATTTAAAATTAACTTATTGTAATGGTAATCTGCCAGTATGGGGGTTTGCTGTGCGTTAGACACAACAATCAGCAAGAAAAGCAGTAGATTGCAAGTAATTTTTTTTATCATTTCTAACTTCTATCTTTTTAATAATATATAACCTTCTGTTTTTCTTAAAAGGTGTTCCCCATTAATGTGAATTCTAAAAAAGTATGTCCCACTTGGCAGGTCGCCTGCTCCTAAAGCTCCCAATTTATTTGCCCTACCATCAAAAAAGTTAGATGTATTATCATACCCTTCTATCTCAAAAACTACATCCCCCCACCTATTGTATATTTGGACCTTATTATCAGGATAGGCTTCGATACCTTTTATCTCCCAAAAATCATAAATTCCGTCATTATTAGGCGATAATCCGTATTTTGTCTCGTCTTCAGGCAATTCATTAACATATACAGTAACCTCATCGCTAGCAGCACAACCATCTTCACTAACAAATGTTACAGTATATGTAGTAGTTTGTGTTGGGTTTGCAACGGGGTTTGCTAATAAAATATTACTTAAACCATTGCCTGGTGACCATTGAAAAATGCCCTCCAGATTGCTATTGGCATTTAAAGTCACTTCATTCCCCTCTGTTATTGTTACATCTTCTCCGGCATCAACACTGGTCAATCCATTAACATTTACTATAAAAGTGCATTCGTTACTATTATCACTCACATCAATTGCAATAAGCGTAATAGCCATACCGGGGGTAAAAGGACTACCGGGAGCAGGGTCTTGTATTACAACCGGAGTTGGGTCAGCATTATCTGTCACAGTTGCCCATGAAGTATAATCTTCCACAACAAGAGTTCCACAAGGAACCTCCTGGTCTTCAGGACAGGTAATCCCGGGAGCTTCTGTATCTGGTGCACCTGTATCTGTAGCGTTTACTGCAAATGTACAATCTGCACTATTCCCGCTAGCATCGGTAGCTGTTAGGGTAACGGTCATATCGGAGCTAAAAACAGTTCCCGGTAAAGGGTTTTGTGTTATAGTCGGGCTCGGATCTTCATTATCGGTCACAGTTGCCATTGAGGTATAATCCCCAAGTTCATCCCCCACTGCCAATTCCTGGTCTTCAGGACAGGTAATTACAGGTGCTTCTGTATCTGAAGCGTTTACTAAAAAGGTGCAATCGGCGCTATTTCCACTTATATCAGTTGCTGTTAGAGTTATGGTCATACCAGGAGTGTAGGCACTTCCGGAAGCGGGGTTTTGCGTTATTGTAATATCTTCTACCAGGGTGCAATTATCATTTACTACAACATCTTCATGTGATGTATAATCCGGCAAGACTTCTCCCGCTATCAGCATCTGGTTATCCAAACAGGTAATTTCCGGACTTTCGGTATCTGTAATCGCTCTTCCAAAAATTACAAAAGCAAATCCGGGATTAGAATTTATTTCAAATTCAAAAACAGAGGTCTCGTTAACTATACCAATAATAACATCGTCAATGCCGTCCTTGTTAACATCGCCGGCATAGCTTCCTGAAAGATGAATGCTCCTACCCCCATAAAGGTTTAAATCAATGACGAGGGCATCGAGAAAAGTAAAAGAATCCGGCACTATAGTCGCATCCCAGTTCTGTTTACCGTATATAACATAAGCATAATCTTTATTCTCCGAAGATTTTCTCGCAGTTAAAACGATGTCATCATCTCCATCTTTATTAAAATCTCCGGCATATTCCAGATGGATTCGACTATAACCTAAAGTAACCACTGAGAAACCGTTATTACCATTCAAATCTGCCAAATCAATAGCGCTAGCTAAAGCATTTCCCCCAAATAATACATGTTTATACCCAAAAATCATATCATTAAATCCATCACCATTAACATCTCCGGCCCGGGAAACAACCCGGGTTAAGCTCTCCTCGCCGGAGTGGTTTACAACAAACCCGTTGTCACCGTTTAAATCGGTTAAAACAAGACTTGAAGATAAACTTCCTGAACCATAAATAACATATCTTTTTGTGTTTGGATGCCTGCCAGAGATAGCAATATCATCAATTCCGTCTCCATTCACATCCCCTAAGCCTGTTACAGAGGTAGATATTGATTCTGAAGGATCAGATCCTGCGAGAATGGTCATACCATTCAACCCGTTTAGTTCATCTACTGTTATAAGCGGAGGAAAATCTGGAGAAGATACCCCATATATTATATAACATTTGCCATTTTCCGGAGCGCCCCCTGCAATGAGCACAATATCATCTATACTATCATTGTTAAAATCGCCTATATTATCTATTTCCACACCTATAGCTTCTCCACTAAGTATTCCTTTAACAGCAAACCCGTTCTCACCATTTAGGTCGGAGGTATTCAAAACGGGGGGAAAATCCGATGGTTTTCCGAAGACAATAAAAACATCACCTAATCTGGAACCTGAAGAATCTATACGTAATGGGTCACTTACCATGATATCGTCGTAACCGTCTTTATTAATATCCCCGGCACTACTTACCGCGTATCCCATTCGCTGATACTGTCGGAATTCTCTATCATTTTGAATGGTAAAGCCGTTATCACCATTCAATAATGCTAAATCAATATTTGGTGGAAAACCGGAGTCAGTACCAAAAACCACATGGGCTGTACCAAGGATATGATAAGGAATCTCGTATGGTCCTACCCATGAGTGATCCTCTCCCATAGCCCCTATAATAAAATCATCGATGCCGTCTCCATTTATATCCCCTGCATGATCTACATCAAAACCGGCAGCTCCCATGGCTTTTCCTCCATAAATTACGATCCCATCAGTTTCATCAATATCACGAACTGAGAATGGTTCCGGGCTGCAACTAATATCATTCACTTCTGTCTTTGCCCTAACCCAAAAGCTGCATGAGGTGGAATTACCCGACCTATCCGAGACACTGACTGTTACTTCAGTGTCACCCGTAAAAATTGTACCCTGTGCCGGAAGTTGGGTAAAGGTTAATTCCCAGTCTTCAGTACAGTTATCACTTACATCCTCTAAAAAAAAAGAATAATTTGGCAATGTAGAATTAATATGTAATTCCTGGTCTGCAGGACAATTAATTTCCGGTGATTCACTATCTTCAAAATTAAAGTTTCCTCCAAAAAATAAATAGGCTCTTCCTTCTTCTAATGCTGTTTCATAGAGCCTTATAGCCCCTACTGCAAAATCTTCCTCGCCATCATCATTAAAATCTCCAATTCCGCTAACAGAATACCCAAATTGTTGTCTACTGAAACCTCTGGCAGTGTCATCAAAAACCTGATACCCCGTATTACCCCATATATTGACAGCCTGTATGCTGGCAGAAGGTGTATTTGATCCATAAATAATATAAACCGCACCCTGAGAACCGACACCACCACTTACTGCGGAAACAATAATATCTGCAATGCCATCTCCATTCATATCTGTTAATCCGTCTACAGCTGTACCTAATTGGTCATGAGACCCATCTCCAGATATGATAAAACTATTAGACCCATCAAAATCAGAAATGGTATTACTGGCAGGAAATTGAGTGTTTCTTCCATAAATTACATAAGCCTTTCCTGCACGTGCATAAAACTCTATATCACGATACATTCCCGGTGCACCGATAATAAAATCATCTGTACCATCATTATTAAAATCTTTCGCTGCACTTACGGAGTGTCCAAAATGAGAATGTCTTCCGTGGCCAGAAATAAAAAACCCATCCAAAACATCCAAATTTTCCAGAGTTATTGATGCAGCATTATAAGTGTGCTTTCCATATAGAATATAAACTCTTCCGGCATTCTCATCATCTCCTTCATCATATAAAGGAAAGCCTAATATAATATCATCAACACCATCATTATTTATATCACCTGCATTACTAACATTTGCAATACCTGTATCATTCTGAAGTAAACCTTTAATAACAAAACCATTGTCTGCATTCAAGGTAGATGTATGGAGGTTGGTTATAGTAGTCGAACCAAAAATAACCACTGCACTTTCTGTAGAATCATTTATAACAATATCATCAATATCGTCACCATTCACATCGCCGGCATAGCTCACATTCTGGCCCAGGATTGAACCAGGGGATTTTTGAATAATAATACCATTATTAAGATCAATATCAGATTTATTATATAGTGGTAAGAAATCTGATTCACTACCAAAAATTACTATTACATTTTCTGTTAAATCGCCTATGAGGACATCGTCATAACCATCGTTGTTTATATCTCCTGCTATACTTACTGATATACCTAGTTGCTTGTTTAGTACATTGCCACGAATAATAAAACCATTTTCACCATTTAAAGTAGCTTTGTCAAATACGGGATTAAATCCTCCTGCACTTCCAAAAATTACGTAAGCCTCCCCAACATTAGTATTACCTCCAAAATCTACTTGGGGGGCTCCGATTATAATATCGTCAATTCCGTCACCATTTACATCCCCTCCTCCTTTTACAGAATGACCTAAATTATCATAAATTGCATCTCCTTCAACAACAAACCCATTGGAGCCATCTAAGAGACCCATTGGCACATCTGCACATTGTGAAATTCCAGATTGTATTAAAAAAAGAAATAAAAAAGAGGTAAAAAATATTCTCATCAATATTACAGTTTAAGTTAGTGCAAATGTATAAAACCCAGCATGCGCAAAAATCACCATAAATGAGTATTTTTATTTTATTTTTTATTCCAGTAGTACATAAAAAATTGCCGGCTCATACCTAAGGATGAGTTTACCAGCGGATTAAATATTTTACTTTTTTTAAGTTAAATTTAACTTTTCACATTAATTATTTTTACTTTTAACAAAACACTAACCATTAAAACCATTTAATTATGATTTGGGGACTCTCATTAATCCTTGTCAGCATTTTAGCTGTACCTTCTTTAATTTTATCTAAAAAACCTAATGCTCAAGAGTATTTAGCTAAATTAGAACCTTACCAGGGATGGATAGGTTTAATAGCCTGCCTTTGGGGTATATGGGGAATTATTTCTTCCATTTTAAGTCTTGGATTGTTGTCAACATGGCCAATATGGTGGATCATTTGGCTAGGTGGCAGCATAGTTCTTGCCGCTTTAGGGTTTATGTTAGGCTTTGGAATGATTAACAATATGTTTTTAGGCAAAAATCCTCAAGCCCAGGTAAAAGCTGCTGCAGTAAGAGAAAAAATTGCTCCTATGCAGGGAAAATTAGGAATTGCAGGTATTATTATTGGAATATTGATGATACTGATATATTTACGTATTTTCTAATTAATATTTTACCTTATTAATCGCTTAAACTAAGCCATCATTTATGTGATGGCTTTTTTTTACCCTGTTTTCAGGGTATTCATTTCTACCGTTTTCGGTGTTTTGTAACTTTTACTTAATCCCCAACTTTGCCCTGTAATCAAATAGTAATTACAAAAAACATTTATTAACTACTAATACTAAAAATTATGTTTTGGGGAATACAATTAATCTTGTTAAGTATCATTGCAGTACCTTCTTTAATCCTGGCCAAAAAACCAGATGCCAAAGAATTATTAGACAAAATTGAACCTTACCAGGGTTGGATAGGATTTATTTTTTGTCTTTGGGGTGTATGGGGAATTATTTCTGCTATTTTAAACCTGGGACTTCTTAGCATCTATCCTATATGGTGGATTACCTGGTTGGCCGGAAGTTTTGTGATGGCTACACTTGGATTTATGCTAGGGTTTGGACTTTTAAACAAATTCTTACTGTCAAAAAATCCTACTGCCATGGCAAAAGCCGCAGTACTCAGGGAGAAAATGGCACCAAAATTAGGGAAACTAGGAATTTTCGGAATTGCCGTTGGTGCATGGATGATTGTTGCTTCTTTTCTTTTCTACGTTTAACAAATATTTCTAAAATTTAAATAACATAGTGGTTGCACCAGTCCTTGGTATTGGTGCAGCCTTAAAATTCAACACTCTAATGAGAACTTTACTTATTTGCCTTTTGATTTGTTTTTACAGCTGTAATACAGATAAAAAAGAAACGATTGCCCTAAATGACACGGAAAGTAGTGAGATAATTGATGTTTCATTATATACAGACGATTATAAGAGAGTAAATATCCTGGATATACCTAAAGAATGGGAAATGGTAACTGTTATGGATAATAATGAGGTAGTTTATTACCCTTGTGACAAAGCAAATCTTAGATTTAAAATTGAAAGGAAAAACGGGCAATGGACATTAAATGAATCTACAGGTAAAAATGTTATTTACTATAGTATTCTAAACACGTTACAGTTAGATAATGAACTTGTTATTATATGTAAAGACTACCATAACCATTATGATAAGGTTATTATTTTTAAGGTGAAAAATTTTACAAGTGATACAAAAAAATGCTATTGGTCTGCAAGCAGGGACGGTTTTGAACAAGAAATGCTGTTTGTAAACGAAAAAGGATTAAGTGAAGTAAAATTAATTAATCAGCCTTGCTCCGACTGCTGGGAAGATTGTGAATAATTAACTCTTATTGGCAAGTTGCCCGCAAGCGGCATCAATATCTTTACCTCTGGAACGACGTACAGTTACAGTAATATTGTTTCGTTCCAGGAGGTCCTGATACATTTCAATCGCACTGTTTGAAGCTTGTTTAAAGCTGGTGTCATCATCAATCGGGTTATATTCTATAAGGTTAACTTTAGATGGTGCAAATTTGCAAAAGCGTATCAATGCTTCCACATCTTCTTTTCTGTCATTTATACCTTCCCAAACCACATATTCATAGGTAATCCTGCTTTTAGTTTCTTTATACCAGTACTCAAGGGCTTCCCTCAGGTCTTTAAGGGGGAAGTTTTCATTAAAAGGCATAATGGAGGTCCTCACTTCATCTATTGCAGAATGCAGGGATACTGCCAATTTAAATTTCACCTTGTCATCTGCAAGCTTTTTTATCATTTTAGGAACCCCCGAAGTAGAAACTGTGATTCTTTTGGGCGACATCCCCAATCCTTCAGGTGAAGTTATTTTTTCTATTGCTTTTATTACATTGTTATAATTCATGAGTGGTTCTCCCATTCCCATAAAAACAATATTACTTAGTGGACGGTTATAATATAACCTGCTTTCATTATCTATTGCTACCACCTGGTCATAAATCTCATCCGGATTAAGGTTTCGCATACGTTTTAAACGGGCTGTTGCGCAAAACTTACAGTCTAAACTACATCCCACCTGGCTGGAAACACATGCAGTAGTTCGTGTTTTGGTGGGAATTAAAACAGATTCTACAATGAGGTCATCATGTAACCGTACAGCATTTTTAATTGTACCATCATTACTGCGTTGCATCTGATCAACTTTAATATGATTAATTACAAAATTTTCCTCCAGTATCTGGCGGGTTTCTTTTGAAATATTAGTCATATCATTAAAAGAATGAGCGGCTTTATTCCACAGCCATTCATACACCTGATTACCTCTAAATGCCTTGTCTCCCCGAGATGCAAAAAAATCACGCAATTGATCTTTTGTTAACGCCCGTATATCCTTTTTTTGTATCACTTCTTAATTTGCCCGCTTTATTACAACTTCCGGATCTTTCAGTTTTAATTTAAGCCATTTTTCCAATTTAACAAAGTCCTTCTCACGTTCACTTACAGGTACAGAATCTTTCCATTTAACAGTAAACAGTGGTATGGTATCAATGCTAACAAAATTAGTTTTTATTTCATATGAGAACCCCATTTCTTCTAGGTTTTCATAATTTATATGGGCTTCTTCACTAATTGCACTGAATGGTATTTGTTTAACTACTACATGTGTTAGGCGTGCTACTTCTTCTTCCAAAATTTTTATCCGCTCTTCCCTGGAAACTAATTGTTCTTTTTTAGTTTCATAAAGCTCGCTTATGTATTTAAATTTTTCTTCAGATTCATCTTTACCACCTTGCACTACTTTTATATCAGTATCAAGCAATTGAGAATACGCTTCTTTTTGTATTTTCCATGTATTTATTACATTAACAGGTATTCGTTCATCACCCATAAAAACGAGTTCTATTAAAGGGTTCACACCATCATTATAATAAATGGTAGAAAGGTTTTCTAAAAATCTTCCTTCCTCTGAAAATTGATAGGATTTTATAGTTTCACTGATAAATTGTTTTGCCTGGTTCTTAAATACAGATTCCTGCCATACTTTATAGAATGTATATCCAGCCGGAATCATGACTGCAATTGCCAGCAAAGAAGCCAACTGGGCTACTAATCTCCTTCTTTTGGAATTCGCATACCGGACCATCGGAAAGCGCAAAATTTTCAATACTAAAAAAGTTGCTAACCCAATAAAGATGGTATTTATTGTAAATAAATATAAAGCTCCAAATGCATATTGCCAATTTCCGATAGCAAGACCAAAACCAACTGTACATAGTGGCGGCATTAATGCAGTTGCTATTGCAACACCAAAAATAACACTGGCTATTGTACCTTTTTTTGCCCTGGCAATAACTAATGCTAATCCACCAAAGAAAGCAATGAGTACATCCCGGATATCAGGGGCCGTACGGGCTAAAAGCTCTGATGATTCATCTCTTAAAGGAAAAAACTTGAAAAATAAAAATGCCGTTATGATACTGAGGCCCACCATCACAAAAAAGTTTTTCACTGATCTGTTTAATGTATCTATGTCGTTAATGGCCAAGGCCATGCCCATGCCCAAAATGGGGCCCATTAAAGGAGAAATTAACATCGCTCCAATAACCACTGCTGTAGAATTTGCATTAAGTCCTACCGAAGCAATAAAAATGGAGCAGACTAATATCCATGCTGTATGGTTTTTAAAAGGAATATCGCCTTTTATGTCTTCAATAGTAGCTTCTCTGTCTGTATTCTTTCTAATATCGAGAAGATCATCCAAAAATGCTCTGAGATTGCCCCACAGACCTTTGATGTTTTTCTTTACTTCTTCTTTATCAGCTGCATTGCTTTTCTTGCTTTCGGCAGTGTTTTCTTCAGCTTTACTTTTATTATCTTCCATATCTATACTAAATGATCACCCAAATTATCTTTTACTTCAGATCGGTATGCTTTCACGTTTTGTTCTTTTTCCCGTGGGCATATCATAAGTACTTTATCAGTTTCAACAACAATAAAATCTTTAAGCCCTTCTATAACCACAACTTTATCTTTGGTTGTTCTTATCATATTGCCAGATGCATTCTTTGAAATAGCTTTGGCATTCACTACAGCATTTTGATGGCTATCTTTATCAAGTTCTTCGTACAATGCACCCCAGGTACCCAGGTCATTCCAGTCAAAAGTAGCCGGAAGCACATAAGTTTCTTCAGAATGCTCTAAAATAGCATAATCTATAGATATATTCTCGGCTTTTTTATAATTTTCAGCAATAAAATCCTCCTCGGCATCTGTATTATAAACTTTTAAACCTTCCGCAAATAGTTTAAACATTTCCGGTTGGAAATTTTTAAAGGAATTAATTATTGTCTCTACATTCCACATAAATATACCTGCATTCCATAGGTAACTTCCTGTATCTAAAAAGGTTTTTGCTACTTCATATGAAGGTTTCTCTGTAAATTTATCTACTTTCTTTAGCCTGTTTCCTGATTCATTAAATTTTATATAACCATATCCGGTACTGGGAAAAGCAGGCTTAATTCCAAGTGTGAACAATCCATTACTGTTTTTTGCAGCATTAAATGAAGTCTGTACATTTTCTGCAAAAGAAGCTTCATCTTCTATCCAATGATCACTTGGCGCTACAATCATTAAAGCTTCAGGATTCTCTTTCTGGATTTTTAAAGCAGCATACAAAATACAAGGTGCTGTATTTCGCATTTCGGGCTCTAAAATTACCTGTTTAGCCTTAATTTGGGGTAATTGTTGCAAAACAATGTCATTATATATGTGATTGGTGAGAATTAATATATTTTCGGAAGGAATCAGCTTATTGAGCCTTTTAAATGTTCTCTGTAATAAAGTATCCCCGGTACCTAACATATCGTGAAACTGTTTAGGAAAACCTGTTGTACTAACCGGCCAGAAACGTGACCCTACTCCACCGGCCATAAGAACGGCATAATAATTTTTATTCATAATTTCTTTTTTTTTATGCTATAAAGATATTATTTCAACTTCAGCATTTGGTTGAAACAGGTAAATTTTACCCGTACTTACTTCCATACATTCATATCTTTTTACACGCTTGTTCCCTTTTTTAAAAATCCGGCCATTATAAAGCCTGAACAACGATCCATATGGAATTTCAAATATATAACTCTTATCAGTTTCCGGATCAAACTGCTTCAAAGCTACAGATAATTTTGCATCTGTATCACTACTGGCTTTTGGATTACGGAAATGATTTGCTAAAACCGGTAAAAGTTTAGAGGGAAAAATTCCCGGATTTATAAAAGGTAGCATAAGCTGCTGGAATGTATGTTTCCATTCGGATCCATGGGGTTTTATATATGCACCATATTTTTTAAAAGCTACCAGATGAGCTATTTCATGAATTAATGTGATTAAAAATCTATACTGATTTAAATTTGCATTTACGGTCACCTGGTGCATTCCATCTGGCATTTTTCTATAATCTCCATGCCTGGTCACGCGCTCATTAACAATTTTTAAATGAACTTCATTTATCCTGATCAAATCAAAACAAGGCTCTACAGCCCTCTCCGGTAAATATCTAAGCAGTGTTTGTTGCATTGTGCACAAATTTAAAAAAAAAGCCCTGCAAAATTAATTTTGCAAGACTTTATCAGAACTTTTTTACTACTTTACTTTTTAAGTTTATTCTTTTTTCGGATTCTGATAAATAAAACCACACCGATTACTAGTAAAACCAAAGGCCATATGTAAATAATCCCCAAGAATATACTTTTAATTAAAACCCAACCTGAAGATAATGCTTCTGCAATTTCTGATCCGAATGTTCTTTTATAAGCATCAGGTTGTTGTTTGTATTCTACTGTTTCATAAAGCACTACATTTATTGTACTGAAGGAAATTCTGTTTACCATATATTTTAATCTGCCTTGTGCTACCTCGATTTCTTCCTGGATAATCCTCAATTTTTCCTCGGTTTCAAGAATGTCTTTAACCGTTTTTGCATTGTTTCTTAACACCTCCTCGTACCGTGCTTTTACTTCAAGCTTTGTTTTTAGTCTTGTCTCAATATCCATATACTCTTCTGTTACATCTTTTGATGCTATTTCTATATGATCTATAAATTCTGCAACAGATGATAATGAATCCAATAACTTATCAAAATTATTCTTTGGCACTTTTATAGTAAAACTATTTTCTTTTTGATAAGAGTTATTACTGAATCTCATATTGGATATGTAGCCTTCATCATCATTTACCAATGCCTTAATAGTTTGTGTGGATTCCTGTACATTCTTTACTTTAAACCTTACATTGGCTGTCTTAATGATCTTCAGGTCCCTGATTTCAAAAGTTTGGCCTTCATTCGAAGTGCCACCAGAGCGAGTTTCCTCAATTGCCTCGTAGTTAGAATCTACTTCTGCTCCATCAGCGGTTATCGCTATATCTTCTTTAAAATAAGAGTTCTCTGCTTTATTACATGATATGCTAAGTAATAGCACAAAAATAAAGATGATAGTTTTTGATAATTTAAATGCTGGTGTGTTCATAATTTTTTATTTTTTAAATGATGAATCAAATCTCTTCATAAATCTTTTCTTTATCTTGTAAATGGTTTGTAACACACTTGTAAATTATTTTACAAATTTAAAATCCCAGACAAATCATTGTAATTGAGCGATTTAGATACAAAATATTTTTCACTTTTAAAACAGCACATTACCCGGGTTTTCCTGGAAAATAATGCCGCAGATGCCAGTATTGAAAACTGGAAAGGGGAAACTATTACCGCATTTCAGGAAGATGTGCTTCTAAAAACAAAAGCGGGTGTTAGTGAAAAATGGTTTTATACCTATTTAAAAAATCATCCTGACAAACTTCCTAGAATTGATATGCTAAACATATTGAGCAAATATGCCGGATACAAAAACTGGGATGACTTTAGAATGCAGAACCCATTTAATACTGATGATCAACCTCTCCCTAAAAAGAAAAAAAAACCATTTTACCCTTTAGGGATCCTCATAATGGCAATAGCTATAGTCGCATATTTTGCCATGCCATCCCCAAATTATTACGAATTTTGTTTTTTTGATGAGGATAAAAATTTACCCATTACCTCTATCCCTCTAAATATTAAATTATTGCATGAAAATGAATCTCCTGTATATCTAAAAACTGACAGCACAGGATGCTTTAAGTACAAAAGCAAAGAAAAGCATATAAAATTCATTGTATCTTCACCCTATCATCAGGCAGACACTATTTTACGAAGCATTGAAAATAATAAAAATAAGATGGTAAAATTAAAAACTGATGATTATGCCCTAATGCTTCACTACTATTCTAACGGAAAAAAAACCGACTGGCAAAAAAGAAGAAAACAACTATATGATATTTTTGACGAAAAGGCCATTATATATAGAGTGTTTGATAATAACATAGGTGTGGAAGTTTATAACACAGAGGATTTTATAAATCAGCTTACCATACCCACAAACACCTTAAAAAATATTGAAATTTTAGATAAAGTATATAGAAATAATAAAATAGTAAAACTAAAATTTATCGTGAAATGAGACTTAATAAAATATACATACTCATTTTTCTAATTTTCTTCTCCTGTAGCAGGGTTAGAGAGCAGGAGAATGCCGTGTATGCTGTCGAGGATGAAATGATCATTGAGGAAAATTTTACGAAATTCGATATTAATAATACCCAGCAATTAACACCTTTACTTAAACAAAAACTACAGGAATACTATGATTTATTGATTTTAAAAAATAAGAGCCCTGATTTTTCCGAACAAATTGACAAACAACTAAATAAAATATTAAAAGAAATTCCTGATAATGAGAAACTCAATGACTCAACCAAAATAAATAATATCACTTTTTTGTCAGACCCTGAAAATATTTCAGACTCTGTTCAAAAAATAAAATTTTCGTATGAAGCAGGCTCAATCATAGATTCACTGTCGGCCATTATAAAAACTATCCCTGTTACTATAGAAGACCAGGTGATCTGGAGTACCAATATTAGTTTTGAGCCTGTAGAATAATACCAATACTAGGATGCAGTTTTAGTAAGCAACTGCTTTAAATGATCCATATGTGTAAAAACACCTGTAGCCTCTTTTTCAAAAAACGAATAGGAATATTCATCTGCATATCCATACACATCAAATCCGCCTCTTTTTGCTGCTTCTAAACCTATTGGCGTGTCTTCAATCACAAGACATTCCTTAGGAGAAAACCCCATTGTCTTCGCAGCATGTAAAAAAACATCCGGTTCGGGTTTCCATTTACCTACATCATAACAGCTAAAAATATTTGATTCAAAATATTCTATCAAAGCGGTTATTCTAAGATTGTGCCTGATTTTTGTTTGCGGACCACTGGAAGCCACACAAAAAGGAATTTCTAAACTATTCAATACACCTTCTACACCCTCTACAGGCTTTAAATGATTAGTAAAAGCTTCAAATGATCGTCGCCTGTACTCTGATTCAAAATCATGTGGTAACTTTTTTCCTATGAGTTTCTCTATATGATCATGCACACTTTGATATGATCCACCCTTAAAGTGCCTGTATGCATAATTCAAATCAATAGTGGCTCCCTGTTCATTTGCCATTTCTACCAGGACTCCATTTCCCAAAGGCTCACTATCCACCAGCACTCCATCACAATCAAAAATAATACACTTGTAATCCTTCATGAATTATGGTGTTGACGAAGATACTTGTAAAAGTTTACCGTTATAAAATTTATGCCCTTTTAAAGAGAATTCATAAATATATTGGGCCATTTCTATAGCTGAAACAGGTGCTTTATACCCTGGAAAAGCTTCATTAAGCATTTCGGTTTGTACAGCTCCCAATGCCAGGACATTTAATGATGGTCCGGTTTCTTTATATTCTTCCGCTAAGATTTCAGTAAGTGTGATTATGGCACCTTTTGCAGAACTGTATGCTGACAAGCCGGGGAACTTTACACTTCCCTGTACTCCTCCCATACTGCTTATGTTCACTATATGTCCATCTTCCGGCATATAGGGAATAGTGGCTTTTATAACCCCAACAACTCCAAACACATTTACTTTATAAACCTCTTCAAATTCATCTGAGGTAATATCTGTAAAAGGTTTATTTACAAGTTTTCCGGCATTGTTAATGAGTATATCAACTGATTTCCATTCTTTTTCTAAAAAAGTTGCAAGTTTAAGGATATCATTTTGATCACATAAATCAAAAGTAAAACAGGTGACATTTTTATGTTTTAAAGCTTCAACGGGATGTTGATTACGTGATAAGGACAATACTTTATGTCCTGCATCTGCAAACAGTTTTACCAATTCAAAACCAATACCTCTGCTTGTTCCTGTAATTATAATGTGTTTTTGTTTACTCATTCATTTTAATTTCGCGGGTAGCCGAATTCGTTATTTTTTCAAGTACGGGTTTCATTTCATTAATTATAGAAATCATATGATCAAAATCCATTCTTGAAACTTCATCATCTACATGGTGATAATATTCATAATTAGTGAAATCGAATGTAGATATGGTTTGGGCAGGAATACCAAATTCCTGATAAAACGGATAATTGTCTGAGCGTTTAAATAAATTGTACTCCTTTGCCTGCAGTAAAAAACCAATCAGGTTTTTATTTGCATACTCATTCATCTTTGCCGCCATATTGGATTCTTCATGTCCGGTAAGGTAAACCGTATATTCTCTCGTCATAGGCACCCCAATCATTTCAAAATTTACCATGGTATAAAGGTCTAAATTTGATTCCTTTAATTTTTTTGCCAGATGAGCTGAGCCTAATAATCCACTTTCTTCAGCAGAAAATAACACAAACAACAAACTTCTTTTATTACTTTTAGAATATGCAAAATATTTAGCCAGCTCTATGACTGCTGTTGTGCCGGTTGCATTATCATTTGCACCATTTGCAATGGCATCTCCATTTACTACTTCTGCCCCCGCTATATGGTCATAATGAGCACCTACAACAACAAACTCATTTTTTAATTCAATATCATTACCTTCAATATAACCTACGATATTATATGTAGTAGGTGTGAAATTAGAAAGAGTGTCTTTATATGTAGAAAAATAAGGTTTTATATTGTTCTTCTTAAAAATATCTTCAATATAAGTTGCTGCAAGTTCAATTCCTTCTGTTCCTGCTTCCCGTCCTGCTAATTCATCTGAAGCTAAATAATTCATAATACTTTCAACTTCCATGACAGGCGGGTCAACGGCTATACCATTTCCTTTTGCATCTTTTAAAACACTCTCAGGCCTTAAAGAATTTGTTGTGGATTTACAGCTTAATGCTATAACTAAAAATGAGAAAATCAGATGTTTCATTTATTTGAATTTTATTATGCTTTAATATAAAATCTGAAGTTTTGGGATAATTATTCAAGTTAAGGTGTAATAATTTTAATTAAAGATATAAAAAAATCCCGCCATCATGAGCAGGCGGGATTTAGAATTATTTTTATTTATATACTTATGCCAGCATTGTTACCGGATTTTCCAGGTAAGCCTGTAAAGTTTGCAAGAATTGGGCACCTGTAGCACCATCAACAGTCCTGTGGTCACAGGCCAGTGTAATTCTCATGGTATTACCTACCACTATTTGTCCGTTTTTAACAACAGGTTTTTCTACGATAGTACCAACAGATAAAATTGCTGAATTAGGCTGGTTTATAATAGAAGTGAACTCCTGTATACCAAACATACCCAGGTTAGATACTGTAAATGTGCTTCCTTCCATTTCGGCAGGTGTAAGCTTTTTATTCCTTGCTTTTCCTGCAAGCTCCCTAACCTGTGAACCTATTTGAGTAAGAGTCATCTGATCCGTAAATTTTAATACAGGTACTACTAACCCTTCATCAACAGCAACAGCGACACCAATGTGTACATGATGGTTATATTGGGTAGTATCTCCTTTCCATGAGGTATTTACCTGTGGATGTTTTTTTAATGCTACAGCACAAGCTTTTACCACCATATCATTAAAAGATACTTTTATATCCGGCAAGGCATTGATTTGTTCTCTTGAAGCGATTGCATTATCCATATCTACTTCAATGGTGAGATAGTAATGAGGTGCCGTAAATTTAGATTCACCTAAACGTTTGGCTATGGTTTTACGCATTTGCGAATTCTTAACCTGCTCAACACGTTCCTCACCGGCAGGTACAAAAGGCATAGCTGTGCTTTTGGGAGCCTCGGCTTCTTGAGCTTTTGGCACTGCAGCTTTTTCGGCTGGTTGGGATGATGGCACAAAGCTTTCAATATCTTTTTTAACTATCCTGCCATTTTCTCCGGACCCTTTTACCTGTGAAAGTTTAATTCCTTTATCTTTTGCTATCTTTTTAGCAAGCGGTGAAGCAAAAATCCGGTCTCCTGATGATGATTCTGATTGCTCTTCACCCACAACTTCTTCATCGGATTTTTCTGCTTTTGGTGACTCTTCTTTTTTAGTGTCAGGTTTAGAAGCTCCACTTCCTGACGCAGCAGCTTTCAGAACAGCATCTACATCAGTGTCTTTAGGCCCTATGACCGCTAAAAGTGAATCTACGGGCGCACTTTCCCCTTCCTGAATACCAATATGCAATAAAACTCCGGAATAGAAAGATTCGAATTCCATCGTAGCCTTATCAGTTTCTATTTCGGCCAGTATATCACCTTCAGAGACTTCATCTCCTTCTTTTTTAAGCCAGGCAGCAACAGTCCCTTCTGTCATCGTATCACTTAAGCGTGGCATTTTTACTACCTCTACCCCTTCAGGGATATCAGCGGATCCTGATGTTTCAGTTTGTGCAGTTTCTTCAGAAGCATCTTCTTTCTCTTCGGCTTCAGCTTTCTCTTCAGTTTGTGCATTTTCTTCCTGCTTTGTTTCAGTCTCCTCGTCTGTTGAAGTATTTCCTGAACCATTTACCAATCCGGAAATATCTTCTCCTTCATCTCCTATAATTGCCAGGAGCGTATCAACAGGTGCAGTCTCACCTTCCTGAATACCAATATGGAGTAATGTTCCTTCGTTAAAGGATTCGAACTCCATAGTTGCTTTATCAGTTTCAATTTCGGCTAAAATATCACCTTCTGAAACCTTATCTCCTACTTTTTTTAACCACTTAGCGACTGTACCTTCTTCCATGGTGTCGCTTAATCGCGGCATATTTACAATTTCTGCCATTATTCTTTAAAGTTTATGGGGTAAAAACGGATAATCCTTTTGATCATATACTGTATCGTACATTACATTTTTCTCAGGATAAGGTGATTCTTCTGCAAACTTTTCACATTCTTTCACTCTATCTTTTATATTCTTATCAATTTCTGCTAACTGATCTTCAGTAGCGTATTGTTCTTTAAGAATTATTTCTTTCACCTGAGTGATAGGGTCTATTTTTTTATACTCTTCTACCTCTTCTTTGGTTCTGTAATGCTGGGCATCAGACATTGAGTGTCCCCGATAGCGGTATGTTTTCATTTCTAAAAAAGTTGGGCCATCTCCTCTTCTGGCTCTTTGCACTGCTTCATCAATTGCCTCGGCTACGGTTACAGGGTTCATACCATCTACAGGTCCACAAGGCATATTATAACCTAAGCCTAATTTCCATATATCAGTATGATTAGCTGTACGGGCTACAGATGTTCCCATGGCATACCCATTATTTTCACAAATAAATACAACCGGTAAATTCCACAACATGGCCAGGTTTAATGTTTCATGAAAAGATCCTTGCCTAACAGCGCCATCTCCCATATAGCATAATGTTACCGCATCCCTTTTAAAATATTTATCCGCAAAAGCCAATCCGGCACCTAAAGGGATTTGCCCCCCTACAATACCATGCCCTCCGTAAAAACCTTGTTCAGGAGCAAAAATATGCATAGACCCCCCCAGACCCTGAGAGGTACCTGTTGCCTTACCATAAAGTTCGGCCATTACTTTTTTTGGATCAACCCCCATTCCAATTGGTTGTACGTGGTTTCGGTAAGCAGTGATCATTTTATCCTTTTTGGAAAGATCTATTGCATGTAGGGCTCCGGCCAAAACAGCCTCCTGTCCATTATAAAGGTGTAAAAACCCTCTTACTTTTTGTTGAATATATACCGCTGCAAGTTTGTCTTCAAACTTTCTCCAAAACAACATATCTTCATACCATTTCAGGTATACTTCTTTCGTAACTTCTTTCATAAGTTATATTAGTTGCGTTTTTTAAATGCGAACTACAAAAGTAGCACTTTCGTAAAAAGTGGGAAAACGAAAAAACTGTTTTGTAATTTTTTTTTGTGATATATTACAATAATTGACTTTTATCAAACATCAAAGGTAGTAAATCATTTAAAGAATCTGATTTTATAATTTTACCGGTTTTACCCATAAAATAGATATTTATAGGGCTTTTTTGTTTAATTTCATATTCGGCTATACTTTGACGACAGGCTCCACACGGAGGTATTGGTAGATTGGTATCTTTAGTGTCTGATGATGCAGAAATAGCAATCGTTTTTATTATTGATTCAGGAAATCGGGACCCGGCCTGGTAAACAGCAACGCGTTCAGCACATAACCCGGATGGATAAGATGCATTTTCCTGATTGTTGCCAATTACAATTTCTCCGTTATCTAATATTAAAGCTGCCCCCACCCGGAATTTAGAATAGGGCGCGTATGCATTTTTCCTTGCCTCAACTGCAACAAGCATTAAATCTCTATCCTTAACAGGTAACTCGTCAATATTTTCAAAAACAGTTAAAGTAGATTTTATCTCAATTTTATTCATTCATTAAAAATTCGAGTACTCCTCGCCAAAGTTAAAAGTTAATGAGAAGCGAAGTGTATTTTCTAAAGGATTCCTGACTTTAGAGGCAGAAAATAAATATGAAAGGTCTATAGTGGCAGATTTAAATTTAAATCCGGCACCCAATGTAAAAAATTTACGCGCACCTTTCTCTTCGCTCTCGTTAAAGTAACCTGTACGTAATGCAAAAGCATCCTGGTACCAATACTCAAGGCCTAAAGCCCATGTAAATTCTTTTAACTCTTCAGAAAAACCATCAGGGGCATCACCAAAAGATTCAAATATTCCACTAAAAAATCCTATATCATTGTATCCTCTTGCATCTTCGGAGTCTATATCCCCGTCACCGTCAAAATCGCGTGGTGTAGGCACCAAAAGTTTATTTATTTCGGTTACAACTGCTAATTTGTTATCTGTATCAAAAATAAAATCAAAACCTCCTCCTAACTTAAGGTTCGTGGGTAGAAAACTTTCCGGGCCGCCTTCTTCATACTTGATCTTGGGGCCGATATTGGAAATATTGAACCCACCTCTCCAGCGTCCGTTAAAACGGTTATAATCCAACTCTTCAGATTGATAAAACCCTGATATATCCACAGCAAAAGAGCTGGCCGGGTTTGCATCAATACCCTCATCAGGAATTTTAAGGTCCGATCTTAAAAATCGACCTGTAACTGCCATTGAAAAGGTTTCGTTTAATTTTAATGCATAGGTAGCATCAATAGTCATTTCATTAGGCCTTTCAACAATACCTATATCATCTGCTGTATCTCTTAGTTCAATATCTCCCAAACTGAAGTATTTAATACTTGCCGCCCATGCACTTCTCTCGTTAAGCCTGTTATAGACTGTTAGGTTTAACAGCGCTATATCGTTTACAAGTTCACTTAAATAAGGTGTGTAACTTACACCCACACCAAATTGTTGGTCTGCGAATGTATATTTTGCCGGGTTCCATTGCTGAGAAAAAGCATCAGTTGATGTCGCGACACCCAATTCACCCATACCGCCTGCGCGGGCGTCGGATGTTACTAATAAAAAAGGAACTGCTGTTGTGATAACCCTGTCCTGAGAGATGGCACTGTTATAAATAAAAAGTAAACCAAAGAGTACAAATATTCTTTTCATGGATTAAAATAAATTTTTACAAATATGGGTTTAAAAATAAAATATAACAAAGATTATATTTTTTTTGGCTCATCATATATTAACGAATAATTAACGTTTATCTTGTATATAAAAATTACTACATGTAAAAATTATATTCAGGGAAAATAATTAAAAAAAATCAATTTAATGAATTTTAAACACATTACAGCTAAACAACAGACAAATCACTATAACCACTTACCCTACTTTTTTTACTTTCTTTATACTAAAAAAATAATAAAAACAACTTGTTTTCGTTGTAAAGAAACACGAAGTAAGAAAAGTTAAATATATTATATGACTGTTATCTCGTGTAATTTTACAAAAAAAGTATTGTGTTTTTATGCTTAATTATTATATTGCGGACTATTTTGTACCATAACAAATCTTACATATGAAAAATTCTTTTAAAGTTTTAATTGCTTGTGCCTCAGCATTGGTAGCTTTTACCGGATGTAAAAAGTCGGGAGGATCCAGGGATGTTTCCAGAACTACTGGGTGGAATATCAATGACAGGGAAGGTGGATTTCAGTACAATTCTAACTTCAGGGAACAGGAAACGCCTCCGGGAACAGTCTTTATAGAAGGTGGAACTTTTATTAAAGGACAAGTGCAGGATGACGTTATGCATGACTGGAACAATACACCTACACAGCAGCATGTTCAGTCCTTTTACATGGATGAAACCGAAGTTACTAACGTAGAATACCTTGAGTATCTGGATTGGTTGAAAAGTGTTTTTTCAACGGAAGAACAGGGAGCTACAAACAGAGATATATATTTAGGTGCTTTACCGGACACTTTAGTATGGCATAACCGCCTTGGTTATAACGAAGTAATGGTAAATAATTATTTAAGGCACCCTGCATATGGCAATTATCCTGTAGTAGGTGTTAACTGGGTACAGGCAGTACAATTTGCTGAATGGCGAAGTGACCGTGTACAGGAACTTATACTTGAGCGTGAAGGCTTTTTAGCACGAAATACCGGAATAGCTGCCTATAATGGAGAAACTGAAGGCGGAACTTTTAGTACAGGCACCTATATAAACAGTCCTTCTGATACTTACGGAGGCAGAATTGATTCCCTTCAGGGCAAACAGCAGAGAGATTCCGTAAATATATTTGCAAAAAGACAATCGGGACTTTTTCCTCCTGAATTCAGATTACCTACCGAAACAGAGTGGGAATACGCAGCCGCTGCACTTGTTGGCAAAAGAGAATATAATAACTACAGAGGTAGAAAAAAATATCCATGGAATGGAGAATATACCCGTTCGGGTAAAAGAAGATTCAGAGGCGATCAGCTTGAGAACTTTAAACAAGGTAATGGTGATTACGGTGGTATAGCCGGTTGGTCTGATGACGGAGCTGATATTACAGCCGAAGTAAGATCATACCCTCCTAACGATTACGGCCTTTATGACATGGCAGGAAACGTTTCTGAGTGGGTTGCCGATGTTTACAGACCTATTGTTGATGATGAAGCTAATGACTTTAATTATTACCGGGGCAATGTTTATATGAAATCTTCTATTGATGAAAATGGCAAACATAAAATTATTGACCCTAATAATATTGTTTATGACACCTTAAGTAACGGTCGGATTGTTGTGCGTGACCTCCCAGGGCAACTTGCAACTGTACCTCTTGATGAGGACGACACCTACCTGAGAACAAACTTTGATAAAAGTGATAACAGAAATTTCAGGGATGGTGATGCCGGATCTACAAGGTATTTTCACCTGTTCAGTGGTGCTGATGAAGAAGAACAAGAACAAGATCCAAATAAGAGAATGTACAATGCACCTTTACATTCTGTAAGCAAAGATTCCCTTGGCAACATAATTAAGGAATATGACCGGACAGATGGAAGAACTACTTTAATAGATGATGAAACAAGAGTTTACAAAGGAGGATCATGGAAAGACAGAGCTTATTGGCTCGATCCGGCTCAACGTAGATTCTTACCACAATATATGGCAACTGATTATATTGGGTTCAGATGTGCCGTATCACGTGTTGGTGCAAAATCTAAAAGAGCTAAAACACCAAGAAATATTGGACCAAAAAGTTAAATAATAATATATTGATTATCAAGCCCTGTTCCAAAACGGTATCAGGGCTTTTTTTATACTTTATTTTTTATGGATATAGAAAAATTACATTCTTTATTTTTAAAATGCACCCACGCATGTACAGATACAAGAAGCATTCAAAAAAACGACATGTTTTTTGCCCTTAAAGGCCCTAATTTTAATGGAAATTCGTATGCTGTACAAGCACTCCAAAAAGGTGCGTCATACGCTGTGATCGATGAAAAAGATTATTTAAACCCGGAAATTCCGCAAATACTATTAGTAGAGGACTCGCTTAAAACACTACAGGAGCTGGCAAGATATCACAGGCAAAAACTGGGTGTAAAAATTATTTCTTTAACGGGCAGTAACGGCAAAACAACAACAAAAGAGCTTATTCATGCAGTGCTATCACTAAAATATAACACTGTAGCTACAAAAGGAAATCTCAACAATCATATTGGCGTTCCTCTTACCTTACTTTCTATGAATGAGCAAACAGAAATAGGTGTAGTTGAAATGGGTGCAAATCACTTGAAGGAAATTGAATTTCTCTGTAAAATTGCGCAACCTGAATACGGATATATTACCAATTTTGGAAAAGCACACCTGGAAGGTTTTGGCAGTATTGAAGGCGTAATTAAGGGAAAATCTGAACTGTATGAGTATCTCATCAACAATGATAAAACGGTTTTTATTAATGCCGATGATCAAATTCAGGTTAAAATCTTAAAAGATTACAATAAAAAGTTCAGCTACGGAACAAATACCGCAGCAAATCAACAAATAGAGTTATTAAATACACATCCTTTTGTTTCAGTAAAAACAGATTCAACCGAAATTGAAACCCAGTTGGTAGGTGTATATAATTTTCATAACATAGCCGCAGCTATAAGCATTGGCAAGTATTTTAATGTTCCCCTTGAAAAAATAAAACAGGCAATTAAAAATTATGTGCCCGACAATAACAGATCGCAGATTATAAAAAGAGGAAATAAAGAAATTATTTTAGATGCATATAATGCCAATCCAAGTAGCATGAAAGCAGCTTTAGATAATTTTTCTGTTATAAGTGATAAAAGTAAAGCTGTTATTTTAGGTGACATGTTTGAAGTTGGGATTACAGCAGCACAAGAACATCAGGATATTGCAAACTATGCTTTAAAAAAGGAATTTAAAGAAATATTTCTTATCGGCGAAAATTTTAATAAGGTTGACGCGAATAATACCAAAAAGTTCAAAAGTTATGAAGATTTTAAAAATTACCTCACAACTACTGACCTAAAAGTAAAATATATCCTCATTAAAGGCTCCAGGGGAATGGCTTTAGAAAGAATTTTGACAATTATTTAATATTTTCATAGTTTTATTCTATATTTGTGATAGTAATGTCCCCTACACTAAAGAAATATAAACTATTATCTTTATTTCCTTAATCCTACTATGTTAAAATTACGTAAATATTTAGCTGTATTAAGTTCAGTTAAACTATATAAAAGCATTGTTAATTAATTCTGATAATAACGCAACCTTCAGAAGACATTAATAATAGTTAATTCAAACAAATCCTTAGAAAGCTTCAGCTGACACTGAAGCTTTTGCTTTTATATAGTCTATCATTAAGATAAGAATAGTTTTAAACACAAAGAAGAGTAAAAAAATATAAGAAAAAAATCAATAGTTCCTTACCTTGAAATGTAATTTATGAACTTCATATCTTTTATTTACAGACAATGCACTTATCAATTATACTTAGACCTATAATGAATACACTTATTCAAGCTCAAGTACTATGTTGAAATATGCATCAAAATCCAGAAATTAACCTTTCTTACTCAGCAGTAAACTTAAAAAAATAAAAAACATCAAATTTCTAAGTTAAACCCGGACTGTAAAAGTTTTTGGTAATTATCATAATCGAATTTATATAGTGTATCTGCTTTTGAAGAGCTTTCGCCTTTATCAGCAACCACTTTTAGTAAGCCGTTGATGGAAAGTATTTTTTTACTGAAATCATCGGAGTCAATATCCTGTTGATAAATAGCTTCATACAAGCGGTGGAGTTGAGGCAGCGTAAATTTTTCAGGTAACAATTCAATCCCTATGGGCTGATAGCGGGCTTTACGTCTTAATATTATAAAAGCATCTTCCAGCATTTGATTATGATCCAGCACTAAATCCGGCAAATCCTCAATACGATACCAAAAAGCACCGTGCTTTTCAACAAACTTTTTATCATAATTGTCTAATCGAATCAATGCGTATTGTGCAATAGAAACACATCGAAAACCATCGTCCCTGTCCGCTTTACCATATGCCTTGATTTGATCGAAAAAAATATTATCAAGCCCGGTAAAATCTTTAATAACCCGGCTTGCAGCATCATCCATGTCCTCATCCAGGTCAATAATGTTACCAATAAGAGACCATTTTCCTTCATGTGGCTCCATTTTTCTCCTGAAAATCAATAACTTTAATTCTCCGGAATCGAAACCAAGAACAATACAGTCGGTAGCAACATACATTTTATTTTTATGTGCATAGTAATCGATTACTTGCTTCTCCATAATAAAATCAAAATTAGTATTTTAACTAAGTTTTATAAAGGTAAAAATAATAAATGTAATAACTACTTTCAATATTTTTATTCCCTAAATTCTTACAAATGTTGGTTAATTGGTATTTTAGAAAAGGTGTCAGTTTAAAAGCCTACTCTCAGTTTTTTTTAGTAACTCTCTAACCCGTTCTTTTAAACTTTCGGGTTCCAGGATTTTTGCATAATCTCCAAACATCATGTACCATCGGGAGAAACCATCCTTTAGATCATAAACCATAAACGTCATCTCTACTTTATCCGTTTTAATTTCTTCAGATACAAATCCGTAATGTTTTTTGCTTCCTTTAATGTATTTGGCAATATTTTTATCTACCTGGATTCGCACCTTTATTTTTGGCCTATCATCTTCTTTATGTCGATGGTCATCAATACTTCCGTGTTCCAAAGTAAACAATTTATCAGCTCTCTGAATTCGTAATATACGATCAGTTCGAAATTGACGATACGCTTTTCTTAAATGACAATATCCCAGTACGTACCAATAATTATTCTCATGAAAAAGTCCAACCGGCTCAATAAATCTTTCAGAAGGATTATCTGCCTCAAGGGACTGGTATTTTAAATATACCTGTTTTTTCTCTGCTATACTTTCAAAAAGGATTTCTAAGGCATTGGGTATGGCCTCATTAAAAAGATTCTGGGCAGGATCTATCATTACCTGCGATTCTAATGCTGCAACCCAATCTTTCTCTTTACCACGCAAAACGGACTTTAATTTATACATGGCCGATTCATAATATGCCCCGAGTGATTTATCAGTAAACTTTTTCATAAGTTTTTCTGCTGCCACAAAACTTCCGGCCTCTTCACGGGTAAACATAACCGGAGGTAACCGGTAACCTTCCATAATAGAATAACCAACACCCGCTTCACTTGCAATGGGGACACCGGAGGCTTCCAAAGTTCGGATATCCCTGTATATAGTTCGTAAACTTACCTGAAAACGATCCGCCAGGTCCTGTGCTTTTACTATGCGGCGGGATTGTAATTGAATAAGGATTGCTACAATCCTGTCAAATCGTTTTACTGTATCAATACTCATAATAGCATAACATATATCCCAAAGATAAGATTTCATATTAAAGATTAAACCGGATTTAAACATCATCAAACAAATTCATTTATACACACAAAGAAAAAACAATGGTATGACAACATGATGTCAGTAGGGTTTATCTTTTTAAAATCAGTAGCTTGAAGTTCTTTTATTATCCCATAAAACTTAAAAATTCATTTTTATTATTTTCTACTGACACAGGGCTGTCACCATTCACTTTTAACTTTGGCTTAAATTAATAATAACATAAAATTTTAAGGCATGAGCACAACAGTAGAGTTGAACAAACAGGTAATTACATCATCAGAGTTATTAGAGCACTGGCAAGGTCATAGAAACCTAACCCGTAGAGTAATTGAAGCCTTTCCTGAAAAAGAATATTTTAATTATTCTATTGGAGGAATGCGCACCTTTGCCGACATCACTATGGAACTTTTAGGAATAGCCGGTCCCGGAATTAAGGAAATAGCCACAGGAAAAACAGCAGAACTGAAAGAGCATTTTGACCATGAAAACAGGAAAGCTAAAATTCTTCAATTATGGGATGAAGCTACCGAAGTGATCAATAAGTATTGGCCGGAAATTAAACCGGATCGGTTTCATGAGACTATAAAAGCATTCGGACAATATGAAGGAACAGTATATTCTTCTATTTTTTATTTTATAGATAATGAAATTCACCACCGTGGCCAGGGATATGTATATTTGCGGTCGTTAGGAGTAGAACCACCTGCTTTTTGGGATCGTTAACCTTTAAACATAACAAGTTTAAAATGAAAACAGTATTGGTATTTAAAACCTCAGTTACAAAAAAGAAGGAAATAAAGAAACTCCGGCCACTACTTAATGAACTAATTGGCCAAAACGGAAACTGGAATTTTGATCTGGAAGATCGCGATAATATCCTCCGGGTAGAAACCCAGGCGCTACAAGCAAAAACTGTTTCATCAGCTTTACATAATAATCAATTTTATTGTGAAGAGCTACAGTAAATCATTTTTTTAATCTGAAAATTAAACAACCATCATAAAAGTGCACATAGTAAATGTGCACTTTTTTGTCTCTCACAATATCTCTTATTAGGGAACATGGAAATAGATTTCTCCAACCTTTCAATAAATTTTATGTTTTTATATCCTATTAGATACATTTTTGCTTAAATTTATAATAAAAATGAGTAAAATGATAAAATAGTATCACGTTGTGCAAAATAATAATTAGTTAAAAAAAAATCACCTCCATACTTTTGAGAAAAATAAGAGATATCCCCTATCGAACAACCGATTGTTTAATCAATTATTAAAAGATCAATAAAAAAGCACCTGCCTTCTTTTAAAATAAAAGCTTAAAACTAAAATGAAGATTAAGTTAAATACCCATATATGTCTTCCGCTTTTCATACTGTCACTTTTGTATGCATGCCTTAAAGAAACTAATAAAAATATTGATGACAGAAAAGTATTATTCAATGACAATTGGGATTTTCACCTTGTGGATACTCTTGCAAACGACTCTGTTAAATATGAACCCAGGAACCTGAACCTTCCTCATGATTGGAGTATTGAAGGAAAATTTGATGAAAAACATCCTGCTACATACAATGGTGGGGCATTACCTGGTGGCACAGGAATATATACAAAATCTTTTGTGCTAGATGATAAGGACAGGGATAAAAACTTCTACATTCATTTTGACGGAGTATACATGAACAGTGAAGTCCGGATAAATGATCAGTATTTAGGTAAAAGACCAAACGGATATATTGGTTTTAGATATAACTTAACCCCTTATCTCCTTTTTAATAGCAAAGAAAATGTTATTAAAGTCAAGGTTGATAATTCAAAACAACCAAATTCCCGTTGGTATTCCGGTTCCGGTATATACAGGAATGTATGGCTGATTAAAACAGATAAACTTCATATTGACAAATGGGGCATATTTGTAACTACACCTACTGTTTCAAAAGACAGTGCTATAATAAAAGTTGAAACTTCACTTGTAAATGATTACAAAACAACACAACCTGCTTCCATAAAAACTATTGTCACTTATAATAATGAATATATAACGGAAAACGTACATGATATTCTTATTGAACCTAATGAAAATTTCACCTTTTCGGGGTCTTTAAAAATAGAAAACCCTCATTTGTGGTCTGTTAACACCCCTCAATTATACACCCTAATATCTGAAGTATATGTAGATGATCAATTAGTAGATGTCTATGAAACTGACTTTGGAATACGCTCTTTTGCTTTTGACCCTGAAAAAGGTTTCCTCCTTAACGAAGACCAGGTTAAAATCAAAGGGGTATGTAATCATCATGATTTAGGTGCATTGGGGTCGGCAGTAAATAAAAGAGCTATTAAACGTCAGTTAGAAATTCTGAAAGGAATGGGGGTAAATGGTATCCGCACTGCACATAATCCTCCCGCTCCGGAGTTATTGGAATTATGTGACAAAATGGGATTCATTGTTATGGATGAAGTCTTTGATATGTGGAAAAAAGGTAAAACCAAATATGATTACAGTTTGTATTGGGATGAATGGTATGAAAAAGATCTAACCGACTTTATTAAAAGGGACAGAAATCATCCAAGCGTTATTATCTGGAGTATTGGAAATGAAATTATAGAACAATGGGATAGCACAGGTATTGATATGGTTAAAGACCTGGTGCACAAAGTGAAGTTACTGGACACAACCAGACCTATAACCACCGGAAATAATCCACCATCACCGACAAATAATCTGAATAGCTCTAATGTGTTGGATCTGGTGGGGTATAACTATGCACACCATACCTATGAAAATCATAAGGAAACTTTTCCAAACAAACCTTTTATAGCTACAGAAACCTCTTCGGCCCTGGCTACCAGGGGGTATTATGATCAAAAATCAGATTCCATAAAAAGATGGCCGGTGCGATGGGATTTGTTATTTACAGGTGGAAATCCGGGCAACACGGTTTCTGCATACGACCAGGTGAGTGCTCCCTGGGGCTCTACCCATGAAGAAACCTGGAAAATCATTAAAAAACACGATTACCTGTCGGGAATGTTCATCTGGACAGGTTTTGACTATCTCGGGGAACCAACACCCTATGTATGGCCATCACGGAGTTCGTATTTTGGTGTTATTGATTTAGCCGGTTTTCCCAAGGACTCATACTATATGTACCAAAGTGAATGGACAGACAAACCCGTACTACATGTTTTTCCACATTGGAACTGGGAAGAAGGCCGGGAAGTTGATATCTGGGCTTATTATTCACAGGCAGATGAAGTAGAATTATTTTTAAACGGCGAATCCCTGGGAAGCAAATCCAAAAAAGATGATGAATTACATATAATGTGGCGTATTCCATTTAAACCCGGTATTTTAAAAGCCATTTCAAGAAAAGATGGAAAAGAAGTGTTGGTTAAAGAAATAAAAACGGCTGAGAAAGCCTCCTCAATAAAATTAGAAGCAGACAGACAAACCATTGAACCCAACAATGATTTATCATTTGTAACTGTAACTATTCATGATGAGCATGGCACATTGGTGCCAAATGCGTCCAATAATGTTCAGTTTGAACTTGAAGGACCCGGTGAAATAGCAGCGGTAGATAACGGAGACCCTACAAGCCATGAATCATTTAAAGCCAATGAGCGAAAAGCTTTTAATGGCAAATGCCTCGTTATTATAAAATCAAAGGATGAGACCGGAACAATTACTCTCCGAGCTTCATCAGATGATTTAGAAGAAAGTACAATCACAATTAATGTAAATAAATGAAAATGCTGAAAAATATATCAATTCTCTTTATTATTCTTATTTGTTCATCCTGTAAACCAGAACAGGAAGAACAGGTAACCCATGATTTACTTTCTCCCGACGGGAATAACAAAATTGTATTCGACCTGAATGCTGAAGGACAACCTTCATATACTGTTTTACACGGAGATACAATCATCATAACTCCATCAGCACTTGGATTAATTTTTAAAAACAATGATTCCTTAGCCAAAAACTTTACACTGCTAGAAGCTGAAACCACATCTTTTAATGAAACATGGAAACAGGTTTGGGGTGAAAAACAAGAAATTATAAATCATTACAATCAACTTGAGGTTGTGCTTCAAGAAAAAAGTGAAAAGAAAAGAAAGCTTGAAATCCAATTCAGAGCATTTAATGATGGTGTTGCCTTTAGATATAACTATCCTTCTCAAGGTAAAGATAGTATCATTATCATGGATGAATTAACCGAATTCAACTTAAAAGAAGATGGGGATGCCTGGTGGATAGGTGCCTATCAAGATAACAGATATGAATATCTTGAAACTAAATCACCAGTAAGTCAATTAGACACCGTGCATACTCCTCTAACTATTAAAAGTAAGGATGGGTTATATCTAAGCATTCATGAAGCTAATTTGGTGAACTATGCGAGCATGACATTAGCGCATACTAACGGGACAAATTTAGAATGCGATTTAGTACCCTGGGCAGACGGTGATAAAGTAAAAACCAATGGTAGTTTTACAACACCCTGGAGAACACTGAAAATAGCTGAACAACCGGGCGATTTAATAACTTCATACCTCATATTAAATCTCAATGAACCTAATAAACTTGAAGATACAAGTTGGATAAAACCTCATAAATATCTGGGTATCTGGTGGGGAATGCATATAGGAAAATATTCCTTTTGGGAAAGTCCGATTCAAGGGGCTACAACAAAAAATGCTATTGAATATATTGATTATTGCAAAAAATTAGGTGTAGACCATTTACTCATTGAAGGATGGAATAAAGGTTGGACACCAGCCTGGTACGAAAATGCCATGCATATGTTTAGTTTTACTGATTATGCCGATAATTTCAATTTAGAAAAAGTTACAGAATATGCAAAATCAAATGGTGTAAGCATTATCGGTTATCACGAAACAGGCTCAAACATTATTAATTACTTAAAACAAATTGATGCCGGAATGGAGCTTTATAATAGCGTAGGTATTCATGATGTTAAAATAGGCCAGGTAGGATCAAGATTAAATATGAAAGAATGGCATCATGGGCAGTTTGGTGTAAACTACTATCGTTTTGTATTAGAAAAAGCGGTAGAACATAAACTAACAGTCAATTTTCATGAACCTATAAAAGATACGGGGGAGCGTAGAACATATCCTAACATGATGTCTCGTGAAGGTGCCAGAGGCCAGGAATACAATGCCTGGAGTGAAGGTAATCCGCCAAATCACACAGCAACGATTCCCTTTACGAGATTATTGTCTGGGCCGATGGACTTTACTCCCGGTGTTCTTGATGTAGAAATAAAACAAGGTTATGAAGGCAGAGATGTTCATACCACAGCTGCAAAACAATTGGCATTATATGTGGTGATCTACTCGCCTATTCAAATGCTGGCCGATTTGCCAGAAAATTACGTTAACAATCCTGCTTTTAAATTTTTACAAGATGTCCCGGTAGATTGGGAAGATACCAAAGTTTTAAATGCTGAAATAGGAGAATTCATTACAACTGTTAGAAAAGACAGATATAGTGATGATTGGTATTTAGGTAGTTTAACAAATGAAGAAAGTCGTTCTATTAATATTGATTTATCTTTTTTAGATAAAAATGCTACTTATGAGGCTCAAATTTATGCCGATGCTGAAGGAATATCATGGAATAAAAATGCTACTGAAATAGTTATTTCAACAAAAGAAGTCAAATCAACAGATACATTAGAAATTAATTTAGCCCCGGGAGGCGGAACCGCAATCAGGTTTAAAAGAAAATAATAAAGGTATTAAGAAGAATCTAATGATTTTAATTATTAATTGAGATTTCACATATGTTCGACCGCTTGATGTGATATATTATTATCACTAACTTTAATGATCAATCGTTGTCTCATTAAACCAGTTATTATGAAACTACATTTTCTTGACAGAAGTGATTTATTAAACAAATCCATTTCGGTGCATTATAACAATTACCCGCATTTCTTGAAAGTCTGGCATTATCATGAACAGCTGGAACTGGTAGTTATTTTAAAAAGCAGCGGAACCCGGTTTGTAGGCGACAGTATAGAACAATTTAATGAAGGAGAAGTTATTCTCTTAGGAAAAAATGTACCTCATATGTGGCTTAATGATAAAATTTATTTTGCCAAAGATTCAAACTTAAAAGCAGAAGCAATAGCTATTCATTTTAAAGAAAATTGTTTGGGAGAAAACTTTTTTAAGTTACCTGAGATGGCACACATAGCTTTGCTTTTGGAAAGAGCAAAACGTGGATTAAAATTTACGGGGAATACTAAAAATATCATCTCTGAAATCACAAAACTGGTGGATCTTAACGACTTTGAAAGAATTCTCAGCTTAATTCGGATATTGAATGATTTGACTAAAGATAAAAATTATGTGCAATTATCCTCCTCAGGGTTTTTAAATTCATTTCTGCAACCTGAAAACAAGAATCTTGATAAAGTGTATTCATACATATTCAACAATTTTAAAAACGAAATTACATTAAATGATGTGGCCGGAGTAGCTCAGATGAATCCGGCTGCTTTTAGCAGATTCTTTAAAAAGGGAAGCCGTAAAACCTTTTCAAGATATTTAAATGAAATACGTGTCGGTTATGCCTGCAAATTATTACTGGAACAGAAATACAATGTCACAGATATATGTTATGAATCAGGGTTCAATAACCTGTCTAATTTTAATCGTCAATTTAAATCCATAACCAATTACTCACCTACCGAATACCTGAAAGATTACACACAGGTATACAAAAGATAAAAAATAAATGCAGGAATCAATAATTATTACCGGTATTGAGGTTAAAGATATCCGTTTCCCAACCAGCAAAACATTCATAGGTTCAGATGCAATGAATCCCGATCCGGATTACTCAGCAGCTTATGTGATGTTAAAAACAAATATTCCTGGATTAGAAGGCCATGGACTAACATTTACTATTGGCAGGGGGAATGAATTATGTGTAAAGGCCATAAAAACAATATCTCATTTGGTAATAAATAAAAGCCTTATATCATTTACTGAAAACATGGGTGCCTTCTGGACCATGATTACCGGTGATAGTCAATTACGTTGGCTGGGACCTGACAAAGGTGTTATTCATTTAGCCATTGGCGCCGTAGTAAATGCTGTCTGGGATTTGTATGCTAAGGCAGAAAGAAAGCCCTTGTGGAAACTACTGTCAGACATGACACCTGAAGAATTTGTAGCATGTGTGGATTTTAAGTATATCACCGATGTCATTACACCCGAAGAATCCGTTCAGATACTCCGAAAAAATGAGGCTACTAAAAAAGAACGTATCGCTTATTTAGAAAAAAACGGATACCCTGCTTATACCTCATCGGCAGGATGGCTGGGATATTCGGACCAGAAAATCAGGAAACTATGCAGGGAAGCCCTAGATGCAGGATGGAAACATATTAAAATGAAAGTTGGTTCCGACATAAATGATGATATCAGGCGTGCACAAATAATACGGGAAGAAATCGGGGACGATTTAAAGTTAATGATGGACGCTAACCAAAAATGGGATGTAGATGAAGCTATTGAGAACATGAGTCAGCTGTCACAATTTAAACCCTGGTGGATTGAAGAACCCACAAGTCCGGACGATGTGCTGGGCCATGCAAAAATTGCCAGGGCAGTTTACCCTATTGAAGTTGCGACAGGCGAACATTGCCAGAACAGAATTATATTTAAGCAACTCATGCAGGCAAAAGCTATGGGCATATGCCAGATTGATAGCTGCAGAGTAGGCGGCGTAAATGAAGTGCTAGCCATATTGTTAATGGCCAAAAAGTTTAATATCCCCGTGTGCCCCCATGCAGGGGGTGTAGGTTTATGTGAACATGTGCAACACCTTTCAATGGTGGATTATATTGTGGTAAGTGCCTCTTTGGAAAACAGGATTATAGAATATGTAGACCATTTGCATGAACATTTTGTAGATCCGGTTGTAATTAAAAACGGGGCTTACATGCCCCCCACTTCACCGGGTTACAGCATAACAATGAAACCATTATCTTTGAAGGAATATACATTTCCGGAGGGAATTTTCTGGGAAAAAGACCTTATTATCAGAGCCAAAACAATATAATGAAATTCAGCTTAAAAGATAAAACAGCCATAGTTACCGGGGGTGCAAGTGGAATTGGAAAAGCAATTACAAAAGTTTTTGCTCAACAAGGAGCTTTTGTGCATATTTTAGAGCTTGATGAAGCAAGTGGACAATTATTACATAGGGAACTAACACAAGAAGGACATAAAACCCAGTTTCATACCTGCGATGTTGCCCTTCAAAAGGATGTAAATTCAGTTTTTGAAAATATTACAAAAAACCATACTATTGACATTCTGGTAAATAACGCAGGAATAGCACACGTAGGAAATATTGAACAAGCTAAAGAAAGCGATGTAGACAGGTTATACAGTGTAAACATTAAAGGAGTTTATAATTGCATGAAAGCAGCCATTCCTTATATGAAAAAAGAAAGATCAGGGGTTATTGTAAATATGGCATCCATTGCAGGTTCTATTGCAGTTTCCGAACGTTTTGCATATTCAATGACCAAGGGGGCCGTGTTAGCTATGACCTATTCAGTTGCTAAAGATTATCTACATGATGGAATCCGGTGCAACAGCATATCCCCAGCCAGAATACATACACCTTTTGTTGATGGATTTTTGCAAAGCAAATATCCCGGAAAAGAAAAAGAAATGTTCGATAAACTCTCAAAAACACAACCCATAGGACGTATGGGAACTCCGGAAGAAGTTGCAAACCTGGCACTTTATCTATCCTCGGATGAAGCCTCTTTTATTACCGGAACCGATTTTCCTATTGACGGTGGATTTATAAAACTAAACGGATAAATAATATAATAAGCATATTTGAAAATGAAATTAATACGTTTTGGAAAAACCGGTAGTGAGAAACCGGGGGTACAGTTAGAAAATGGTAAAAGAATAGATGTTTCAGCCTTTGGTGAAGATTATACCGATGTTTTTTTTGAAAACAATGGTGTTAGTCGGTTAATAGAATGGTTAAAAAAGAGCGAATCCAAATGTCCTGAAATTTCCAATGAAACCCGACTGGGATGCCCAGTTCTCAAACCTTCAAAAATAATTTGTGTTGGTTTAAACTACGCGAAACATGCAGCCGAGGGCGGAATGGCCGTTCCTAAAGAACCGGTGTTGTTTTTTAAAGCCACATCGGCTATTGTAGGACCTAATGACGACCTCATACTCCCAAAAGGAAGTAAAAAAACCGATTGGGAAGTAGAACTCGCAGTAGTTATTGGTAAAAAAGCATCCTATGTTAATGAATCTGACGCGATGGATTATGTGGCCGGTTATGTATTGCATAATGACTATAGCGAACGCGAGTTCCAACTTGAACGGGAAGGACAATGGGTAAAAGGTAAAAGTTGCGATACATTTGCGCCAATTGGCCCTTTTTTAGCTACAAAAAACGAAATAAAAAGCCCAAATAACCTCAACCTTTGGTTAAAAGTAAATGGAGAAATGTTGCAAAACAGCAATACTTCCGATTTTGTTTTTAATGTAGAAACTGTGGTAAGTTATATCAGTCAGTTCATGACCCTGCTTCCCGGAGATATCATTTCAACAGGTACCCCTTCCGGAGTTGGTTTGGGATTAAAACCCCCACGTTTTTTAAAACCCGGAGATGTAGTAGAACTTGGAATTGAAGGTTTAGGAACTTCCATTCAACATGTAAAAGCATATAATAATGAAAATTGATTCACATCAACACTTTTGGAACTACGATCCTCACAAACATAGTTGGATTGACGACTCAATGAAGGTATTGAAAAAAGATTTTTTACCGCATCAACTTGAAATACACCTGAAAAATAATGATTTTAACGGTTGTGTCGCTGTTCAGGCAGATACCTCTGTTGCCGAAACCACTTATCTGCTTCAATTGGCAGATAAAAACCCCTTCATTAAAGGAGTTGTGGGGTGGGTAAACTTATTAAGTGATGATGTAAATGATCAATTAGATCGTTTTTCACAAAACACTCTCCTCAAAGGTGTCAGGTATGTGCTTCAATCAGAACCAGATGGTTTTATGCTCCAGAAATCGTTTCTGAGGGGCATTCAACATCTAAAAACACATAATCTCACATATGACATTCTTATTTTTCCACATCAACTGAAAGAAGCTATCCAATTAGTTAAAAAAAACCCAGATCAGCCATTTGTGCTGGATCATCTGGCCAAACCTTATATAAAACGAGGAGAAGTTGAAAATTGGAAAAATGATATTACAGAACTGGCATCCCTTGAAAATGTATGTTGTAAGATTTCAGGTATGGTTACAGAGGCTGATTGGGAACAATGGAAAGAAGATGATTTTAAAAACTACCTGGATGTGGTTGTTGAAGCTTTTGGCACAAAAAGATTACTTTTTGGATCAGACTGGCCTGTGTGCCTCCTCGCTTCCGAATACGATAAAATTGTTCAGATAGTAGAGAATTATATCCTGCAATTTTCCATAGAAGAACAAAAGGACATCATGGGAAAAAATGCTGTGGAATTTTATAACCTTTAAATGATTAAGAAAGGAAAGTATATATTTCTGTCGCTTTTTATATGGGTTCTGTACTCCTGCAATCAAGCCCAAACTGAAGAAAAAACACTTTCTACAGATGATATTTTGTGGTACACAACTCCTGCTGAAAACTGGGACCATGCCCTTCCGGTTGGAAACGGCAGGCTCGGAGCCATGGTTTTTGGGAATCCGCAACATGAACGTATACAGTTAAATGAAGATTCTATGTGGCCCGGGAAAGATGAGTGGGGAAACTCAAAAGGCACCCCGGAAGACCTCAGCCACATCAGAAAGCTGATCAAGCAAAGTAATGTACACATAGCGGACAGCCTTATGGTTGGAAAGTTTTCATTTAAAGGTGTATCAAGGTCGCATCAAACTATGGGTGACCTTTTTATTGATTTTGAAGAGAGTGAAATCTCAAATTATAAGCGTTTATTGAACCTTGATAAAGCCCTTGTGGAAACTTCATTTAAAGCAGACGGTCATACAGTTACTGAAACCGTTTTTTCATCCGCAGCAGACGATGTATTGGTAATAAAAATCAGTACAGAAAATCCAAAAGGGTTAAATTACACCCTAAAACTATCACGTCCTGCTGATCATGGACACCCTACAGTGCAAGTTACTTCTCCATTCAACAATATTTTAAAAATGTCCGGGGAAGTAACCCAATATGCTGGCATGAAAAATTCAGAACCCATAGTAATAGATCACGGGGTTAAATTTGAAACTTTGCTGAAGGTTGACAATACGTCGGGAACTGTTGAAGCAAGCAACGGGCAACTTCATCTTAGAGAAGTAAAAGAAGCCACAATCCTTATAGTGTGTAACACATCTTTTTATCACCAGGAATATCAAAAGAAAAATGATGAAACTGTCCAAGCATTTGGGTCTAAATCCTATAATGAACTTCTGGAATCCCATATAAATGACTATCAAAAATTATATAAAAGGGTTTCATTCTCTTTAGGTGAAAAAGCATTAGACTCCTTACCTACCAATGAACGTTTAGAAAGGGTTAAACAAGGACAAACGGATTCTGATTTAACCACAAAGTTGTTTCAGTACGGCCGGTATTTATTAATTTCCAGCTCCAGGCCCAATACAAACCCGGCAAACCTTCAGGGAATCTGGAACGAGCACATACAAGCCCCATGGAATGCCGATTACCACCTCAACATTAATTTACAATTGAACTACTGGCCCGCAGGGGTTGCCAACCTCAGTGAATGTCAGGAACCACTTTTTGATTTTACGGACAGGTTAATTGAAAGAGGAAAAATATTAGCTCGGGAACAATATGGGCTAAAAGGCTCTGTAGCACACCAAACAACCGATTTGTGGGCTACCCCATGGATGCGTGCAGAAACGGCCTACTGGGGCTCGTGGATACATGGAGGAGGATGGCTGGCACAACACTACTGGGAACATTATCAATTTACACAAGATACCGTTTTTTTAAAAGAAAGAGCATACCCTGCTATAAAAGCCTATGCCCAATTTTATGCAGATTGGTTGGTTTTGGATGAAAAGGATAGTACTTACGTCTCTTTCCCTGAAACATCTCCGGAAAATTCATATTTGGCAGATGACGGCAAGCCGGCAGCTGTTTCTTATGGAAGTGCCATGGGACACCAGATTATAGCCGAAGTTTTTGACAATTTACTGGAATCAGCAACCATTTTGGGTATAAGTGATGATTTTACAGATGAAATCTATGAAAAAAGGAGTCGTTTACAGTCGGGATTAAAGATAGGGTCTGATGGCCGGCTTCTGGAATGGTATAAAGAGTACCAGGAACCAGAGAAAGGTCACCGGCATATTTCACACTTATATGCATTGCACCCGGGCGATGATATTACCATCGAAAACCCTGAACTGTTTAATGCAGCCAAGAAAACCATTCAGCACCGTCTAGACCATGGTGGGGCCGGACCTGGATGGAGCCGGGCCTGGATCATTAATTTCTTTGCCCGTTTACTTGACAAAAAAGCGGTTGAAGAAAATATTCAATTGTTTATCCAAAAATCTTTATATCCAAATTTACTGGATATTCACCCCCCATTCCAGATTGATGGGAACTTCGGTTTTACAGCTGGGGTTGCCGAAGCCTTACTGCAATCACATGAAGATTTTTTAAGAATTTTGCCGGCTCTTCCGGATCATTGGAAAGAAGGTTCCATAAAAGGACTAAAAGCCAGAGGTAACATTGAAGTTGACCTGATATGGGAAGATGGTAAATTGAACCGGCTTACTTTAAAATCAGCAATTCCACAAGTTGTAAAAGTAAAGTATGGTGATATAAAAAAAGATATTACGCTTAATAAAGATATACCCCAAGCATTGATGCTAAACTAAAAAAGATTTAATTTCATTACATGGATTTAAAAATCAAAGATAAAATTGTAATTATAACCAGCATCTGCTTATTGATGAGGGCTAACCATATACCAAGCCATAACTAAAAAATAAAATGAAAAAAGAGAACTCAATTCCAGTTGTTTCTAAACCTGTTTTAATCCCATTTATACTAATAACTTCATTATTCGCCTTATGGGGTTTTGCCAATGCAGTAACCGACCCCATGGTTTCGGCTTTTAAAAAAGTAATGGAATTGGATAATTTCCAGGCTTCTCTGGTTCAACTGGCGTTTTACGGTGGTTATTTTACCATGGCACTCCCTGCCGCCTATTTTATGAAAAAATATTCATACAAAGTGGGAGTACTGGTAGGATTATGTCTTTATGCTACCGGAGCACTGCTTTTTTATCCCGCAGCAGCATATGAAAACTACACATTTTTTTTAATGTCCCTTTATATCCTGACCTTTGGACTGGCTTTTCTTGAAACATCTGCCAATCCATATATATTGGCAATGGGACATGAAAAAACTGCAACCAGAAGGCTTAATCTTGCACAAGCTTTTAATCCCGTAGGACTTGTTGCCGGATTATTTGTAGCACAGGCTTTTGTGTTGAGCAGATTACAATCACATGATATTGAAAACTACGGTGAACTTTCCGACACTGTAAAAGAAACCATCCGAACCACAGATTTACTTGTCATCCGGAATCCCTATGTAGCTCTGGGTATTTTTATAATTTTTATATTTCTGATTATCAACTTTGTTAAAATGCCGGAAAAAAAAGATGTAGATCAAAATACAAGTATGCTGCAGTCCATTTCAAGGATATTTAAAAAACGGCATTTTGTAGAAGGTGTCATTTCCCAAATGTTTTATGTAGGGGCTCAAATTATGTGTTGGACATATATTTACCACTATGCAGAAAATTTAGGAATTTCAAATGAAGAAACAGTGAATTACGCCTATGCAACTTTTGCTTTATTTTTAGGGGGCCGTTTTCTGTTTACTTATTTTTTAAAATTCATTAATCCGGGTAGACTACTACTTTATTTATCCGTTTTTGCAATAGTTCTTGCTATGGGTACCATTTTTATACAGGGAATTGGCGGATTGTACAGCCTGGTAGGCATTTCCTTTTGTATGTCACTAATGTTCCCAACTATTTACGGCATTGCTCTGGAAGGGTTGGGCGACGATTCAAAATTTGCATCTGCATTTTTAGTAATGGCTATTGTTGGAGGAGCTGTTATGCCTGTTTTACAAGGCATTGTATTGGATATAGGTGGCCCCGGATATAATGACACTTCAATTTTGGGCGTCCCGGAAGTAAACTTTTCATTTGTATTACCTCTTTGCTGCTTTGTGGTTATTGCCGCCTATGGCTACAGGTCTTATAAGTTTACCCCATCTGTATAGTATAATTTTAAGTTGTATGATAAATTTGTTACAGTATCCTGAGGGTGTTAAAAAAGAGAGCATCCTCTGTTTTCAGTATACTAAACCCAATTGTTAATAACATTTTTAATAACTCCTTTTTTACTTCCTAACATCTACTTCATTCACTTCTTATCTTTATAAAAGATAAAAAGGTCTTTTAATATGTATTATCACAATTTTAATATAGTACTTCAGGAAGTGCCGGGAGAAATAAGCCTTTGTTTTTCTATTTCGGGGTGTCCGCTTCGTTGTGAAGGATGTCATTCCCCATTTCTATGGAAAAAAGGGAGTGGAAAAAAATTAACTGAAGAAATCTACATTGAACTCCTTGAAAAATATTCGGGATTTGCCAGTTGTGTGATTTTTATGGGTGGGGAATGGCATAAAACCCAACTTGTAGACAGGCTTAAATATGCCAGGCAGATTGGATACAAAACATGCCTTTACACCGGAGAGGAACATGTAGATAAAAACATTCGGGAACAACTAACCTGGATTAAAACAGGAAAATGGGACAAAAGACTGGGCGGACTGGATCATGAAACTACCAATCAAAAATTTATCGAATTAAAAACCAATAGAATACTAAACCATTTATTCATTAAAAAATAAAACTATGATACGACTTTCAGATGCGCAAATAGCTAAAAAGATTGATTTTATTAATCACTACGTACATTCTGCAAATGCAGCAGATGGCTCTAAAGTAGATTCAAATGCGAATGTAACTTCCAAGAACATTGCAACCATGGAGGCAGAAATTAATAAAGACTTCAATATTCAAATAAACAGGGAACTGGTAAAACAAAAAATTGCGTCCTTATTCGGCAATGAACTGGCCAATGAGTATATCAGGCAAATTGAGTCACATGAAATCTATGTACATGATGAAACCTCTCTTAAACCCTATTGCGTTTCCATAAGCATGTATCCTTTTTTGTTGGAAGGTCTTACAAATCTGGGAGGTGAAAGCAAGGCTCCAAAACACCTTGAAAGTTATTGTGGTGAATTTGTAAACCTTGTTTTTGCTGTAAGTTCACAATTTGCAGGAGCTCTGGCTACTGTAGAATTCTTAATGTATTTTGATCATTTTGCAAGGAGGGATTACAGTGAAAATTATTTGGAAACACACAAAAGATTGATTGAAAATCATTTACAACATGTAATATATGCCATTAACCAACCTGCAGCTGCAAGAGGGTATCAGTCGGTTTTCTGGAATATTTCTCTTTATGATGAAGCTTACTTTACCAGTATGTTCGAGAGCTTTGTATTTCCGGACATGACCCAACCAAAATGGGAAAATTTAAAAAAGCTCCAAGCCTTCTTTATGAAATGGTTTAATGAAGAACGAAAAAAAGCTATTCTCACATTTCCTGTGGTTACAGCTGCAATGCTGGTAAAAGATGGAAAGCCGGTAGATGAAGAATTCAACGATATGTGCGCGCAGGAATTAAGTGAAGGGAACTCATTCTTTATTTATCAATCGGAAGATGCAGACAGTCTGGCTTCCTGTTGCAGGTTACGCAATGAGATCAGCGATCATACCTTTAGTTATTCCCTGGGAGCCGGTGGTGTGGCGACAGGTTCTATCAATGTTATTACACTTAACATGAACCGGTTAATTCAGCAAAATGCAAACATTCTTGAAGAAGTTCAGAAAATTCATAAATACCAGGTAGCCTATAGAAAGCTAATTGACGAATATTATGAAGGTGGACTATTACCGGTTTACAAAGCAGGATTTATTTCATTAGACAAACAATTTCTAACTATAGGGATTAACGGAATGGCAGAGGCTGCCGAAAGCCAGGGTATAGAAGTGGCTAATAGTGAATCGTATAAAGACTTCGTAAACAAATATCTCAAAATAATTTATGACGAAAACAGACTTGCGAAAGAAAAATACGGATACATGTTTAACACTGAGTTTGTTCCTGCTGAAAACCTGGGTGTGAAAAATGCTAAATGGGACAGGGAAGATGGGTTGTTTGTACCAAGGGATTGTTATAATTCATACTTCTACGTGGTTGAAGATGAAGACATTAATGCGCTTGACAAAATAATGCTTCATGGCAATGAAACTATAAAATATCTTGATGGAGGCTCGGCCCTTCATTTAAACCTTGAAGAAACCCCCAATAAAGAAGGGTTTATTAAACTTATTCATGCAACTGCTGCTGCGGGTTGCAATTATTTTTGTTTCAATATTAAAATTACCATTTGTAATGAATGTGCGCATATAGACAAACGTACCTTATATAAATGCAGTGAATGTGAATCTGAAAATGTAGACCATGCGACACGTGTGATCGGATACCTGAAAAGAGTTTCCAATTTTAGTTCAGGAAGACAAAAGGAACATGGTTTAAGACATTACCATTTAACTAATATCCATGAAAATAAATTGAATAAAAAAAGGTTAGATACATTTAATAAAATTAAAAAAAATGAGAAAAGCATCACACAATCTCATTGATAATAATAAATAACACAACAATAGTGGGGCGTGAAGAAAGCTGTCTAAAAGAAATTTTAGGCGGCTTTTTTTATAAAATACCTTTTAAAGTAATTATTGTTCCGTTTTCTTTTATTTCCTCAGCCAATATACGTATAGATTTACCCTTAAAATCTTTGTATAAATTTTTTTTAAATGGTGATACGATGGCGTGTACCGGGCATGGATTTTCATCCCTGCATTCAGATAAACCCAAAAAGCACTGGTCAAATTTATGGGTGCCATCAATACAACTAATAACATCCCAAAGGGTTTTACCCATATTATCCTGATCGAGGTAAAAACCTCCACCCGGCCCTTTCGTAGAAGAAACCAAACGGTTAGATGTAAGTTGTCTCAGCAATTTAGCCAAAAAAGGTTGCGGGGTTTCAATTTCTTCAGCAATTTGCCTGACTCCGGTTTTATGAGTTTCATCAGTTTTTATTGCCAGGTATAGCATAGCCCTTATTGCGTATTTACAAGCATTGGATAACATTATTCTTCCTTTAGGCAGTAAATATAATAAAAAGATATTTTTGTCTTTAATTATGACTTATGTCATTTTATTCATTCTTTAAAGTGTGTACTTTTTGCCCCAAATTTAGAATGAGGTAAAGTGGGTTTAAAAGAAAAAATACATCAGTTAAAACAAGAAAAAAATGCCGTGATACTGGCACATTACTATCAGCGGGAGGAAATTCAGGAAGTAGCAGATTACGTGGGTGATAGTCTGGGATTATCTCAACAAGCAAAAGAGAGTAATGCAGATATCATAGTCTTTGCAGGTGTACATTTTATGGCAGAAACTGCCAAAATCCTTAATCCATCAAAAAAAGTGGTCTTACCGGATTTAGCTGCGGGATGTTCTTTAGCAGATTCCTGTCCGCCAGACGCTTTTGCTGCGCTACTCGCTAAGCATCCAGAACATGTTGTGATTACCTATATTAACTGTTCTGCAGAAATTAAAGCTATGAGTGATTTGGTATGCACCTCCTCTAACGCTCTTAAAGTTGTTGATTCTGTACCTAAGGATAAGTCCATCATTTTTGCACCTGATAAAAACCTGGGCAAGTATATTATAAATCAAACCGGGCGCGATATGCTTTTATGGGATGGAAGCTGTGTTGTACACGAAGCTTTTAGTATAGATAAGTTATTAGATCTTTACCAAAAGAACCCCGGAGCAACAATTATTGCACACCCTGAATCTGAGGAGCATATTTTGAAAACTGCAAAATATATAGGCTCTACTTCCGGGATGATTAATTATGTAAAAAAACATCCTAAAGAAAAATTTATTGTAGCTACCGAAGCCGGTATTCTGCACGAGATGCTAAAAGAAGTCCCCGGCGCCAATTTAATTCCAGCGCCGACAGCCGAAGATAATACGTGTGCTTGTAGTGAATGTGCTTATATGAAAGTAAATACACTACAAAAACTTTATGACTGTCTTTTGCATGAGACTCCCGAAATACATGTACCTGAAAACACCAGGAAAAAAGCATTGATACCTATTGAAAGAATGCTCAAACTATCAAAGTAAAAACCGTATGATATCAGCAGATTACCTTGTGATTGGGTCAGGGGTAGCAGGATTAACATTTGCCGTGAAAATCGCTGAAACTTTTAGTGATAAAAAAGTATGCATTGTTACAAAATCCAGCGAAGATGAATCCAACACAAAATACGCTCAAGGTGGAGTTGCGGTTGTACTGAACCTTCCTAAAGATTCTTTCGAAAAACATATACAAGATACATTAACAGCTGGTAATGGCTTATGCGATATTTCGGTAGTAGAAATGGTTATAAAAGAAGGCCCTGAAAGACTTAATGACCTGATGCTTTGGGGCGCCAGTTTTGACAGGGGCAGTAATGGGAGGTTAAATTTGGCAAGAGAGGGAGGCCATTCTGAAAATCGTATTGTGCATACAAAAGATGTTACAGGCTTTGAGATAGAAAGAGCATTATTAAAAAGAGTTCACCACTTACCTAATATTTCTGTTTTAAATCACCATTTTGCAATTGATGTAATTACAGAGCATCAGTTAAAACTCGCAAGTACAGAACCTATTTCCTGTTATGGAGCATATGTTTTAGATCAAAAAACAGGAAATATTGAAACTATAAAAGCAGGAGTCACTGTATTGGCTACCGGTGGAATGGGTAGTGTGTATGGGCATACAACCAATCCGGTAATTGCAACCGGTGATGGTATTGCCATGGCATACAGGGCAAAAGCCAGGATACTGGATATGGAGTTTATACAATTTCATCCCACAGCGTTGTATAATCATCAAAACGGACAGTCATTTCTTATTTCTGAAGCAGTAAGAGGTTTTGGCGCTTATCTTAGAAATAAAAAAGGGCATCGGTTTATGCCGGATTATGATGATAGGGCCGAATTAGCCCCGAGAGATATTGTTTCCAGAAGTATCAATACAGAATTACAAAAAACAGGAGAGGAATGTGTGTATTTAGATTGCACCCATCTTCATATTGAAGATTTTAAAGCTCATTTTCCCAATATATATAATAAATGCATCTCAAACCGTATTGATATTGAAAAAGGCTGGATCCCGGTAGTTCCGGTGTCTCATTATCTTTGTGGTGGTATTTCGGTGGATACAGACGGAAAAACGTCCGTTAAAAACCTATATGCATGTGGGGAATGTGCAAGAACGGGGCTTCATGGAGCAAATAGGTTAGCCTCAAACTCCTTGTTAGAAGCTTTGGTATATGCACACCATATTTACGAATATCTTATTTTGAATGTAAACCATCCTGTTGATGTAACTATTCCCGAGTGGAATGATACAGGGGTACACATTTATGACGATCAAAAAACCATTGAACCCATCATCAAAGAATTACAGGTTTTGATGAGGGACTATGCAGGCATTGTACGGAGTAACGACAGGTTATTAAAAGCCGCAGGCAAACTGGATCTAATTTATAATGAAGTAGAAGAACTTTATAAAATCTCAAAAGTTAATACCCGCTTATGTGAATTACGGAATATGATCAATGTAGCACACTTAATCATTGGACAATCCATAGTCAGAAAAGAAAATAAGGGAGGATATTTTAATATAGATAACCCGTAATGGCTTGTATTTAAAAGAAGACTTCCGAATAATCATCCGGAAGTCGCCTTAATAAAATACTAGCTGAGATTAATCTTCAATAAATGATGTGGCGTCTGACTTTTTAATAAGGTTTTTTTCCAACTCAATCGCTTTTGGAAATAAGATGTTATTTTCAAGGTGAATATGAAGGTGTAAATCCTGTTCAAATTCATTTAACATAGCAAAAGCCACACGATATGTATTACAAGCATCTGCGGGAGGTGTGTAATTATCAGACAGTTCCGCAATTAGTCTAAACCGCTCTCCTTCATTGTCGTGTTCCTGCATCATCATGGCTATCGGGTTTTCAATCTTTCCAAAATGAGGTTGTTCCAACGCTACATTTTGTGTAGAATTTTTAACCATTTTTCTGATAAAAGGGAAAAGTATTATTTCTTCTTTTTTCATATGTTGTGTAAGTTCGCCCGCGGCCCCTGTGAATAAAGTATTTATTTCAAATAATTCCGGATGGTTAGCTCCGTGAACTTTGCAAAGTTTATCCAGGAACTGACGCAGTACCGGTATTTTTTCTTCAACATATCTATGATGGGTTTTTTCAATATAGTCCGCCAATAAATCCAAAGGCCATGACTTATAATCAATAGCTGTATCACTTTTCTTAGAAAGTACTTCTTCTAATTTTCCTAAAAGCTCATCTTTTTCAATTCCATGCTTATCACATACCTCTTCAACAGTTCTGTGGCCTTTGCAGCAAAAATCAATTCCATAGTTAGAAAAAACGGCCGCAGTTCTAAAATCTTCGGCAACATATTGCCCTATTTGTTTATTTGTTAATGTTTCCATAAGTGGTTTTTTTATTTTTAATTATTACTTTTTTACCTATTCTAATTCGGATAATTTTATCCTATTTAATTTCAAATTTTTTAAACTTTTAAATATGTTAATCCGGACTTGATTCCTAGTGCCAATTCCTCCAGGTTTGTAGTTTCTAACATATACCTCAATTCTTCCCGTACACCTATAAACTTTCCATGCATAGGACAAGGGTGATGTTCGTTACAGGTAGCTAATCCAAGACCGCAACCTTTGTAAATCTCATCCCCGTCTATTGCATTCACTATTTGTGATAGTTTAATGCTCGATATCCTGTCCTTTTCAATTTCAAAACCTCCGGTGGCCCCTTTTATTGAATTGATAACATGGTCTCTGGACAGCTTCTGTAAAATCTTAGCAGTGAATGCCTCCGGCGAATTTATCTCTGATGCAATGTCCTTTAAACTCACCCGTTGGCCCTGGTATGACTTAAGGGCTATATAAATTGTAGCTTTTATTCCGTATTCACATGCTTTTGAAAACATTCTCTATCCATTTAAATTCTATACAAAGATAAGATATTTTTTAATTCGGACAAAATTATCCGAATTAAAAATTAATTTGCTTTAATCTCGCTTTCTATTTCTAATAACACATTTTTAAAGTGATTTAATTGAATTACTATTTGAGATTTAGAACTTTGAAAAGCTGTCTCCAACTCACTAAATATATTTTGATAATAAGAAACTCCTTCTTGCAAATTGCTGTTAAAAGTTAGTAAATACTTATTTTGACGGGCATCTGCAACTCCTCTTTTTACTTCTTCGAGTTTCTTTTTAATATAATCAACATACAGCTCGAGTTCTTTTATAAACATATGAGGACGATCTGCCCTTGCCATACCCGTTTTTTTCCCATAAATATGGTCGGTGATTTCATTTAAACTCATTGTTTTTGAAAAGTAAGCCAAATTAGGCCCGGGACAAATAGAAACTCCTTCCCCTTCCTTCTTGGTACTTAAATTATACTTTAGCAGTGCAGATGTACCTAAACCCACACATACACAGGACTTTTCTATAATTTTATCATATTTATCCTGGTAAATTTCGGGTGTGAGATTTTCTTTTTGAAGTTCTTTAATTTTTAAATCCTCATATTGACGTGAAGCCACACAGAGTGCTTTACTTCCAAATTCAGTGTTTAAAGCAACATACTTTTTCGGACAGGAACTTCCCGGTCTTCCTTTATTAATAAGCCTCATCTTTTCTTCATCCTTGGTATTTCCTCTTAAATTATTAAATGGTACTCCAAGTGGTGAAATATCGCTTAAATACAAGTCTTCTTCTTTCGCTTTCACTAACTTTTCCAAAGTATCATTATCTACAGTTGTTGCTTCAGGAACCAATAAAAAAGGTGTCCCCCACCCTACTGAATCTATTTGGTAATGATCTAGCAAAAATTGGTGTTCTTCGGCAGTACCCACTCCTCCTTGTGCTGTTATTCTAACAGGTAATGATGATGCAGGGACAAATTTATTTTTATCAGAAAGCGCTGTAATAAGTAAGCTATGTACTGATTGAATTAATTCTTCTTTATTATCCCTGAACTGTGCAAGTATTGGCCCTAAAAGGTATCCATCCGTCGCAAAAGCGTGCCCACCACAATTTAATCCTGATTCTATTCTGTACTCCGATACCCATATTCCTTTTTTTGCGAGAAATTTTCCCTGGATCAATGCGGACCTGTAATCACTGACTTTTAATACAATTTTCTTTTTTAAATGTCCGTTTGGATCAGGATAAAAATCATCAAACTGTTCCATATAACTGTACAATCTCGGATTCATTCCGGCTGAGAGAATTAAGGATGACGATAAATTACTATTGGCATACCCTCTTAATGCTGCATGGGCATCATTATACTCTAAAGGTAATTTTTCATTCTTAATATAATTATCCTTGTCAACCTTAGTCATTATATTTACATCTATACTACCCATTGAAAGGTTAGATTCTATCCAGTCCCGTAAATCCTTTAAATTAAAATTACTGGTAATAAGGCTCTTGAATTGTGTCTTTATTTGTGATGACTCCGGAAGCATATTAAGATATTGATTCAGTTCATTGCTAAATCCATTGGCCAAACTTTTTACTTCTTCAAACTTCTTTTCTGCCAGGCTAGCTATTAAATTAAGGTAGGATGTGATTCTCCTGGCCCTGAAATCTTCAACATCTTCTTTAATTTCACGATAGGTTATTCCCATACTTTCACAATACATGTTTCTTAATTTCTCCATGAGCTGGTCATCTACTAAAGAAATTACCGAATCAATACCCAGGGGAGAAACCTTTAAAGGGGTATCAATAGTAAAGCCTATTCCCATAACCGGGATATGAAATGAATGTAACTTCATAAATTTTGTGGTTTTTGGTGATATTTTTAATCAGGTTAATGGTTCATTAAAAACTGTTGGCGACAAAAATAGAGAATGAGGTATCCCCATTTCATGACTATTGTCATATAAAGGATTCTCTAAAGTTTATATTTTGGGCATCTGAATAGAATATTCATGTCTTTTAGAAATATGATAAATATCATATTTAAGCATTGTTTTCATTTTTACTTTTATAAAAGACAAAATAGTCTTTTATTATTAATCTGAACAACGAAATATGAAAACAAAAAACCCAATCGTATTGTTAGTAGGTGCAGGGATACTTATAGTGATCCTGGTTGCATTTTTGTCGTCGTCTTCAAGTAAAGAAAATGACGGGAAATATTACTTGAGTCCTGCAGATATACCCGTTAGCCTGGAAATGAAGGCTGAATTAACAGCACCACCGCTTGTTCCTAAACCTACTGCAAAAAGAAAAGCAAAAAAACTTCTTGTAGAAATGGAGGTTTTAGAACAGGAGAGTGAAATGGCCGATGGCGTAAGTTATGTCTATTGGACATTTGGAGGCTCTGTGCCCGGAAGCTTTATCAGGACCAAAATTGGTGATGAAGTAGAATTCACTTTAAAAAATCATCCGGATAATAAATTACCTCACAATATTGATTTACATGCCGTAACAGGACCCGGAGGAGGTGCATCTTCTTCGTTTGTAGCCCCCGGACATGAAATTCAATTTTCCTTTAAGGTATTAAACCCCGGATTATATGTATATCATTGCGCCACTGCTCCTGTAGGTATGCACATTGCAAACGGAATGTATGGTTTAATTCTTGTAGAACCTGAAGAAGGGCTTCCCCCTGTTGATAAGGAATACTATATCATGCAAGGTGATTTTTACACCAAAGGTGAAAATGGAGAGCGAGGGTTACAACCGTTTGATATGAACAAAGCAGTAGATGAAGATGCCGATTATGTGGTATTCAACGGAAAAGTAGGTGCCCTAACAGGTGACAATGCCATAACAGCTCAGGTTGGAGAAACCGTAAGGTTGTATGTTGGGAACGGAGGGCCTAACCTCCTGTCTTCCTTTCACGTAATTGGTGAAATTTTTGACAAAGTATGGATAGAAGGAGGTGATCTTATCAATACGAATGTACAAACTACCCTTATTCCGGCAGGTGGTGCAGCTATTGTAGAATTCAAAGTTGATGTGCCCGGAACTTTTATCCTGGTTGACCATTCAATTTTCAGGGCCTTTAATAAAGGTGCGCTAGGTATGCTCAATGTAGAGGGAGAAGAAAATATACTCCGGAACTCAGCAGGAAGGCGTGTACCAACCGGAAGGTGGCGGGATTCAAACAATGCCTGTTGACAAGAATATTGCACAAACAAATGAGGCAGCAGAATCATTTGAAGAGCGAATGGAATTTGGGAAAGCAACCTACATGAGAACCTGTTTTGCCTGTCACCAGGGAGAAGGGCAAGGAATTCCAAAGGTATTTCCTCCACTTGCTGATTCAGATTACCTGAATGCCGATGTATACCGTGCCATTGACATCGTCCTACATGGAAAATCAGGAGAAATAACTGTAAACGGAGAAAAATATAATAGCGTAATGACTAGCCAGGACCTCACAGATGAAGAGGCTGCCAACGTACTTACTTACATTTACAACAGTTGGGGAAATTCTAAAAAAGAAGTAACTCCGGCTATGATAGCCAGCAAAAGGAATGTGCATTAATTTAATTAATTTACCTATGACTCCTTCTTTAAAAATAACCTTCTCAGTTCTCATGTGTTTGAGTATAATTAGCGGCATAAAAGCACAGACAGAGAATATGGTTGTCATTGAAGGAGGAGTTTTTATTCCTCTTTACGGAATAGATTCAACTACCGTTGAAGTAAATGATTTTTTAATGGATATTTACCCGGTAACCAATAGTGAGTATGCAGCATTTTTACAAAAATATCCCGAGTGGAACCGCAATAATATAAAACGAATATTTGCCGACAAAAACTACCTCACGCTATGGGAAAACGAGAATACTTTGGGCGACCATGGAAACCCCGATTCTCCTGTAACAAATATATCCTGGTTTGCTGCAAAAAAATATTGTGAATGCCTTGGCAAAAGACTGCCAACAGTTGACGAATGGGAATATGCAGCAATGGCAGATGAACATAGTCCGGATGCGAGAAAAAATAAAAACTATAACCAATACATCCTGAAATGGTATGAAACACCAAAATCGTTTAACAATACCATTGGCTCTACTTTTAAAAATTATTGGGGCGTATACGACCTGCACGGGTTGGTATGGGAATGGACTATGGATTTTAACTCTGTATTAATTTCGGGGGAATCAAGGAAAGATTTTGATAAAGACAGTAATTTATTTTGCGGCAGTGCGGCGGTAGGCTCATCGGACCTGATGAATTATGCAGCTTTTATGCGGTACGCCTTTAGAGGTAGTATGAAAGCAAATTACTCCGTACGAAATTTAGGGTTTAGGTGCGTAAAAGACCTTCCCGCCCAATAAAACATAAAAATGACTACTATGAACACCATAAGAAACCTGTTTTTTGCATTTGTTATAACCTTAACTTCCTGTAAGGATATAAATAAACAAGAAGAAATTAGTGAGACAAAGGTAATTAATACCAATAAAGCCATCTCAGGCATGTCTATTTATAACTTACCGTCTGTATGGACAACACAAAATGATGAGGAAATTGAACTGAAAGCCCTTAAAGGAGATGTTATTGTAATGGTGATGATATATACTTCCTGTAAAGCAGCCTGCCCCAGGTTGGTTGCAGATATGAGGGCTATTGAAGCTGAAATCCCGGAATTAAAAAAGGATAATGTAAAACTTGTGCTTGTAAGTATTGATCCCAAAACCGATACACCTCAACGTCTTAAAGAATTTTCCATAGAAAATGAAATGGCAACAGAACAATGGTTATTTTTAAGGGGATCCGAAGCGGACACAAGGGAATTTGCTGCAGTACTCGCAGTAAATTATAAAAAAATAAGTCCAATGGATTTTTCACATTCAAACATTATTAGTGTTTTTAACCAGGAAGGGGAATTGGTACACCAACAAGAAGGTTTAGCTGTAAATAACCAGGAAACAGTAAGTAAAATTATAGAATTGGCACATTAAACAGTGCCGTAAGCTAAATTATACCGTTTTAATTCAGGAAAAATTGAGCCAGGGAATTCAGGTTTTCTGATTGCATCTCTATTTCACCGTTCAGGTCAATTACATTACCCTGCCCCGTGGCTGATAATTTTATATATTTTACAGCTTTAACATAATCTGAATAGCGGGAATTATCAATTTGTTTACTTAGCTGAACTAAATCAATATTTAAACCTATAAAATCTGTTGTACTCTCTAATGTTAAATCTGAATTGGGAGGTGTATTGCCCAGGGTAAAAGATCCGGAATCTATTTCCCGATAACTCAATTCATATAAAGGAAAAACGTCCCTGTTTAATTTATTGTCCACAAGTATTTTTTCTTTTTCAAGTAATCTATGGGAATTGTACGGATCACCTTTAATCGTTAGTTTTATACCCGGTACTTTTTTCTTCTGAATTGTTTTTACTTCAACTTTTTCAAAATCATCATCATATTCATAGGCAATAATAGTATCATGTTGAATTACTTCCCCTCCAATTTCAATTTGCATTTGGCCTTTATAATAAGTTAGCAGACTATCCAGGGGAATAAGTTTCTCAGCCACAGTCTTATTTTTTACGCTGTTGGAATTAAATGTTCCCGTAAACCAACCAAACACAGCAACATCTGTTTGAGGTTGTTGTACCATTATTTTACGTGAAGGCAGAATGAGGTTCTTAGGTTTTTTAATCTTTCCGCTAATAATTGTTTTTCCTTTTTTAAAATGAACTTCTGTAACATCTTCATCTTTCATTGCCACCACATCGGCATTGTTCTGTTTGAAGGAAGAAAGTAGTGTACTGCCAGAATCCATCATTTCTTTTTCCAGGAGGATTTCTTCTAAAATAGTTTCAACATTTGTACTTGAAAATGAATAGGACATTACAAGCTTTCTAGAATTATAAACAACCTGTATTTTTTTGTTGGACGATTGTCCATACCGTCTCTCATCATTCGATGTAAAAGATGTTATGCCTAATCTTTTCTTTAAAAAATATTCAAGGTTTGTAGTGTCTTTTAATTTCAAGGTGGTAAAAAATGTATTGGGAGTTTCTTTAAGATTATAAATGAAAATATTTGCTGGATAAACTATTCCATGACTTCTTTTTTCTTTTTTTTCTTCAGAAGATTCTTCCTTTTCAGGGAAAGATTTACTTTTCAGTATATCCCAGGCCATCTTTCGGATCAATTGGTCTACACTAACTTTTACAATTAAGTCTGCTTTGTTATGTATTGTATTTTTATACGAAGAATATTGCCTGTACTGAAGAACCCCAAAAACGGTAAGAAGCAGCAATAACAAAGCTATTGCTGCTATTTTTATAAATTTTATGCGTTTCCCGGACTTAAACTTCATTTTTCAATGTGTCCGATAAGATTCAGCATATATGTTAATGCATTTTTATGTCCTGCAGGTGTTTCCAAAACCACTTCGGAAGTAATCTTATTATTTTTAAGCTTTGAAGATTTTATATAAAAATCTGCCGCATTGTTTAAGAAATAATTTGCAAAATTAAACCCACTGGAATCCAATTCATCCAAAGGCACGTTTTTAATTATCCTCTCTCCATTAAAATAAACAGAATAATTCCCGCTATTAATAATTTTTTTGTGCCTGGAAGATAGGTTTCCTCGTACCGTATTGTTGATTATTGCTTTCATTCCTGCTTCTGAAGTATTCAGGAAAAAAATACCGTCTTTTATGGTAAAATACAATCCGAGGGGAAAATCTCTGTTGCTGTCTACTATTTTATAATAACCGCTTTCTTTTTGTACCTCCCCTTTTCTAACCAAGTAATTCATAAGATTAGTAATGAACTTTGTGTCTTCAGTAGATATCATAAGTAGAAAATCAGGTGCTTTTTCCATTTTTGTTTTTTCTACTTCCTTATAATTATATGCATCGTCATATTCATAATCGATATAAGTAACTTCTTTCTCAGAGAAATCCGACAAAACAAGCATTGCGTCACCTTTTATTACCTTAGAAACGGCTTCCTCATCAAGTAAGAGAGAAAACAGTTCTGCTCCCAATTCCAGCTCTTCAGTTTTGTCACCAAGAAAAGGGGATGTTGTTTCAGCCACAAATTTAGGGTATTCTTCTAAGGTGTTCTTTACATTAATATTGTAGGTCACATATCCCAGGAATTCGTCTTCGTTAATATAATTAAAGAACTTTCTGTTAATTTTTTTATCTAATATACGTTTGTAACTTTTAGCTAGTTTATCGCTTAATGAAACGCTGAAATCAACACGAGCCCGGGTTTCTTCGAAATACAAATTAGAAGTTAATTCTCCATAACCCATAAACATATTATTAGAATCCATATCTACCTTTAAAACAGAATATATCCCGGAGTATAAACCTGACAGGGTATTTCCCATGTGCGGGTTCCAGATATTTGCAGCAGCCTTATTATCTATTTGGTTTAAATAACTTTTATTAGTTGAAATAGATTTTATTGCAGGTTTCATAACACTATGGGTCATACTGGCCGTCCACCTGTCTTCTAAGGCTTTCTTCTCATCGTAATAATCTTTGTACCTATATGGATCTTCCATTTTTACAACATTAAATTCATGGCCAACTAAGGTAGCCTCTTCAATTAGCTCCTTTGCTTTTTCCTTATCCTTGTTATTTGTAAAATTTTCGGCTGCTTTATTTAAATAAACTCTTTTATTGTTTAAAAAATTATTTAAGGCTCCCATATCATACTCATCAATACTATCTATTGCTTTAGCCACTCCTGTAAAATGTTCTACCTGGCTTTTTAATATGATTAATTCGGGAGAATTGTTTTCTGCGGCTGCGATTTTGAACTGTTCGCCAAAAGTATAGAAACCGTATGCATATTCCTGAAGGGTATAATTCGCAAAATATGGCACTTCATTATATCCCATTTCTGGTGCTATAATATCATAATCCAATCCATTGGGGATCTCCTCCTCTATTGCCTCTTCGATATCATCTTGTGCATAATTTTCTTTTTCTAACGCAAGTTCTGCTTCAATTACAGAGAAGTCATACTCCTCAAAGTAGGCATGGTTATATGAACCCATTATCAGAACTAATTTTTTGTCATCCCAGGCCATATAATTACTTTCATCTATCCTATGCATTTTATACGATCCTTTATCAGTAACATCTGTGTGTAATGTTTCTAAAAAAGAATTATTTTTTAAAGGGAATAGAAAGGTTGTATAAGACAAACTGTCTGTTTGTGCATGATACAGATAAATTGTGGCTTCGGTGTCAATCCCAAAATCATTAAATGAGTGTATTTGTTGATCTTTTTTCTTTGAGATTTTCTCCAGTACTTTTTTTAAAGGAGAATTATCAAGTTCATTGATAGAAACAGACCTTAAAATGGTATTTCCGTTTATACTTCCTACCAAGGTGGCGTCGTAAGGTATATATTCCTTAAGGTCTTGTGCCTGAAGTATTGAAAAGCCTGCTAGTGCAATAATGTAAAAAAGTTTTTTCATTTCTATCTGTTTAATTGTATTTTATTGGTTAGGTCTGTTTTTCCGTGAATGAGATCTATAGCTGCAGTTTTTAACATCACCGCTTTTTTGGATTTGGAAAGTTTAGCAACGGCATTGGTATGGGCTTCTATTTCCTTTTCAAATCTGTAAATTGAGGTATAGAATGCATCGTTAAAAACCTTTTTGTCATCAGCTTTCAACTTATTGAATTGTAATTTACTTTCATCATTATATCTATAATTTAATGAAAAAGTGTTTTTGTTTATATCGTAATTATAAGATGATGTGAAGGGTTTTATTTTTTGCTTGTCGAGAAGTTCTGTAACTATATCATTGACACTGTTTACTGAAGTGAAATGATAGCTTATAGAGAAAATATAATTGTCGTAATCTGCTTTTTTAATCACCTTTGATATGCCGGTTTCCTTTTCTAGATAACTGACCGCTTCATCAAGAGCAGTTTCTATGTCCTCCTTGCTGGGTATTTTATGCCCGTTTACACTATCTAAAAGCATTAAAGAGGCTACTTTTGTTTTGCTTTTGCTTAAATTTATTGTGAGAGTCATGCTTCCGGAGCCATCATTATTTAAATTCAATTCTTCAATAAAATCAAAACAGGAGCTGAGAGAAAGTAAAAGACACAGGAGCCCTGATTTTGAAAGTATATTTCTGATTTGTTTCTTCTTTAAATAAAATATTTGCATCCTGAGGGTGAAATTTTAACACAGCAAATCTACTCTATTTGGTTTAATGTTTTAACCCTAAAAACGGTAATTATTACACCCCTGAAAACGGGGTGTAATTAGACATCTATTTAGTAGGAATAGAATTATTTACTTTTGAACCTTGAAAAAGATTCTTCTTCCAGTTTTTCCCTGAAATCCGGATGCGCTATTGAAATAAGAGCCTTAGCTCGTTCCTTCAGGTTTTTTCCGAAAAGATTAACCACACCATATTCAGTAACTACATAATGCACATGTGCGCGGGTAGTTGTAACCCCTGCTCCCTCTTTTAAATAAGGAGTTATTTTAGATATCCCTTTAGGTGTTACTGATGACATGGCAAAAATAGGCTTGCCCCCAAGTGATAATGAGGCACCTCTGATAAAGTCCATTTGGCCACCAACACCGGAATATTGACGAATTCCAATTGTGTCTGCACACACCTGTCCTGTAAGGTCAATTTCAATGGCGCTGTTAATTGCAGTGACTTTTGGGTTTTTCCTGATAATAGCAGTGTCGTTTGTATAAGCCGCTTCTTTAAAGTGAATTAAAGGGTTGTCATCTATAAAATCATATAATTTTCGGGATCCTACAGCAAAGGATGTAACAATTTTACCTGTCTTAACCTCTTTGTCTTCTCCGGTAATTACACCTTTTTCCAAAAGTGGCAGAATTCCATCAGAGAACATTTCGGTATGTACGCCTAATTCTTTATGGTATGTATTCCGAGACGCTTGTGGTTATATAAATTATTTAATACAGCATTGGGTATGTTGCCAATACCCATTTGCAAGGTGGCTCCATCTTCTATAAGTCCGGCTACATTTTTCCCTATACTTTCTTCTATTTTGCTGATCTCACTAATCTCGCTAACATGAATGGGGGTTTCTACCTCTACAGCATAGTATATATCATCTATATGTATAATACCATCGCCGTGTGTTCTGGGCACCATAGGGTTTATCTGGGCGATTACTTTTTTAGCAGTTTGTACTGCAGGAAGCGCTACATCTACAGATGTACCCAGTGAGCAATACCCATGTTTATCTGGTGGGGATACCTGTACCACAGCTACATCCAAAGGCAAAATATTTCTTCGGAAAAGTAAGTGTATCTCACTTAAAAAAATAGGGATATAATTTCCATTACTAAAATTTACGGCATCCCGGATATTACCTCCTACAAAACAACTGTTTATTCTAAAAGCCGCCTTGTATGGTTCTAATGTATACTTTGCTGATCCTTCTGTATGAATTTGTATAATTTCTACATTGCTGAGTTCTTTGTATCGTTCACAAAGTGCATCTATTAATGTATTAGGAGTCATAGCAGCCCCCTGAAAAAAAACACGATCCCCGGATTTTACTATGGAGACCGCTTTCTGTAATGAAACTAATTTCATATTAATATTTTTATTTTTAAAATTAGGTTTCCCTAATTTAATAATTTTTTTATTTATGCAGACGCATAACAGAAATAATAAGTTTGCAACACTTCCTATAAGAGTACCAATTGCCAATGCCGTATTTCCAAAATCATTTTTATAAAATAATAGTATAATTATGATAGCTATGGGTATAAACACTGTATTTAATGATGAATATTTGAATTCTTCTGGAATTTATCATGATACTTTAATCAGTTCT
>CALGUD010000148.1 GCA_937901915.1 uncultured Flavobacteriaceae bacterium
TCGTGGCTTTCGTTTCTGAATTTATCCTTCCCGAAGTAGAAATTACTTCAATACAAAAAATTTTCTTTGCGGACTATGATCCGCCTCTTCTCAAACAGGATCTCAATATCCTGTACGATACCTTCCTGATTTGATTCTATTCCTTTTCCTCTGATTTCCTGAATGTTACGATTGTAATTATCTTTGGAATTATGGTTTAAAAGAATCAATTCATTTTTTCATTCTTTTTTGATTTAGATATAGAAAACTACGGTTCGAAATATCACCCGAATGTAACGGAATTGAACTTCCGAAGCATGTGTATTTAGGTATATAGAAAAAATGAATATTTGGATAGATCTGTTTTAAAATTTAGTTGCACAACAAAACTTTTTACAATGACACACACCTATAAAATACACGGAATGACCTGCAATGGCTGTCGAAACCATGTGGAGCAGGTTTTGAATTCGGTTGAAGGCGTTATAAAGGCCACCGTTGATTTGGAAAGAGCAGAAGCAAGTATCGAGATGGAAACCCATATCCATCTTGAGACCTTTCAAAAAGCCTTGATAGATGACGGTACGAGTTATACAATAGCAATGCCCGGCGATTTGGATGCGGAAGCAGCGCATCAAGCCCACACGAAATCCGAAAAAATCAAGAACAGCGGCCCTGGCACGTATTACTGCCCTATGCAGTGCGAAGGCGACAAAACCTATGACAAACCGGGGGATTGTCCCGTTTGCGGAATGGATTTGGTAAAAGAAGTCGCGATTTCCGCAACTGCCACAAAATATACTTGCCCGATGCACCCTGAAGTGGTTCAGGACGGTCCGGGTTCCTGCCCAAAATGTGGCATGGACTTAGTGCCTATGGAGCCTGACGATTCGGAGAAAGATGCAACGTATAAATCATTACTCCGTAAATTATGGATCGCAGTGGCCTTTACGCTTCCCATTTTCGTGATCGCGATGTCGGAAATGATCCCCAATAATCCATTGTACGATTTGATGGATATGGAATATTGGAATTGGGTTCAGTTAGTTCTATCCATTCCAGTGGTTTTTTATGCTACATGGATGTTTTTTAAACGGGCATGGCGGTCCATTGTAACGTGGAATTTAAACATGTTTACACTTATTGGTATAGGTGCCGGGGCGGCATGGATATTTAGTGTGCTGGCTTTGTTTTTTCCGGAGTTTTTACCTGCTCAGTTCAAAACAGAAAGTGGTACGGTTCATTTATATTTTGAAGCTGCTACCGTTATTCTAACTCTAGTGCTGTTGGGGCAGTTATTGGAGGCCAGGGCACACAGTAAAACCAGCGGAGCTATTAAAGAGTTGATGAAATTGGCGCCTAATACGGCCGTAAAAATGATAAATGGCAAAGAAAAAGAAGTTTCAATTGATGATATACAAGTGGGTGATACTTTAAAGGTTAAACCCGGTGAAAAAATACCTGTGGATGGTATAATCAATCAGGGAAATGCATTTATAGATGAATCTGCAATTACCGGTGAACCAATACCTGTAGAAAAACAGGAAAATGACAAAGTGAGTTCAGGGACTATTAACGGAAATACATCTTTCCTTATGAGTGCTGAAAAAGTTGGAAGCGAAACCTTACTTTCCCAAATCATAAAAATGGTAAATGACGCAAGCAGGTCTAAAGCACCCATACAAAACCTTGCGGATAAAATATCAGGTTATTTTGTACCCGTGGTAGTTATAATTGCAATTATTACATTCCTGGTATGGAAATTTTTTGGACCGGAGCCAACGTGGGTATATGCATTTGTGAATGCCATAGCAGTGCTAATTATTGCCTGCCCTTGTGCTTTAGGGTTGGCCACACCAATGTCGGTTATGGTAGGGGTAGGTAAAGGTGCAACGGCCGGGGTGTTGATTAAGAATGCCGAAGCGCTGGAAAGAATGAATAAAATAGATACACTTATTATTGATAAAACCGGGACAGTTACTGAAGGAAAGCCTTCTGTAGAAAAAGTTATTTCGGTTAGTAATTTATCAGATGATGAAGTAGCTCAATATATTACTTCTCTAAACAGTAACAGCGAACACCCCCTTGGGAAAGCTACAGTGAAGTTTGCCGAATCAAAAAAAATCGAACCTTTTGATGTTGTTGACTTTGAATCAGTAACAGGGAAAGGGGTTATTGGGAAGGTAAATGGCAAAAAAATAGGGCTGGGCAATACCGCCTTAGTAAATATGTATGAAGTAGAATATGGTGATGAAATTAATGACGAAATAACAGATCTGCAAAAGAAAGGAAAAACAGTTTCCATTTTATTTGTGGAAAATAAAGTAACGGGTTATGTAGTTATTTCGGACGCCATTAAAAAAACAAGTAAAGAAGCTATTGCCATGCTGAAAAAGGATGGGGTTGAAGTGTTGATGCTTACAGGCGACAATAAAAATACGGCTAAAACCGTGGCTGATGAGCTTAATTTATCCGGTTTTATTGCAGAATGTTTACCGGAGGATAAATTAAAAGAGGTGGAAAGGCTACAGTCCGAGGGCAAAAAAGTAGCTATGGCAGGCGATGGTATTAATGATGCACCGGCACTTGCTAAAGCCGATGTTGGAATTGCCATGGGTACCGGAACTGATGTGGCTATGGAAAGTGCCCAGATTACTTTGGTTAAAGGTGATTTAAAAGGAATAATGAAAGCCAGGAACCTGAGCCGGAAAGTAATGCGTAATATTAAACAAAATTTATTCTTTGCATTAATATACAACACCCTTGGCGTGCCAGTAGCTGCCGGAGTGTTGTTCCCGATTTTCGGAATTTTATTGTCACCTATGCTTGCAGCGTTAGCAATGAGTTTTAGTTCGGTTTCAGTGATTGCAAATGCATTACGGTTACGTACTGCATCTATTGATTAACCCATTATAGATTGGCCTAAACAATTGTTATAAGTAGGGCACATTATTTTTCGGGATGAAGAAACAAAATAACTAATTTTGGGACTTCATAATACAACTTCTATAATGATTAATGAGAAACTATTAAATAGAAAAGGGGCCAGAAAAATTCTGGATGTTCCCTTTGAAGTTTTGGAATTACTAAATAAAGGAAAAATAGAAACCGTTAATCTTACCGAATGGTTGGCAGTTGACCACATTGCATTAATCCGTAGTACTTTTCCTGAAATCGGAGTTTCTGAAAAAAACATTAACATTATAGCCGAAAAAATAACCGATCAAAAGAAACCTTCTGCAATGAGTACCATAAAGCTAATTGGTGCTTCTCTACATGAAGTTTATTCCGGTAAAAGTGATTATTATTCTCTTTTTAAAGACTTGAGTAACCATGTTTCAGATAGTATACGCTGCTATGCACCGTATTTAATTTCGTTAAATAAAAATTTCAATATTGAAGAAAAATTAAATCAATCCATGTTATTAGTAGCAGACAAACATTTTGGTGTGCGGGAAGTTGTATGGATGGCTTTACGCCCGGAGATTGAAAGAAATCTGAATGTAGCAATTTCTTTTTTGAGCAAATGGGCAGCGAATAAAGATGAAAACATACGAAGGTTTACAACCGAATCAACCCGTCCCAGAGGTGTGTGGTGTAAACATATAGAAACTTTAAAAGAAAACCCGGAATTAGCATTGCCAGTTTTGGAAAAATTAAAATCGGACCCATCCAAATATGTTCAGGACAGTGTTGGGAATTGGCTTAATGATGCTAGTAAAACCCGTCCGGATTTTGTTATTGAACTTTGCGAAAAATGGCTCATAGAATCGTCTGCCAATGAAACAAAAAAAATAATAAAAAAAGCCATGCGAAGTATTGAGAAAATAGGATAGATTATTTGCTATATTTTTAAATACATCTGGTATTAAAAGATTTACATGAAGACCACACGTTGTGGAGAATTTGAGAAAAAAATTTAGGAATGAGCAGAATTTTTGATTACATTTAAATATGCAAATTGAAAGAACAAAAAAAGAAATACTTATCCGGCTATCTTCAGGAACAGATCTGGTTGGTCTACAACGAATTTTGGATTATCTAAAGTTTCGCGAAATTGCATCAAAAAGTATAGCATCCCAAAAACAAATTGATGAGTTATCTTCCGAATCAAAATCCTCCTGGTGGACTAAAAATAAAAGTCGGTTCGTGAAGTGAAAATCGTTGTAGATACTAATATTTTATTTAGCGGACTTTTAAGCCCAAAAGGAACAATAAGTGATCTTTTACTGAATTCTTCAGACACATTTGATTTTTATTCACCAACTTTCGTGCTTGATGAGCTTCATAATCACAAAAACAAATTATTAAAACTTTCCGGATATTCTGGAAAAGAATTGGATTTTCTACTTCGAATTTTATTCAAAAAGATTGACCTGATTGATCTGGAAACAATTCAACAACAGACTTGGAAAAATGCAATTACTCTCGCCGAAAATATAGATGAATTTGATGCTCCCTTTATTGCACTTGCAATGGAATTGGATGCTGCAATATGGACTGGAGACAAGAAATTAATCAAAGGCCTGAACAAAAAAGGGATTGATTGGATTTTGACAACTGAAACTATAGCCAGAATAAGAAACGAATAATTAAAAAATGAATCAATAGTGCATCTTCTTGCATTTAAAGATACAAAAGTAAACGTAGAGGGAATAAATGAACGTAGGCACTCCTTTATCGTTCGTCAAATTCCTCAGATTTGAACATCCGATGATCAATCAGGTAAACAACTTGTATTCATCACTTTATTCAACCATTTTAACGGAATTAATAAATCCATTTGAGTCATATTCTTTAACAGGGTTTTGTGGGTCAGTTATCCATTCTCCGTCCACAACAAATTTATAATGGCATTTACCACCTGTTAAATCAAGTTCAGCAACCCAGCCACTATCTGTTTTAGTCATTATGTTTTTGTTTTTATCCCAATCATTAAAAGTACCGGCCAGGGCAACTTTATCCGCATTTTCAAATCCTTTCAGGATAAAATTCACTTGTTTTTTAACGTAAATTATAGAATTGTAAGTTAAGAACCTGTTTAGTCTTCTATGCGGGTTTTTTGCATCATGGGTCCAATGTCCGTCAACTATGAATTTATATTCGTACTTACCGGGATCTAAATTGAGGGGTAAAGACCAGCCATTATTTACTTTTTTCATTTTAAAAGCGTGTTCGTCCCATTTATTAAAAGTTCCGGTAAGTACTACTTGTTTAGCATCTTCGTGGCCTTGAAGAAAAAAATGAGCATTGGCATTTTCAGTCGGAAAATTAGTATACATTTTTAAATTATAAACATCAAGCCAATAACCATCTTTCGCTGCCTGTGTGATATTTTCAAACTTCTTGTGGGGTTCTGCCCAGTATTGTTCATTAATGATAAATTTAAATTCCCAGGAAAAAGAATGATCAAGATTTTTAATATTTTCCCTGAATTCATATGTGTACGAACCTGTTTTTGTCATACACCATTTATTTTTGGCCCAGTCATTAAATTCTCCGGAAACATGAACATTAACTATATCTAAATCATCCAAATCTATTTTTTTGGAAGTATTATCCTTTGTGGCTTTATTATAATCCCTGGTATCAAAAATGAAAACCACCTCATCCCCTTCAAAACAGTATCCAGTAGGGTTTGTTTGAGCAAACAACAATCCCGTAGCACTGAAAAAAAATAAGATAGTATGTATGAGTATATTCTTCATTAATTTTTCACATAAGGATGAGTAACAAAATATAGTTTTTCCTTTTTATAGTTAATGATAATTCGTTTCATTGCAATAAATTCATATCCCAGGATACCATCTAATTTTGTGCCATAAGCACTTTCCATTCCCGACAGATTGGTTAAAATGGTACGCATTACACCACAGTATATTCTATTGTTAAGCTTAACATTATATAATTTTCCTGCGAGAACTTGTTTTTCACCTTTTCCGGCACCTAACATTTTTACCCTTCTCACAATCCTGAAATTTTGCTTCACTTTTTTAGAAACCTGGCTGCTAAGTTGATTTATTTCTGCCCCAGTGTCTAATCCAAAGTTAACCTTTTCATTGTTCACAAAACAGTTTAATACGATGGTATGCTTTTTTAATTTAAAAGAGACACTATCTGCAATTTCTTCCAAAAAAATCTCTTTATCAATACGGTTACCTGAAAGGGTAGTCTTAAAGAGCGTTATTTGTTTAAGGTAGAAATCAATAAAGATTTCATAATTTTTCAGGATATTAAAACCTATAATACCTAGAATTTCTTCTTTTTTTCTTTTTTCAATATGTGAAAGGTCAATCACATCCGAATCAATATTTTTGATCTTAAAAGTATTCAGGGTCAATTTGTCTATTTTAGCTAAAATAGTTTTGTCTACCGTACTGCTTACACCTGATGTACTTCGGCTTCTATGGTCATAAAAATCATTAAAATGCACTTTGTTAAGAATCAGGCTTTCTGCACCGGTATCAATAATGAAATTTCCTTTTTGACCATTTACGCTTGCTTTAATAACAATGAGATGGTCAGCTAAACTAAAAGGTATACGAATAGTATTTTCAGTGATATATTCTGCATCCGGAAAGATAATTTGCTGTGTTTTAAAAGAAGAGGAATTACCATAGGCAATTATTCCTGAAAGGGTAAGGATAAGAAAAATTAAACATCTTATATTCAAATTCATTATTTAACTGGTATAGATATATAAAAGACGACCAATTATCATAACTGTTACAAGGGAAAAACAAAATAAATAAAAAAACCCGCTTCTGTTTCAAATTACAAAAGCGGGTTATGTTTTTATTAAAATGAAATTACATCATTCCCGGCATTCCGCCGCCACCCATTGGAGGCATAGCAGGAGCATCTTCCTTAATATTTATTAAAGCACATTCGGTAGTAAGGATCATACCGGCAACTGACGCAGCATTTTCCAACGCAATACGGGTTACCTTTTTAGGATCAATAATACCTGCTTTCAGCATATCAACATAGGCATTAGATTTCGCATCATATCCGAAGTCTTTCTTGCCTTCTAAAACTTTTGCGATTACTACAGAACCTTCGCCTCCGGCATTTTCTACAATAATTCTCAAAGGAGATTCAATAGCCTTAGCAATAATTTGAATACCTGTTGTTTCATCAAGTGAATCGGATGTTAAGTTGTCAAGAACTGATTTAGCTCTGATTAAAGCCACACCACCACCTGCAACAATTCCTTCTTCAACAGCAGCTCTTGTAGCATGTAATGCATCATCAACCCTGTCTTTTTTCTCTTTCATTTCTACTTCAGATGCTGCTCCTACATATAATACTGCAACACCACCGGCTAATTTGGCCAATCTTTCCTGAAGTTTTTCTTTATCGTAATCGGAAGTTGTAGACTCTATTTGGGATTTGAGCTGATTTACCCTTCCTTTAATATCACTTTTATTTCCTGAACCATTCACAATAGTAGTGTTGTCTTTATCTATTGTAACGGTTTCGGCAGTTCCCAACATATCTAAAGATGCATTCTCAAGTGAGAAGCCTCTTTCTTCTGAAATCACAGTACCACCTGTTAAAATTGCAATATCTTCAAGCATTGCTTTTCTTCTGTCACCAAAACCAGGTGCTTTAACGGCAGCAATTTTTAATCCTCCTCTTAATTTATTAACTACAAGGGTAGCCAAAGCCTGTCCTTCTACATCTTCAGCAATAATTAAAAGCGGTCTTCCCGATTGAGCTACCGGTTCAAGGATCGGTAAAATTTCCTGTAGATTGGATATTTTCTTATCAAACAATAAAATGTATGGATTTTCTAAATCCGCTATCATTTTATCGGTGTCAGTCACAAAATATGGAGAAAGATAACCCCTGTCAAACTGCATACCTTCAACAATATCAACATAGGTGTCAGTTCCTTTGGCTTCTTCTACAGTGATAACACCTTCGTTACCCACTTTGCTGAAAGCCTGGGCAATTAAATCACCGATAGTTTCATCATTATTAGCCGAAATGGAAGCTACTTGTTTAATCTTCTCGGTTGAATTACCAACTTTTTGTGCCTGTTTTTCTAAATTAGTAACGATGGCTGCAACGGCTTTGTCAATACCTCTTTTTAAATCCATAGGATTAGCACCGGCAGCTACGTTTTTAAGTCCTTCTTTTACGATTGCTTGAGCTAAAATAGTGGCAGTAGTTGTACCATCACCGGCTTCATCGTTAGTTTTGGATGCAACTTCTTTAACCATTTGTGCGCCCATATTTTCTAACTCATTTTCGAGTTCAATTTCTTTGGCTACAGAAACACCATCTTTTGTAACCTGAGGGGCACCGAATGATTTACTAATAATTACATTTCTGCCTTTTGGGCCTAAAGTAACTTTTACTGCTTCTGCAAGTTTGTCAATACCTCGCTTAAGGCCGTCACGAGCATCTATATTAAATTTTATGTCTTTTGCCATTTTTTGAAAGTTTTATTTTCATTCCCATAAAAACGGGAAGTTATTTTAATTATACTTTTTTACTGTGATGATTTTCCCGATGTACCGGGGAGGATAAGAGCGAGTTTAAACAATCGCTAAAATTTCATCTTCTCGCATCATTACATAATCAACCCCGTCAAGTTTTATGTCAGTATGCCCGTACTTTGCATATAATACGGTATCACCTACTTTCACTGTAATAGGATTTTCTTTAGTACCTGGACCTACTGCTACAACCTTGCCTTTTTGTTGCTTTTCTTTGGCAGTGTCCGGGATAATAATACCAGAAGCTGTTTTGGTTTCTGCAGGAGCGGGTTCTATCAGAACTCTGTCCGCAAGAGGTTTAATGTTTAATTTAGCCATTTTTATAACTTTTGATTAATTAATTTTAATTAGATTAACTGGAGTAGTCAGGCAGAAATTATGCCAATGCTCTTTAACTGACATTCTGCAAAATAAAATGCCAGCTTGTCAGACAAACCGGCATTCATATATTTTATATCAGCATTTACTTTATTCTTCTTCAGGAACAGGTGGTATAGCCTCTGACTCTGGGGTCACTTCCAGAACTCCTTCAGTATCGGTTTCAGGTACAACATTTTCAATATCCTCACCTTCAAGTATTTTGGATTCTGAACTTGCTGAGCCGGTTTTTAAAGTCATATTAGACAAAAGGATCAAAACTATAAGTACAGTAGCTAATGTCCAGGTACTTTTATCTAAAAAGTCTCCTGTTTTCTTCACGCCACCAACTATTTGTTGTCCTCCTCCAAAAGATGAAGAGAGTCCGCCTCCCTTAGGGTTCTGCACCATAATCACCAGAACTAACAAAAATGCTACTATAAGAATAAGAATTAAAAAAATTGAAAATGTACTCATTTCTATATCATTATTTTTGCTGTAATTCTTTTACAGCTTCAATTTGGTCTGCAAAGAAACTACTTTTTTCCGGATATTTCAAACTTAAAATTTTATATGCCTGAATAGCTTTTTTGAACTTTTTTTGTTCCAGGTAAACCCTTGCTAAAGTTTCTGTCATTAATTCACTTTTCTCAACAGTCCTTTCTTTTGCTAGATTATGCTTTGGCGTTTTCTCGGCAGCAGGGATAATCTTAGGTTTTTTTTCTATAAACTGTTCTATAAGTTTAAATTTGTTGTCTATTGAACTGTTTATAGGGGGCTTTATTTCACTTTTTTTCTCGGGCTCAATTTTTTCAACAGGTTCTCTGGATATTGGTTTCATAGCCGATAACTTAAGCCATTCACTAAAAGAATGCTTTTCACCTTGGTTAAAATCCAGGGGTTTGCCTATTTCCAGTTTAGTTTCGGGTTTTATTTCAGTTTTTTTAGATTTTGCTTCAACCTTTTTAAGCTTTACTTCAGTTTTTTCAGGTTTTACTGTCGCCGTATCAGGGTTAACCTGCGCGGTTTCGGGTTTTATTTCGGGAGTTTTATCTTCCAGAGCCGGCTCCTTAACATTTTTAACTTGATCTTCAGTGGGTTTCAGTTTTAAAAATGAATAATTCTTAATGGTTGGTTTAGGCTGAAACAAATACGGATCCATAACTGCTTCCGAGTTAACGTTGTCAAAATCGAAGGAGGTTATTGGAGGTGTTTTTACCGTAACTTTAGCTTCTGTGGTTACACTTTTAGCTTCAGTAACAATTTCTTTTTTGTCAGAAGGGGTTTGTGATATTACTTTATGATCGAGTGCTTTTTGTTCTTCTGCGACTTTTTCAATTTTTTCTTCAGCTAAAACTTCCTGGGCATTAACCTCAATATCGTATAATTCGGATATTTGTTTGGTTATTATTTCTGCTATTTTATTTTGATAAAATGTCTTTGAAGTAATGAATTCAAACAAAATAGACCTGTCTGTAGTGTATGCAGCGGTATGTTTTAATGCGTTGTTATATTTAAAGCTATCCTGATTTTTCAATGCTTTCAGATAGACAGCTTTTGCAGGTTGAAAAAAAGGATATTCTTCAATTATTTTTTTAATTGAATCAATATTCTCTTCTGTAACCTTTTCAGGCTTATTGAGTAAGTATGTAAAATCAGCTACATTCATTAATTACCATTTTGCAAGCGTATCATTAAATATATCCTGAGTAATACGTTCAAAAATAACCTGGAAAGCTTCATCCCTCACCTGTGTTATCTGTGTGGCCGCGGGAAAATCAAAAAAGAACGAATATCTTTTTTCAAAATCATTTTCTGAATTCCTATTGTCGTAAAATCTCAAATTCACACCGATTGTAAGACGGTTTTGTGCTGCTGTATTTTGCGCAGTGGCACTCATAGGGGCAATGTTATATTCTACTATTTCCCCTTCGTACAATAAATCGGCATTTGATGAGGTTAATGTTAAATTAGTTTGATTTTGGATCAAATCCTGCAAAGCAACTGTAAAAGCTCTGTCCAATCCGGGTTCATACAGAGGGGCAGTATACTGAAAATTATTAACTTGAAATGATTCAGCGGTTGTACTTACTCCGGTAAACGAGTATACACCACATCCATTAATAGTTAAAATGCTTATAAGCACAAAAAAGAATTTCTTCATAGATTCAATTTTCATTTTTAATCCTCTCCTTAGTGTTCCGCTTCGGAGGATGTGAAACGTGGTTTAATTTCCCGACCCCTTGGTTACAAAAAGGGTCTAGAGCTACTCTAAATTTAACACTGCTTATTGAAAACATTATAAATCGTACTGTTTTATTTTTCTGTATAAAGTTCGTTCGGATATACCGAGTTCAGCAGCAGCAGCTTTACGTTTTCCCCTGTTGCGTTCCAAAGCTTTTTTTATGAGTTCCAGTTCTTTATCATGAAGAGAGAGTCTTTCTTCTTCTTCAATTTCTTCTGCAAAATAATATTTATCTTCCTGAGTAGGGGGTTGGGCTACCACATGGGGTCGCTTCTCTGGTAAATTTAAAACTTCTAAAGTTTCATCATCGGGTTCGTAATCTGTGATGTTTTGGTCGCCGTAAATTTTTTTAATTAAAGTTTCCTGTTTTTCCTGGACTTCTTCGGTATTATCATTCCGCATAAGTTCCATGGTTAACTTTTTTAAATCATTAAGATCATTTTTCATGTCAAATAATACTTTATAAAGTATTTCCCTTTCATTACCGAAATCCCCATCAGACTTCCCATTTTTAATAATAGCCGGCAGGTTATTTTGTGCATCGGGTAAATAAGCACGTAAGGTTTCAATAGAAACCTCTCTGTTTTGTTCCAATACAGATATTTGCTCTGCTATATTTCGCAGTTGACGTATATTTCCCGGCCATCTATATCGTAAAAGTAAGTCAACGGCATCATCGTTTAACCTGATGGTAGGCATTTTATATTTCTGTGCGAAATCAGCAGCAAATTTTCTGAATAATAGATGAATATCTTCTTTTCTTTCACGCAATGGCGGAATAAGGATTTCAATAGTACTTAAACGGTAATAAAGGTCTTCTCTAAACTCTTCTTTTCTTATCGCATCAAACATATTCACATTTGTTGCAGCTACTATCCTTACATCTGTTTTCTGAACTTTTGAAGAGCCGACTTTTATAAATTCACCGTTTTCCAATACCCTTAATAAACGTACCTGTGTTGTAAGTGGCAATTCACCTACTTCATCAAGAAAAATGGTACCTCCATTAGCTTCTTCAAAATAACCGTTACGTGTTTGGGTGGCTCCTGTAAAAGAACCTTTTTCGTGGCCGAAAAGCTCAGAATCTATTGTTCCCTCGGGAATCGCACCACAGTTAACAGCAATGAATTTGCCATGTTTACGGTGCGAAAGTGAGTGTATGATTTTTGGAATAGCTTCTTTACCAACACCACTTTCCCCGGTTACTAAAACTGAAATATCCGTAGGTGCTACCTGAATGGCTTTTTCAATGGCACGATTTAGTTTTACATCGTTACCAATGATTCCAAAACGTTGTTTTATGGCTTGAATTGATTCCATTAATCTTTATGTGTTCAAAAAGGTTTTTTTTATTTTTTTTTAACTCCGCCTTCATACTTCTAACTTCGTACTTCTAACTTCGTACTTCATGAATATCCTACAGCTTCACCCAAAAGTGTCGCAGCTGTACATTCATTAATCTTTACGTTAACAAATTCTCCTATTTTATAGTTTTCTTTTGGAAATACGACTACTGTATTATACGAATTTCTACCCATCCAATGTTGATCCGATTTTTTAGAATTACCTTCAATGAGCACTTCTTCAATCTTACCAACATGTTCTTGGGTACGGTATGCACTATGCTTTTGCTGTAAACTAATAATTTCTGCCAGTCTGCGTTTTTTTGTTTCCTCGGGTACATCGTCTTCCATTTTTCTTTCTGCAAGGGTACCCGGCCTTTCAGAATACGTAAACATATATCCAAAATCATATTTTACATACTCCATTAAAGAAAGGGTGTCCTTGTGATCTTCTTCGGTTTCAGTAGGGAAACCAGTAATCATATCCTGTGAAATTGCACAGTTGGGAATAATTTTTCGTATATTATCTATCAGTTCAAAATATTCTTCACGAGTATGCAGGCGGTTCATCTCTTTTAAGATACGGTTACTGCCGCTCTGAACAGGTAAGTGAATGTGCTTGCAAATATTTTTATATGCAGCCATTGTCTCAATAACATCTACAGTAAGGTCTTGCGGATTGGAAGTTGAAAACCGTATCCGCATTTTGGGATGGGCTTCTGCAATCATTGCCAATAATTTTGCAAAGCCTACTGCAGTAGCTTTTTGTATATCGGTGGCATTCTCAAAATCTTTTTTAAGTCCGCCGCCATACCATAAATAACTATCAACATTTTGCCCCAGCAGGGTTATTTCTTTAAAACCACGGGACCAAAGATTATCTACCTCTTCAAGTATGGACTGTGGATCACGGCTACGCTCACGTCCGCGGGTAAAAGGTACTACGCAAAACGTACACATATTATCGCACCCCCTGGTAATAGATACATATGCGTTAACTCCGTTGCTATTTAAACGAACAGGGGCAACATCTCCATATGTTTCTTCTTTTGAAAGAATAACATTTACGGCATTTCTGCCTTCATCGATTTCACGGACAAGATTTGGCAGGTCTTTGTAGGCATCAGGCCCGACGACCATATCAACTATTTTTTCTTCTTCAAGGAATTTACTTTTTAGCCGTTCCGCCATACATCCTAAAACCCCTACTTTCATCCCGGGATTAATACGTTTAATCGCATTGAATTTTTCCAGGCGTTTGCGGACGGTTAGTTCAGCTTTTTCACGTATGGAGCAGGTGTTGATCAATACCAAATCTGCTTCCTCAAGATGCTGGGTAGTATTAAAACCTTCATTAGCAAGAATAGAAGCAACGATTTCGCTATCAGAAAAATTCATTTGACAACCATAGCTTTCAATATATAACTTACGCTTGCCTTCATTATCCTGTTTCAGGATAAGACTCTCTCCTTGTTTTTTCTCCTCAATAATCTTCTCCATATAATAAATAGAATGCAAAATTCAACTAATCAGGCTGCAAAGATAAAATTTTAAACGTAGAAGTGACAAATTGTCATTTTAAATTTAACGCAACTTTTTGATAAAACCCGCATCTTAAGAAAAACAACTAATCAAAAAAAATAATTATGAAAAGAAAAGCACTGTTGTCCCTGGCATTTTTCGGACTTTTATTTCTGTCATGTGATAAAAACGATGATGTAGATTACGAATTGGTTAATGTAGCCACACCTGAGTATATGGATCTCGAAGCGTTCAGGTCTTCAGTAGATATTACCGCTCCTGCTCAAATTAAAGAATCTGGTAAAATATATGTATATAATAACCTGGTTTTAGTTGGCGATGTGGGTTCAGGAATACATATTATTGACAACTCAAACCCTATTAACCCTCAGAAAGTAGCCTTTATAAAAATCAAGGCTAACAAGGATATGGAAGTGAAAGGGGATTATTTATATGCCGACAGCTTAATGGATTTGGTTGTTTTTGATCTTTCCGATATTCAGAATATAAGTGAAGTTGCACGCTTGGAAGATGTATTTCCGGCATATATAGTAATTCCGTTTGATCAGGAAGTTGTTTTTGACTACAGTACTCAAAATCATAATCCTAACGATATTATCGTGGGTTGGGAGATTACCGAGGAAAGAAGAAAAATAGGGGAGACAAATACACATCCCGGCACTGATATGGTAGCTTTTGAGTCAGCCGCCGAAAGCTCTACAGGACAGGGTGGATCTCTGGCCAGGTTTAAAATAGTGAATGATTACTTGTATGCAGTTGATAGTCACAACATCAATATTTTTAATATCTCTAACCTTGAATCTCCGGAAAGTACAGGTAATGTTTTTGCTGGGTTTGATATTGAAACCATTTTTAACAGGGGAAATCATTTGTTTTTAGGAAGCATGAGAGGTATGTATATATATGATATCACATCACCTGCTTCACCCGAATTTGTTTCGGAATTTCAACATGGCACTGCGTGCGACCCTGTTGTAGTTGATGATACCTATGCCTATATAACTTTGCGGGGAGGAAATTTTTGTGGAGCCTTAGACAGTAGCCTCCAAATAGTGGATATTACCAATCTTGAAAACCCCGAACTTACTGTTTCATATCCGATGGATAATCCCTATGGCCTTGGAATAAAAGATAATTTATTATTTATATGCGACGGTTCTTCCGGGCTCAAGGTTTATGATAAAACAAATGTAGAAGACCTGGAATTGTTGGATCATTTTACCGATATTGATACATACGATGTGATTCCACTGGAAGAACGTTTACTAATGATCGGGGATAATGTTTTATTTCAATATGAGTATTCTGATGAAGGAATTGATCTATTAAGTCAGTTTTCTCTCCACTAAAATATTTTTTTACTAGGTAAAACCACGCTCTCCGGTGTGGTTTTTTGGTTTTTAATAAGGTGCTTGTCCGCAAGTATTAAAAATCTTCTATACTTTTGTATTCAGAAAAAAAAATTAAATGGCAAAGAATTTAGTAATTGTTGAGTCACCTGCAAAGGCAAAAACCATAGAAAAATTTTTAGGGAAAGACTTCCAGGTGGAGTCCAGTTACGGACATATAGCAGACCTTCCGTCAAAAGAGTTGGGGGTTGATGTAGATAAAGAATTTAAACCAAAATATGTAGTATCCTCTGATAAAAAAACAATAGTAAAAAAGTTAAAGGATTTAGCGAAGAATGCAGATGTAGTGTGGTTAGCAAGTGATGAAGACCGTGAGGGGGAGGCTATTGCATGGCATTTAGCCGAAACTTTAAAACTGGATAAAACCAAAACCAGGCGTATTGTATTCAATTCAATAACTAAAAAAGCAATTACAGCGGCAATAGAAAATCCACGGAGCATAGATTACAATCTTGTTAATGCACAACAAGCGAGAAGGGTTCTGGATCGTTTGGTGGGATATGAATTATCCCCCGTTTTATGGAAAAAAATAAAAACCGGACTTTCAGCAGGCAGGGTACAATCTGTAGCTGTACGGTTAATTGTAGAAAGGGAAAGAGAAATAAACGGTTTTAATCCGGAGGCTTCATTTAAAATAATTGCAGAGTTTAAGACAGGCGAAGGAAAAATATTTAAGGCAAAATTATCTCACTCTTTTAACACTAAAGCAGAGGCGAAAGCTTTTCTTGAAAAAAATGCATCTGCAATATTTAAAATAGCCGATTTAACCACAAAGCCTGCAAAAAAATCACCTGCAGCACCTTTTACAACATCAACATTGCAACAGGAAGCATCCAGAAAGCTTTATTTTTCGGTAGCAAAAACCATGAATATGGCTCAGCGTTTATATGAAGCAGGGCTTATTACATACATGAGGACAGACAGTGTAAATTTATCCTCGGAAGCTGTGGAGGCTGCGAAAGATGAAATAGTGAAATCTTACGGGAAAGAATTCAGTAAGCCCAGAAGTTTCACTATCAAATCCAAAGGAGCCCAGGAAGCACATGAGGCTATTCGTCCAACTGATATGTCCAGGCATTCAGTAACAATTGAGCGTGACCAGGCCAGATTGTATGAACTCATCTGGAAAAGAACTTTAGCCTCTCAAATGAGTGATGCCGAACTGGAACGCACTAATGTAAAAATTGAAGCCAATAAACATAAAGAACTTTTTACGGCAAATGGAGAGGTCCTCAAATTTGAAGGTTTTCTGAAAGTATATCTTGAAGGGACTGATGAAGAAGATGAAGAACAAGAAGGGATGTTGCCGGAAATGAAAGTAGGCGAAGAAGTATTTAAAAATCATATTACAGCCACAGAAAGATTTACAAGGCCACCGTATCGTTATACGGAAGCCTCACTGGTTAAAAAACTGGAGGAGCTGGGTATTGGCCGCCCCTCTACATATGCACCCACTATATCAACCATTCAAAACAGGGGTTATATTGATAAAGGAATGGTAGAAGGTGTTGAAAGAAAATATACGCAGTTAATACTTCAGGACCATCAAATAAAAGAAGCAGGACTTACCGAAACAGTCGGTTCTGATAAAGGAAAGTTAGTGCCTACAGATATAGGTATGATAGTGAATGATTTTTTGGTGAATCATTTTTCATCAATACTGGATTATAATTTTACGGCAAAGGTAGAGCAGGATTTTGATAATATTGCTTCAGGGGAAGAAGACTGGACAAAAATGATTAAGGATTTTTATAAGGACTTTCATCCTAATGTAGTTAATGTAGAAGAAAATGCCGAGCGTGAAAGCGGTGAGCGTATACTTGGTAAAGACCCGGAATCGGGCAGGCAATTAAGCGTACGCTTGGGAAGATTTGGCCCTATGGTTCAAATAGGGACAGCTGATGAAGAAGAAAAACCTCAATTTGCAAGTTTACTGCCGGACCAGTCAATAGACTCTTTGACTTTTGAAGAAGCCCTGGAGCTTTTTAAATTACCAAAGCAATTAGGGGAATATGAAGGTGAACAAATAGAAGTGAATTCTGGTAGGTTTGGCCCCTACGTACGTTTTGCAGGTAAATTTATTTCCCTGGATAAGGGAGAGGATCTTTTTGAAGTAACTTTTGAAAGAGCTGTGGAACTTATTAAGCAAAAACAAAAAGCCGATGCGCCAATAGCAACATATAAAGGGCTGGAAGTGAGTAAAGGCAAAGGCAGGTTTGGTCCTTTCATTAAATGGAATAACATGTTTATTAATGTAAACAAAAAGTATGATTTTGATAACCTTTCTCAAAACGATGTTGAAGAATTGATTGAATACAAATTGAAAAAGGACAAAGAAAAAGTTATCCATAATTGGGAAGAAGAAGGCATAAGGGTTGAGAAAGCAAGATGGGGAAGATCTAATATTATTAAAGGAAAAACTAAAATTGAATTATCAAAAGACATTGATGCTTCTGAATTAACGTTGGATGATGTGAAAGGGATCATTGAAAAACAAACTCCGAAAAAGAAATCTAAGGCAAAATCTAAAAAATAGATAATAAGTGGACTTTGAATTTTTATCACCTGTCGATAATGTAGTTTTAGCACACAATCAGTTATTGCCGAAGCAATCTCTGGGTAAAAATATTGCAGTTCATTCAGGAAAAGGAGGAATTCCCGATCTGGAAGGCATGAAGATAATAATTGTAGGTGTTAATGAGGTCCGGAATGCTACCATAAAGTCCAGGGATACACTCAATTTATCTTCCACCAGAATTGAATTATATAAACTCTTCCTTGGAAACTGGAATACCCGGATAGCTGATATCGGGGATATAAAACCGGGGGAAACTATTGAAGACACTTATTTTGCCCTTTCTCAATTGGTTGAAAACCTGGTTAATAAAAATATTATACCTGTTATTATAGGTGGAAGTCAGGATTTATGCTATGCTGTTTACAGAGGTTTCGATAAATTAAGCAGAATGGTAAACATGGTGTCGGTTGACAGCCGTTTTGATTTTGGAATGGATGACGAACTCATATCTTCTCAATCTTATATGAGTAAAATAATAGTAGAAAAGCCTAATAATCTCTTTAATTTTTCGAATATAGGCTATCAAACCTATTTTAATGCACAAGAAGAAATAGATTTGATGGACAAGTTGTTTTTTGATGCTTATAGATTAGGCGAAGTAATTAACAATATTGCAATTGTAGAGCCTGTTTTACGGGATGCCGATGTAATTAGCATCGATATGGCATCGGTTAAAGGTAGTGAGATAGGGAATGTGCCCTATGCATCCCCAAATGGATTTGACGGAAGAGAAATATGTGCAATTTCAAGATATGCAGGAATAAGTGATAAACTTTCTGTGTTTGGTATTTATGAATGTCATAATACACCTCAATTTTCACAATTGGTAGCACAAATTATATGGTATTTTATTGAGGGGGTAAATTTTAGAAAAAAAGATTATCCTTTTACCAATGAGGTTGATTATGAGAAATATATTGTGCCTATAGAAGATGAACAATTATACTTTTATAAAAGTAATATTACAGGAAGATGGTGGATGGAAATGCCCCAAATAAAAAATTTAGATAATAAATTAAAAAGGCATGCGTTATTACCATGTACCAATCAGGATTATTTAGATGCATGCAACAATGTAATCCCCGAGCGTTGGTGGAAAGCAATAAAAAAGATGACTTTTTAGATTTGCGGATAGTGAAAATCTGGAAAATTGAAGAAAAACAAAGAAAAAACTGCTCGGGTGTTGTTTTTTTAAAATTATTTAGATAGGTTTACATCCTTAAATCTTAATGAATTAACCTAAAACTTATATGAGAAAGCTATCATTATTAACTATTGTAGTTTTATTTGCCTATAGCTGTGGCTCCAATGGTAGAGGTGATTTGACTGGTGTTAAGGGGAAGAAATGGCTTCCTGAAAAACCTCATGGGATGGTTTTGATACCTGGTGGAGCTTTTATAATGGGTAAAGCTGAAGATGATGTAGCCGATGTTTATAATGCACCTACTAAAACTGTAACAGTCCGGTCTTTCTACATGGACGACACTGAAATTACCAATAGTGAGTACCGTCAATTTGTAGAATGGGTCAAAGACTCCGTTGTAAGATCAAAATTAGCTATAATGGCAGATGAGCTTGGAATGGCTCCTGATGGAAATGGAGGAATTGGCGATTATGCATTTAGAGATGCCGACTCCACCGGTCAATCTGTTTATGATAAGTATATGTATGATAACTATTATAGTATGTCAGATACCTATGAAGACAGAAAACTCAACAAGGACATAGATATTGAATGGAATACACAGAAATATCCTGATGAATACTATACTGAAGTAATGGATTCAATGTATATTCCATTGGAAGAAAGCTATAACGGACGCAGGACTATTGATGTTAATAAATTGTTGTACAGCTATGACTGGATGGACATTGAAGCAGCAGCAAGGGCTAAAACAGGAAGAAGAAAAGATTTCTTAAGACATGAAGTTATAGAAATTTATCCAGATACAACCGTTTGGATCAAAGACTTTAGCTATTCATACAATGAACCCATGCATAATGATTATTTTTGGCACGATGCATATAGCGATTATCCGGTAGTAGGTATTTCATGGAGACAGGCAAAAGCATTTTGCGCATGGAGAACTAAATTTAAGAATGACGAGCAAAAGAGAAGAAATAAGCAGTTTGTTAATCAATTCAGGCTTCCAACAGAAGCAGAATGGGAATATGCTGCCAGAGGGGGCATAGAATCAGGGACTTATCCTTGGGGAGGACCATATCTGATGAATGACAGGGCATGTTTTATGGCAAACTTTAAACCTCTCAGAGGTGATTATGCAGTAGACGAGGCACTGTACACAGTTGAGGCTAAATCATATGAGCCCAACGATTACGATCTTTATAACATGGCTGGAAACGTTTCAGAGTGGACAAATTCTTCATACAATCCCAACTCTTATGAATACGTTTCAACCATGAACCCGAATAACTACGATGACGAGAACAAACGTAAAGTTATTCGCGGAGGTTCCTGGAAAGATGTTGCATATTTTTTACAGGTTAGTACCCGGGATTATGAATATCAGGATTCTGCAAGAAGCTATATTGGTTTCAGGGCAGTTCAGGATTACATGGGTACTGAATCAACAGCTACTAAGCAGTAAATCTATTTTAAAAACCAAATATTTATTTAACTTAACTAAAATCTAATTACTATGGCACAATCAAAATCTTCGAAAAAGCTGTTTAACATGGCTTACGGATTAGGAGCATCAATCGTTATCTTAGGCGCATTATTTAAAATTTTACACTGGGAATTTATGGGGATAAGTGGTGGTTTTTTATTAGCCGTTGGTCTTATTACCGAAGCAGTTATTTTTGCTATTTCAGCCTTTGAACCTGTTGAAGACGATTTAGACTGGTCACTTGTTTACCCCGAATTGGCAGGAGGAAAATCAGGAGGAAATAATAAAGAAGAAACGCCGCAAGGGATGCTTTCTCAGAAATTGGATCAAATGTTAAAAGAAGCAAGGGTAGATTCTTCTTTGTTCCAAAGTTTGGGAGATAGTATCAGAAACTTTGAAGTGGCTTCAAAAAATATAGCCCCTACAGCTGATGCTATTGCTTCAACTAAAAAATACAGCGAGGAATTATCTTTGGCCGCTGCACAAATGGAATCACTTAACAGTTTGTATAAAGTACAGTTAGAAAGTACCAGCAGACAAGCAACCATAAATGAAGAGGTTGCCAATAATGCAGGCAAGCTAAAAGATCAAATGGAATCTTTAGCAACAAACCTTTCTTCATTGAACGGGGTTTATGGAGGAATGTTAACTGCCATGAACAGAAAATAATTAGTATTAATATCAAATAATTATTAAAAAAAACTAATTAAAATGGCAGGAGGCAAATTATCACCACGTCAGAAGATGATCAACCTAATGTACCTGGTTTTCATCGCAATGTTGGCACTAAATATGAGTAAAGAAGTTCTTTCTGCATTTGGACTAATGAATGAAAAATTATCCAATGCAAATGCAAAAAGCACGGAAAGAAATGAACAGGCTTATCTCAATTTAGAAACAAATGTTATAGAAGAACCAGAAAGATATGGTCTTTTAAATGAGAACGCAAAGACTGTGAGACAATTGTCTTCAGAATTTAACAGTTACCTTTCAGATTTGAAAAGCAAAATGAAGGAGACCGTTAAGGATGATGACGATTATGAAGTAATGGACAAGCCAGATTTCCTGGATCAATATTTTTTTAAAGGAGACAATTATACTCCGGAAGGACAGGAATTCGTTAATAAAATTGAAGAATACCGTAGCTCGGTAACGGCAGTTTTAGACAGTTTTCCGGAACTAAAGGGAACTGTTGAAGATCGCTTTGATACCGGAGGGGAAGAAGGTAAAGTTGAAAACCGTGACGGACGTCCGGTTGATTGGTTGGATTATCACTTTAAGGGATTCCCTTTAGTAGCATCTTTAACCAAACTAACTCAAATGCAAACAGATATTAAAACTACTGAGGAAGATATTTTGACAAAGATGTTGGAAGGTGCTCTGAAGGGACAAGTTTCGATGACTAATTATACTACTTTATTAGAGCAGCCTAAATCAGCTTATTATTCAGGCGAAACATTTGACGGAAATATTGTTTTAGGACGTAAAGACGCTACAACGAAACCAAATAAAGTTGTACTTACCCTGGACGGTAGAGAACTGAAAGAAGAAGATTACTCTATAGAAGAAGGTAGGGTAAAGCTTAACGTAAGCGCAGGTGCACCGGGTGACCATGTTATAGAAGGACAGTTAATTTTTAATCAGGATGGTGAAGAAATACCTGTTGATGTAAAACAAACTTTTGCTACGATATCTAAACCTAATGCAGCTGTAATTTCAGCAGATAAAATGAATGTAGTATACCGAGGTGTATCAAATCCTATGACGATCTCTATTCCGGGTATACCCGACAATAAAGTGAGTGCATCGGCACCCGGATTATCTAAAGCAAGCGGGAGCAAGTATGCGATGAATCCAGGAACTGGAAGATCGGTTACTATTTCAGCCTCAGGAACACTTCCTGACGGACAAAGAGTTAGCAGCCAATCTGAATTCAGGATTAAAGATATTCCAAGGCCTTCCGGTACTGTAAGAGGTGAATTCGGAGAAGTAAAAATGCCCAGGACTAACCTTGAAATTTCAACAGTTGGCGCTATACTTGAAGACTTTGATTTTGACTTAAACCTTGCCATTAGCGGGTTCAAATTTAAAGTTCCGGGACAACCTACCGTTCAGGTAAATGGCAATAAGTTAGATTCAAGGGCTAAAAGTGCCTTGCAAAGAGCTAAGAGAGGAGAGGCTGTTCAGTTTTTTGATATCGAAGCCTACATAACTAATAACAGGTCATACAAACTTAAAAAAGTATCACCGGTTGTAGTAGAACTTACAAACTAGAAAAACTAATGTGTGTTATGAATTGGAAACAACTTTTAATAATAGCTTCAGCATTTGTATTTATTTCTGGGGTTGCGTACGCACAGGACAATGTGTTATCGGCAAAAACACCCGAAGAAATAGGTGTTAAAACACCTGAGCAAATAGAAGCAGATCATGATTCTCCATTGCCCTATGGGTATGTGGGGGACAGGGATATTCTCTGGTCTAAAACCGTATGGGAAAGAATAGACCTTGACGAACGTATTAATTTCCCTTTTTATTACCCGGTTGATACTGTGGGAATAGGAGCAGACAGAAGGTCTTTGTACGATGTTATTCTTAAAGCAGTAAAGTCAGGTAAATTAGAACAAGTATATTCAGATTCTTACTTTACCGATAGAAGAACCTTAAGCGATTTACAGGCAACTCTTAGAAAAGTTGATACTACAGACTTGGGATATGAACAACTCAATGCAGGTGAAGAAATTTCACCAGAATATATCAACATTAGAAACCTGACCGCTGCAGATATCGAAGAATGGCGTATTAAAGGAATTTGGTATTTTGATAAACGCCAGGGAGAATTAAAATACAGGATGCTTGGATTAGCGCCAGTTGCTCCCGATGTTAACTTTATTGATAGTGACCATCAGGACCTTGTTGAACTGTTTTGGGTATGGTTACCGGGAGCTCGGGAAATTTTACATGAATCCCAGGTATTTAATCATAAAAATACTGCCAGACCAGTAACCTATGATCAGTTGTTGAATGCAAGAAGGTTTAATGCACATATTTATAAAGTAGATAACGTGTATGGTGACAGAGAAATTGTAGACTATATACCCGAAAATGCATTATTTCAACTTCTTGAAGGTCAGCGTTTAAAAGAGTATCTTAGAGATAAAGAACAAGATATGTGGAGCTATTAACCACAAATTCCAATTCATATAAAATATATAAACGCCTTGCATTTGCAAGGCGTTTGTTATTTTTGCAATATGGTAGACTATTTAATAGTTGGTTTAGGTCTGGCGGGAATCCCTTTATGTGATATCCTGGAAGAAAACAATAAAGACTTTTTTGTTTTTGATGATGCATCCCAGCAATCATCCACTGTAGCGGGAGGATTATACAATCCGGTAGTTTTAAAACGTTTTACCAAAGTGTGGAAGGCAGAAGAGCAATTAAATATTGCCCTAAATCTATATAAGAGATTAGAAGAAAAATTAAAAATAAAACTCGACTACAGGGATCCACTTTACAGGAGATTTGCATCTGTTAGTGAACAAAACAGCTGGTTTGAAGCTTCAGATAACCCCAACCTTCAACCTTACTTATCTACGCATTTAATAAAAAACACAAATCAATATATAAAAGCTGACTATGGATATGGAGAAGTGCTCGATACCGGGAGGATTGATACATTTATACTTCAAAATGAGTATAAAAAATATTTGGCCGATAAATATATAACCGAAAGGTTTGATTATAGCTTGGTAGAACTTAAGGATGATTATGTTCTTTACAAAGGTATCAAAGCGAGGAAAATAGTTTTTGCTGAAGGTTTTGGACTTGTGAAAAATCCTTTTTTTAATTGGATAAAATTGAAGGTTGCCAAAGGTGAACTGTTGACTATTAAAGCTCCAAAACTTAAGATTGACTTTGTTTTAAAGTCTTCGGTTTTTGTGATTCCACTGGGCAATGATTTGTACCGAGTAGGAGCAACGTATGAATGGGAAGATATTACCAATAAACCCACAGAAAAGGGCAAGAAAGAACTATTGGAAAAGCTAAATACATTTCTGGACTGTGAGTATGAAGTAATAGATCATGTAGCGGGCATACGTCCTATAGTTGCAGATAGAAAGCCCCTTACAGGCGTTCATCCGGATCATAGGCAATTGTATGTTTTAAATGGATTAGGCACCAGAGGGGTCATGATAGGCCCTTATGTGGCCGATAAACTTTATAATTTCATTGAAAATAAAGTTCCGTTGGAAAAAGAAATAGACATACAAAGGTTAAAAAAACAATATAAAGCATTTAAAACTACTTTTTAGCAGCTTGGGGATCGTATTTAATGAATAAATTTATCCAGATATTTCTTGAAAGCCTCATAATAACCGGCATAAATGCAATCAGGGTTGCAATAATCACAATGAAAGATGTCATAAGATCAGTTCCGATAATGAGAAAAGAAATAACAAAGGCAGCCACAGCAAAAGCAATACCAACTCCATAGCTTACATACATAGCTCCGTAAAAAAAAGAGGGCTCTATTTTATATTTGGTTTTGCAGTGTGAACAACGTTCATTCATTTTTAGTGTTTTAGAAGGATTGTACATGTTTTTATATTGGTACATACTTTCTTTCTGACATTTTGGACAAGTTCCTGTGAAAATGCTATATAGTTTCGTTCCTTTTTTTAACATTTGCAAAAAATTTTAAAACAAAAGTACAGTAAAACTATAAGAGTTTTAATTACAATAGAAAACTACTATGTTAAACATTCATAATTTATCAGTTGCTTTCGGAGGGGAATATCTGTTTGAAGAAGTTTCATTCAGGTTAAATTCCGGAGATAGGGTAGGTCTTATCGGGAAAAATGGTGCGGGAAAATCAACACTGTTAAAATTACTTTCAAAGGAAATGCAGCCTGATACCGGTGTAATTGCCTCAGATAAAGATATTAAAATAGGTTTTTTAAAACAGGATATAGATTTTATTCAAGGACGTACAGTCTTAGATGAAGCTTATGAAGCTTTTGAAGAGATCAAAAGCCTTGAACTTCAGCTAGAAAAGATAAATCACGACCTAGCCGTAAGGACTGATTATGAAAGTGAGGGCTATAATCAATTAATGATAGATTTAAGTGATGTAACTCATCGATATGAAATCCTGGGAGGGTATAATTATCAGGGAGATACTGAAAAGGTACTGTTAGGATTAGGTTTTAAAAGGGAAGACTTTAATAAGCTAACCGATACTTTTTCAGGTGGTTGGCGAATGCGTATAGAATTGGCAAAATTATTACTTCAAAATAATGACGTTTTATTACTGGATGAGCCTACAAACCACCTCGACATAGAATCTATAATTTGGTTGGAAGAATTTCTGAAAAATTATAGCGGCGTTGTGGTAATCGTATCCCATGATAAAATGTTTCTGGATAATGTAACGAATCGTACTATAGAAATTTCCCTTGGTAAAATATACGATTATAATAAACCGTATTCTAAATATCTCGAATTAAGGGCCGAAGTGCGCGAATTACAAATGAATGCTTTTAAAAACCAGGAAAAGCAAATTCAGCAAACCGAAAAATTAATAGAGAAATTCAGGGCCAAGGCTAGTAAAGCCTCTATGGCTCAATCTTTAATAAAAAAGCTGGACAAAATTGACCGTATTGAAGTTGACGAAGAAGACAACGCAGTAATGAACGTGAAATTTCCGGTATCTGTTCAACCTGGAAAAGTGGTGCTGGAAATGGACAGTATATCCAAAAGCTATGGGGATAAAGATGTTTTGAAAGATGTGAGTTTGCTGATTGAACGTGGGAGCAAAACAGCCTTTGTCGGACAAAATGGTCAAGGAAAGAGTACGCTGGCAAAGATAATTGTAAATGAAATTAAATACGAAGGTCATTTAAAGTTAGGGCATAATGTAAAACTAGCCTATTTTGCACAAAACCAGGCAGAATATTTAGATGGGGAAAAGACTGTACTTAATACCATGCTTGATGCAGCCACTGACGGAAACAGGGTAAGGGTTCGCGATATGCTAGGGTCCTTTTTATTTAGAGGGGATGAGGTTGATAAAAAAGTAAAGGTTCTATCCGGTGGCGAACGTAACAGATTGGCTATTTGTAAAATGCTTTTGCAGCCTTTTAATGTACTTATTATGGATGAGCCCACCAATCACCTGGACATAAAATCAAAGAATGTATTAAAAAAAGCACTTCAGCAATTTGAAGGCACTTTAATATTAGTTTCTCACGACCGTGATTTTCTCCAAGGGTTAACCAACAAAGTTTATGAATTCAGAAATAAAAAAATTAAAGAATATTTAGGAGATATTAACTTCTACCTCGAGCAGCGTAAAGTGGATGATTTCAGAGAGATTGAAAAGAAAGATAAAGTTGAAAAAGTAAATGGGAAGGGAAACAAAAATAAAAGCCTTTACAATGAGCAGAAAAAATCAAAGACACTTACCAACAGGTTGAGCAAAGTGGAATCTCAGATAGCCGACCTTGAAAAAGAAATTGCAGAGGCTGATGTTGCTCTTGCCAATAATTATGATGAGACTACAGCGAAACCTCATTTTTTTGATAATTATAAAGCAAAAAAAAGGAAATTAGAAGATTTAATGACTGAATGGGAAGAAATTACAGAAGAAATAGAGGGTTAAATCACGTGCCATATTTTTAAGAAACTTTTAACCTTCACGCTATTAGTCCATTGCCATTTACGGTACAAAATACTTCTACAGGGCTTTCTGCGGGTTTAAACCTCACCTGGAACCTGTTTGATGGAGGGCGTACACTTACTACGGTTAAAAATGCTAAAATTACCTATGAAAACCAGGAGCTTTTTAAAGAACAAATCCTTCTGGAAGTAGAAAGAGATATTAAAAATGCCTGGGAGACGTATATGAATGCCTTGTATGTACTACAAGCACAGGAGAAAAATGTTGCAACCAACCTCAATAATTTTAACAGGACGGAAGAACGATACAAAATTGGACGGTCTAATTCTATCGAATTCAGACAAGCACAAATAAATTTATTAAACGCTACTTTATCCAGGAATCAGGCAAAATATACGGCCAAACTTGCTGAATTACAAGCTTTACAAGTTAGCGGACAACTTTTAAATATCCGGTTTTAATAATTTGGTTACTGTGCTCTTTTCTTTTATTATTTAGATATCATTTATCATATCAGTATTTAAACAAGATGTTCAGGTAAATTTTCTATGCGCTCACAACAGACCTGATCCATTACTTGTTGTAATTGCGTTTTTAATATAGCAATTGTATGATCCCCTCCTTGTTTACCCAAGGCGGATACACCATACATAAAACTTCTTCCTAAAAAAGTAAATTCTGCCCCGCTCGCTACTGCACGAGCTATATCAGGGCCTGTGCGGATCCCGCTGTCCATCATGACTTTTATCCGCTTCCCATATTTTTTTGCTATGGGAACCAATGGTTTTATGGTAGATTGACCTGCATCCAATTGCCTCCCTCCGTGATTGGAAACAATTATACCGTCTAAGCCTAATCTTATGGCAGTTTCGGTATCTTCTTCACTGGCCACACCTTTTAACACAAGTTTACCTTTCCATAAATCACGGATCCTGGAGATCTTATCTTCATTAAGCTGCCCGTTAAAGGTGTCATTCATGAATTTCCCTAACTGCTTTAAATCCAGTCCGGGAGGCATATAAGGTTTGAGAGTGGCAAAATTAGGCTGACCGTTTAGTAGTGTTTTAATAGCCCACTCAGGTTTGCCCAAAATCTGCATGATGTTATTAATTGACATTTTTGGAGGCATGGCGAGTCCGTTTTTAATATCGCATGGCCGGTAACCAAATGTCGGAACATCACATAGCAATACTAAAACAGGATATCCTGCAGCATCAATTCTTTTAATGATGTCATTCCTTAGGCTGTCTTCTACAGGGTTATACAATTGAAACCATGCTTTACCTTCGGTAATCTCACCTATTTTTTCTATACTGCTCGTGGTTACAGTACTCAAAACAAATGGAATATTGTGCTTAAAAGCAGCTTTGGCAAGAATTTCCGGGGATTTTGGCCAAATGAGCCCTTGTAATCCCACCGGGGCTATACCAAAAGGAGCATCGTATTCATGCCCGAACAGGTTTGTTTTCATCGAAGAACCTGTATGTCCTGATAAATAATAAGGTTTTAACTCAACTTCCCTTAATTCAGAAGTGTTTTTAAGAATATTGATATTTTCATTACATCCACCATCCAAATATTCAAAAGCAAATTTGGGAATCTTCTTTTTAGCTTTTTCCCTCAGGTCTTCTATGGAGGGATATTTGGAGTTGTAACTAAGGTTCATTTTATCAGTCAATATTTTTACAATCTTCCAAATTACTAAAATTCATACAATAACGAATAAACCCGTTACTCATTTTCTAAATAAAAAAATATGGTTACTAAGAACGGGTTGTCCTGAGGCTAGTCATGGATCGTTTTTATAATACAATAGCTGTTAATTGGATAATCTCCGAATTTTTAAATACCTTTGCGTAATCGATTACGCAAACTTGCTGTTTTCGGTGTTCTTTGATGGAGTTTGGATGACTTGTTATAAAAGTACTGCTGTCATTATTTTATAACATGATTATGGTAACTTTGAACTTATTTTTCTCCATCATAGTTGTAGTTACGTGTTCTGTTTGATCTAAAAGATGCATTTATTATGAAAAAACTAAATAGAAGAAATACTGGCCTTGAAAGCAAACCTCCCATAAAGATTATTCAATTCGGAGAAGGAAATTTTTTAAGGGCTTTTATAGGCTACGCATTTCAAAAACTAAATAATGAAGTAGGGTTTAATGCCGGAATTGCTGTAATTCAGCCTATAGAAAACGGACTCGTAGAAGTACTCAATGATCAGGAAGGGTTATATACGCTTTTCATGAAGGGAGTTGTAAAAGGAAAAGAAATTGAGGAAAAAGAATTAATTTCAAATATAGTCAGCGGAATTAATCCCTATACTCATTTTGATGAATATATAAGCCTGGCAAAAGAGGAGAATCTGGAATTTGTAATTTCAAATACCACCGAGGCTGGTATCGCTTATGTGCCGGGAGATTCACTTCAAATGCAACCTCCTGATTCGTTTCCGGCTAAGTTGACGGTTTTTTTGTATGAGCGATATATATATTTTAAAGGTGACAAAGAGAAAGGATTGACTATTATTCCATGCGAACTTATTAACTATAATGCCGATACACTCAAAGAAATTATTCTAAAATATATAAATGACTGGCAACTCCAAGACGGTTTTAAAAACTGGATATTAAACCACAATACTTTTCATAACACTTTAGTAGACAGAATAGTCCCCGGATACCCTAAAGACCAGATAGATACTTATAACAAACAATTAGATTATGAAGACAATCTTATTGTAACAGCAGAAACTTTTTTTCTTTGGGTTATTGAAGGTGATGAGGCTTTAAAGAAAAAATTACCTTTCGGTAAAACAAGCCTGGATGTAAAAATAGTAAAGGACATGCAACCTTACCGTACCCGAAAAGTGAGGATATTAAATGGGGCCCATACCGTCATGGTTCCGTTTTCCATTATGTATGGCAATCTTACGGTTGAAGAAACTATCAATGATGACTTTACTGGAAGTTTTATCCAAAAAGCTGTATATGAAGAAATCATAGAAACTTTAAATATGGAGAAACAGGAACTCTGCAGTTTTGCAGATGAAGTTTTTGACCGTTTCAGAAATCCATTTATTAAACACATGCTATCCAGTATCGCATTAAATTCAATATCAAAATTTAAAGTAAGGGTTTTACCTAGTTTACTTGAATATATAGAAATTCATAAAAAATTACCAATACATTTAACATTTGCCTTCGCCTGTTTAATACGTTTTTATAAAGGCGTATGGAAGGATAAAGAACTACCTGTAAATGATAGTACTGATATAATTATGGCTTTTTCTGAAATATGGTTGTTGGAAAATTATACAAAAATTGCAGAAGTAGTTTTGGCAAGAAATGATTTTTGGGGCCAGGACTTAAATCATATTCCAAACTTAACAAATGCTATAGCCGTAGCATTACTGGAAATTGAAAATAATGGAATTGAAAAAGGATTTCTTAACTTTAGTAAGGAATTTTAATAAAGAATATAAAAAGTGCAGAAGAAATTAATAAAAGTACATCCGTTAGACAATGTAGCCGTAGCGCTACTCAATTTATCGGCAGGTGATGTGATTGACTTTGAAGGGCAAACAATAAAAATAGTATCTGACGTCAAAGCCAAACATAAAATATCCCTGACCGGACTGAATGTGGGGGACAGAATTATAATGTACGGGGTTCTTGTTGGTAAGGCTAGTGAAATAATTGAAAAGGGCGGAGTTTTAACTACAGGGAACGTACGACATGAAAGTGAAAAAACAGAGAAGAAAACAGAAAGTGTAAGCTGGACACCACCAAATATTGATAAATGGAAAGACAAAACTTTTTTAGGCTATCACAGGGAAGACGGACAAGTTGGAACTTCGAATATATGGCTTTTCTTCCCATTGGTATTTTGCGAAAATCGTAATATAGAGATTTTAAAAGAAGTTTTTGAAAAAGAACTTTTACAACAACAGGAGGTGAGCAGCCAAAGGCTTTTACTTCGTTCATTAATAAATAATGGAGAAAGCTATGAAGATGCCCCTGTTATTTCCAATAACGTTTTAGATAATATTGAAGTAAAATTCATTACACACCAGGGCGGATGTGGTGGGATACGGCAGGATTCTGAAACGCTGGCTAAACTACTGGCCGGCTATGTGAATAATCCGAATGTTGCGGGCGCTACTGTACTGAGTTTAGGATGCCAAAATTTACAGATCCAGATATTTAAGGATGCCCTGAGAGCCGTAAATGCCGTTCATAAACCTGTTTTAATATTTGAACAACAACAAATGGGTACAGTAGATACCATGCTGAATACCATTATTACAGAATCATTTGAGGCTATAAAAAAAGCAAATAGGATTGAAAGAAAACCGGCATCCCTGTCTAAATTAAGAATTGGGTTAGAGTGCGGGGGGTCTGATGGTTTTTCCGGGATTTCAGCGAATCCGACTTTAGGCCATGTGTCCGATTTGTTGGTAGCTTTAGGAGGAGTTGCTATTTTATCAGAATTTCCGGAGTTATGTGGAGTAGAACAAGAATTAATAAACAGATGCGTTGATGAGGAAAATGCAGATAAGTTTTTGAACCTTATGCAGGCTTTTGAAAAATCTGCAATAGATGCAGGATCCGGTTTTGATATGAATCCATCACCGGGAAATATAAAAGACGGACTAATTACCGATGCAATGAAGTCTGCCGGAGCAGCTAAAAAAGGAGGTACTTCCCCAGTGGTAGATGTGCTGGATTATGGCGAATATATTAAAAAACCAGGGCTTAATTTACTATGCACACCAGGTAATGATGTTGAAAGTACAACAGCAATGGCCGGGTCCGGGGCAAATATAATTTTGTTTACTACAGGATTAGGAACCCCCACCGGAAACCCTGTTGTACCTGTTATCAAAGTATCTTCTAATTCAGAATTGGCAAAAAAAATGTCTGATATTATAGATGTGGATACCGGACCTGTTATAAAGGGTGAAAAAACAATAGAAGAAATGGGAGAAGAGATGCTGGATTTTATTGTTCAGGTAGCCAGCGGAAAAATAAAAACCAAGGCAATGGAACTTAATCAAAATGATTTTATACCCTGGCGCAGGGGAGTCTCTTTATAGATGAACTTTACTTTTTTAAAGATGATTTTCTGATTTCTAATTTAGGGGCTAAGACAACTTTCTGATCGGTTTTTACCCGACCACCTGCTTGCTTTAAGAATACTTTTGCGGCCATTTTGCCCATCTCCAAAGTAGACTGATCTACAGAAGTAATGGATAGTTCCATAAACTTTGTAAAGGGTTCGTTACTGAATCCAACCACGCAAAAGTCTTCAGGAACTTTAATATTTTTAGCTTTTAGTTGTTGTATAACGCCAAGTGCAATATAATCACTTGAGGAAAACACAGCATCTGGCCGTTCTTTAAGCTTTAACAATTTGTCAATAGCTTTTTTACCTGCTTCTATATCGCTTTTTGTTTGTAGCACATAGCGTTCATCAAACGGAATGTTACTTTCCTTTAACGCCTGCTTATAACCCTCAAACCTGTCATTGTATATCTCTAAAGACCTGTCACCTGATAGGTGGGCAATACGTTTACAGCCTTGCTCAATAAGATGTTTTGTAGCCTCATATCCGCCTTTAAAATCGTCGATTGTAACAGTGCTCACACCTTCTATATTTTTTTTCCTGTCAAAAAAAATGAGCGGAACATTTTTACTTAACACCCCTTTAAAGTGTTCAAGATCTATTGTAGCTTTGGAAATGGACATCAGGATACCATCTACCTGTGCATTTAAGAGCGTGTTAATTGTTTCAATTTCTTTGGTTTCTATTTCAAAAGTCTGACAAATTATAACGTGGTATCCATGAGGGTACAGTTCTTCTTCAATCCCCCTTATAATAGAAGAAAAAAAGTATCTGTCTATATAAGGAACAATAACACCTACATTGTTACTTTTTCCACTTTTTAATGCCAATGCCAGCATGTTTGGTTTATAATTCATTTCAACAGCCGTCTCCATTACAAGTTTACGCGTACTGGCACTTATTCTCGGATTATTGTTTAAAGCTCTTGAAACGGTTGCTGCAGTTATATTGAGTCTTTCAGCAATATCATAAATAGTTATTTTTTCACTCATTATTTATATTTAAAAGAGAGAGGTCGTAAATTTAATTATTATTGTTAATTAAATACTTGTCAAGAGCTATGGATTGTATTATTTCATTTTTAGAAAAACCTGTTTGTTTAAAAAATACGTTAACTTAGAATATAAAAATATGTACGAACATTTTTTCCAGTGTCCATACTGTTGGGAAGAAATATCTATGTTATTAGATCCGTCTGTCTCCCAAACCTATGTTGAAGATTGTGAAGTATGCTGTAATCCTATTGAAGTTTCTATGAGGTTTGAAGAAGGGGAGCTCACAGAATTTTCTGCTACTGACATAGAACAATAAATTGAAGTTAGAAGTACGATTTACGAAGGACGAATTTTAAAATGATGAATGCAGAATGTTTTTTGTCAGATGACCGGTGACGGGTGACGGATGATGTACGTCCCGGATATAGGTTGACCGCTTTAATCCAATTAAAAACTCCAAACCACAAACTCCAGAACCCAGTCCAAATACCTCAATTAACCAATAACTGAGTAACCACCCGATTAAACAATTCAACTCCCGAGACTTCGGGAACACGATTAAACAGAAATATTATTCACTGACATAGGTTGACCGTTTTATCCAATTAACTATTAACCGTTAACATTTAACAACACCCGATTACCCGATTAAACAGAAATTAAAACCCAAAACTCCAAACCACAAACCAAAAACTTCAGAATTCAATCCGAATAACTCAATTAACCAGTAACATAATAACAACCCGATTAAACGATTTAACGGTTAAACGATTAACCAAATACAATTTTTTGTACATTTGTAATAGTAATGAAACAAGCAAGACAGAAAATATCATCCGTTTTCATGGCACTCTTAGTGTTCCTGTCTACCACCTCTTTTATGGTAGACAAGCATTATTGTGGAGATATGCTGGTTGATGTATCATTATTCACACATGCCAAAACCTGTGGCATGGAAGTTCAGAAACATTCCGTTTCGTCTGAATGTGAAGTTGCAAAAAAGTCCTGTTGTAGTGACGAAACCCTTATTGTCAATGGCAGTGATGAGCTTAAAACATCATATAATGACCTCAGTTTTCAACAACAAGTTTTTATAGCATCATTCTGTTATACATATATTAATCTTTTTGAAGGGTTAAAAGAAAATATAGTACCCTTTAAGGAGTATTCTCCACCTCTTCTGGTCACGGACATACTTATCCAGGATCAAACTTTCCTTATTTGATAGCTAATTTTTAGAAACTATCCCTTTATGGTATATACCATAGAAGGTTGCCAGTGTTTTATGCTTTTATAGCAATGAAACTATTTCTAAATCTTAATTTCAATGATATGCTCAATAACAGCATTAAATTTTTAATAGAAAACAAACTCGTAGCAGTTCTGTTACTCATATTCTTAGTAGGATGGGGAACAGTAAACGCACCTTTTAACTGGAAGACAGGTATATTACCCGATGACCCTGTTTCCGTTGATGCCATACCCGATATTGGCGAAAACCAACAAATCGTCTTTACACCCTGGATGGGGCGTTCCCCTCAGGATATAGAAGATCAGATCACGTATCCCTTAACAACTTCGTTACTGGGGATACCGGGTGTAAAGACCATTCGTAGCTCTTCAATGTTCGGATTTTCAAGTATATACATCATCTTCGAAGAAGATATCGAATTTTACTGGAGCAGGAGCCGTATACTCGAAAAACTAAATTCATTACCATCCGGATTACTTCCAGAAGGTGTATCCCCGGCATTGGGTCCGGATGCAACTGCACTCGGACAAATTTTCTGGTATACGTTAGAAGGGAGAGATGAAAATGGAAATGTAACCGGGGGATGGGATTTGCATGAATTGAGAAGCATTCAGGATTATCTTGTAAAATACTCATTGTCGTCTGCCAGTGGTGTTTCTGAAGTTGCTTCAATCGGTGGGTATGTGCAGGAATATCAGGTAGACGTAAATCCTGAGTTAATGAGGCAATACAACATTAACCTGCAACAGGTTGTAAGGGCCGTAAAAGAAAGCAACCGGGATATCGGGGCGCAGACTTTGGAAATTAACCAGGTTGAATATGTACTCAGGGGGCTGGGCTATGTAAAATCAGTAGAAGATATTGAAAATGCAGTAGTCACTTCCGAAGAATTTACCCCTATTCGAATAAAAGATATAGCCACGGTCTCATTGGCGCCGGCTCCCCGCAGGGGTATCTTAGATAAAGAAGGCGCTGAGGTTGTAGGAGGCGTAGTGGTATCACGTTATGGGGCCAATCCTATGGAAGTCATTAATAACGTAAAATCCAAAATCAAAGAAATCAGCGCCGGATTACCTGCTAAAACATTAAAAGACGGCACAAAATCACAACTTACTATTGTACCGTTTTATGACAGGACAGAACTTATACAGGAAACTATTGGAACCCTCAATGAAGCACTAACCCTGGAGATCCTTATCACGATCCTGGTAATTATTATCATGGTATTCAATTTGCGGGCCTCCATACTAATTTCAGGGTTATTACCTGTGGCTGTTCTTATGGTATTTATTGCCATGAAGCTGTTTAATGTAGATGCCAATATTGTGGCGCTCTCCGGTATAGCCATTGCTATTGGTACAATGGTAGATGTAGGCATCATACTCTCTGAAAACATCATTCGGCATTTAGACAAAAATGAAGAGAACCTTCCTGTAAACACAGTCGTCTATAATGCAACCGTCGAAGTCTCCGGTGCTATCATTACAGCCGTATTAACAACCATTATAAGTTTTATTCCCGTTTTTACATTAATTGGTGCCGAGGGAAAACTGTTCCGGCCACTTGCCTTTACCAAAACAATGGCATTAACAGCTTCGATAATCATTGCACTATTTATTATACCACCATTTGCAGCTTTCCTTTTCAAAAAAAGGAATTACAAGCAGTCTATGGGTTATATAATCAATATAAGTATTGCATTAATGGGTTGTGTTACGATTGTATACGGATATTACTTAGGGATTATCCTTCTGGCATTCGGTATAACAGGAATACTGAAAATAACAGGTAAAATATCAGATGCGAAAGCCAACCAGGTAAACATTATAGTATCTGCAATAGCCATTGTATTTTTCCTGGCAGAATACTGGCGTCCTCTTGGAGCAGGTGAAAATATTTTCTGGAATCTTATTTTTGTTAGTTTTATCTGTTTTGGATTGCTTGGGTTCTTTGCATTTTTTAGAAACTATTATACCCGGCTTTTAAGATGGGCACTGGCAAATAAATTACTGTTTCTGTCCATTCCCACTGTTATTGTAGTATGTGGATTCCTGATTATGAAAAATACCGGGAAAGAATTTATGCCCGCACTAAACGAAGGCTCCTTTCTTTTAATGCCTACTTCTTTGCCTCATGCAGGTGTTACCAAAAATAAGGAAGTGCTGCAGCAATTAGATATGGCTGTGGCCAATATTCCCGAAATAGAAACAGTAGTAGGGAAAGCCGGCAGGATTGAATCTGCTTTAGACCCTGCGCCGCTTTCCATGTATGAAAATATTATAATTTATAAACCGGAGTATATGTTGGATGAAGATGGAAACCGCCGACGATTTAAAACGAACGATGACGGTTACTTTGAACTGAAAAACGGACAAACTATCGTTCCCGGAAATAAGATAAAAGCTTCAGAACTCATTGAAGACGAAGATGGAGAATTTTATAGAAACTGGCGTAAAGAAATAAGATCTGCCGATGATATCTGGAATGAAATTGTGAGGGTCACCAAATTGCCGGGAGTTACTTCCTCACCTAAATTGCAACCAATTCAAACCCGTCTGGTCATGCTTCAAACCGGTATGCGAGCGCCTATGGGAATTAAAATAAAAGGCCAGGATTTAAAACAAATTGAAGCCTTTGGCCTGCAGTTGGAAGAAGCTTTAAAAGAAGTAGAAGGAGTAAAAACAGAAACCATTTTTGCAGACAGGATAGTAGGTAAACCCTATCTGTTAATTGATATAGACAGGGATAAAATAGCACGCTACGGACTTGCCATTAACGATGTTCAGCAAATCCTGGAAATTGCAGTAGGAGGCATGGCACTTACACAAACTGTTGAAGGACGTGAACGGTATGGAGTGAGGGTGCGATATCCAAGAGAGTTGCGCAGTAATCCACAGGACCTGGAAAATATTTATGTGCCCGTTCCTGGCGGAAACCCGGTTCCCCTAAGTAAGCTGGTAACCATCAGGTATGAACAGGGGCCGCAGGTAATTAAAAGTGAAGATACCTTCTTAGTAGGATACGTGGTATTTGATAAGTTAGACGGATATGCCGAAGTGAATGTAATAGAAAGTGCTCAAAATTTGCTGGAAGAGAAGTTGAAAGCTGGCGATATTACCAAACCGGAAGGGATCAGTTATGAGTTTACTGGAACCTATGAAAACCAGTTAAGAGCAGAGAAAACACTATCGGTGGTAGTTCCATTGGTATTGTTCATAATCTTTTTGATCCTGTATTTCCAGTTCCGGTCCGTAGCTACTTCCTTGATGGTCTTTACAGGTATTGCTGTAGCCTTTGCCGGTGGCTTTATTATGATCTGGTTCTACGGACAGGATTGGTTTTTAAATTTTAGTTTTTTTGGAATACACCTCAGGGAGGTATTTCAAATTCATACGATCAATTTAAGTGTAGCTGTATGGGTAGGTTTTATTGCTTTATTCGGAATTGCCACAGATGACGGTGTGGTTATGGCCACATACCTCACCCAAACGTTCCGAAGAAATACGCCATCAAATATAAAAGAGATCCGTGCATCTGTAGTAGAAGCAGGGGAACAGCGTATCAGGCCGTGTTTAATGACCACAGCAACCACTCTTCTTGCTTTATTGCCTATTCTTACCTCTACCGGTCGAGGTAGTGATATAATGACACCTATGGCCATTCCTGCTTTTGGTGGAATGCTTATAGCGCTTATAACTTTGTTTGTGGTACCAGTACTTTATAGCTGGAAAAATGAAATTCAATTAAAATATAAAAGGGATGTATAAGATGAAAGTAATAATAATTTTAATGATTTGTATGCTTTCAATCACAGCTTTAAAAGCGCAAAGCCTTGAGAGTTATATTGATGAAGCAGTACATAATAATGCAGAACTGCAAGCTATGCAATTCGGTTATGAAAGTTCACTGGAGAAAGTAAATGAAGCAGGGAGTTTACCAAATACCACTATATCAGCCGGTTATTTCATCCAGGAAGTAGAGACCCGCGTAGGTCCTCAACGCACAAGATTATCTGTTTCTCAGCCATTGCCCTGGTTTGGTACACTGGGGGCTCGTAAAAATGTAGCATCGGCCATGTCTGAAAGTGAACTTCAAAATATTGAATTGTCGGAAAGAAAATTAAAACTGGATGTAAAACAGGCGTATTACGATCTCTATGAAAAAAAAGCATCCCTTTCCATTCTTAGAAAGAACCTGGAAATTCTGAAAACCTATGAAGAATTGGCATTAAATGAATTGGAAAGCAATCGTACTACCATGGTAGATGTTTTAAAAATACGGATTCAGATCAATGAAACAGAAAGTAAAAGCATATCGGTAAGTGATGAATATGAAACCAGTGTTACCACGTTCAACCTGCTCTTAAACAGGGAACCTAATGCCCGGGTAGTTGTGGCCGATTCCCTGCAATTAGATACTGTTCAATTTAATAAAGAAGACCTTATAAACAATCCGCAGTTGCTACGGTTAAACGCACAGCAGGATGTATTGCTTCAATCGGAAAAAGCGAACGAAAAAGAAGGAATGCCAAGTCTGGGTGTTGGTTTGGATTATGTTTTTGTAGAAGAGAGCCCTATGCAGGTGTCCGATAATGGAAAAGATGTTATTATGCCCATGGTATCGCTCTCCATTCCACTGTTTTCAAAGAAATATACTTCCAAACGAAAACAATATCAACTGGAACAACAGGCTGTAGAAAGAAGAAAAGTAAATGTAAGCAATGAGTTGGAAATGGCATTTCAAGAAGCATTAACGGCCCTACAGAATGCAAAACGAACTGTAAACACTCAAAAAGAGAATATACACCAGGCCCAACAGGCCGAAGAAGTAATTTTAACCACTTATGAAACAGCAAAGCTGGATTTTGAACAGATCCTGGAAGTACAACAGCTGATTTTAAAATTTCAACTGGAAGAAGTAAAAGCAACTTCCATATATTTTAAGAACAAAGCTATGTTGGAGTATTTAACACTTAATGATTAAACAATGAAAAAATATATAATTTACATCGGAATATTAATAGCAGGGTTGTTGTTGGGGTATTTGTTTTTTGCTGAAAGAGGGGAGAGTGAAGCACATGATCATACATCCTCTGAAGAAGCTACGCAAATGTGGACCTGCTCCATGCACCCACAGATTATGCGTCCCGAACCAGGGAGCTGTCCGATCTGTGGAATGGACTTAATTCCTGCTGATGCTACCGCAGAAGGACTGGACCCCAATCAATTTAAAATGACTGAAAATGCGCTGGCTTTAGCCAATATACAAACTACAGTAGTAGGGAGTGGAGTGGCAGAAGGCGGAGTTATCCGGTTATCCGGGAAGGTAGTTGAAAATGAAGAAGCCAGTGTTACCCAAACCGCTCATTTTGGAGGCAGGATAGAAAAGCTGTATGTGAATTCTACAGGCGCATCTGTAGGCAGGGGACAATTGCTGGCACTTGTATATTCTCCTGAACTAATGGCAGCACAACAGGAATTGCTTACGGCAGCTTCGTTAAAAGAAAATCAACCCCAGCTTTATAATGCAGTTCGAAACAAATTAAAACTTTGGAAATTGACCGATAAGCAAATCCAGGAGATCGAAGCTTCCAGGAAAGTAAAAGAAAATTTTCCCGTATATGCAAATGTTACAGGTATCGTTACAGAAAAATTGGTAGAAGAAGGTAATTATGTGGATCAGGGGCAATCTTTATATAAAATAGCCAATTTAAGCACTGTTTGGGGCGAATTTGATGCATATGAAAATCAAATTTCCCTTTTTCAAAAAGGACAATCTATAACTGTACATACAAGTGCATATCCCGATAAGGAATTTGAAGCTAAAATCAGCTTTATAGATCCCATTTTAGATACTGCCAGGCGGATTGTGACGGTAAGGGTGGTTTTAAATAACAAGGAGAATCTGTTTAAGCCCGGGATGTTTTTAGAAGGAGTGATAGAAGGTACGACGAAAAGCGGTTCAGATGATGTAATAACAGTACCAAGAAGTGCTATTTTATGGACCGGAAGACGTTCCGTGGTGTATGTGAAACCCGATCCCTCCCAACCGGTTTTCGAAATGAGGGAGGTGAGCCTTGGAGATGCTTCAGGAGATGCCTATGTGATCCTGGAAGGATTACAGGGAGGTGAAGAAATTGTAACCAACGGCACCTTTACGGTAGATGCAGCTGCCCAGCTCCAGGGTAAAAAATCAATGATGAGTCCCGAAACTGAAAAGTCTTCAGGAGATTCTTCTGCCGCTATGATGAAAATGGATTTTAACGAAGCGTTTGAAAATGCTTTTAGCGGTGTAATATCTGCGTATATTCCCTTAAAAGATGCGTTTGTTCAATCTAATGTTGATGAAGTCAGGGAGCAGGCCAAAAATACTTTAAAATTGCTGGAAGAAATAGACGTATCTTCACTAAAAAATATGGAAAAACAGCATATTGAAGCTATGAAGAATATGTTAAATGCCATACAAAAAAGTAAAGATATAGATGGACAGCGGGATCATTTTAGAATTTTGTCTGATAATATGATTGCCGTTGCCACTAACTTAACTAATCAGGACAGGCTGTTATATGTGCAACGTTGCCCTATGGCAAATGAAAACAAGGGAGCCAATTGGTTAAGTTTTGAAAAAGAGATAAGAAATCCGTACTTTGGTGAAGCAATGCTCACCTGCGGAGAAGTAATAAAAACAATAGAATAATAACTAAATTACAATAAGATGAAAAAGATGATTTTAAGTATGGCAGTAATAGCCGCCATGGTATTTACAGGATGTAAAACCGAAAATAAAGAAGAAAACAAAGAAAAAGATGCTACCTCTGAAGTTGGAGTTGAAGAAACTGAAGAAACGGCTATGAATGTGGCCTCTTTTGGTGTTCGGGGAAATTGCACCATGTGTAAATCTACCATTGAAAAAGCTGCATTGTCCGTTGAAGGCGTTTCAAAAGCCGAGTGGCATGTAGATAAAAAAAGAATTGATGTAGATTATGATGATACAAAAGCAGATGTAATGGATGTTCATAGAGCTATTGCTGCATCTGGATATGATACTGATAAAATAGGTGGTAATGAAGAAGCTTACAAAGAACTTCCTTCTTGTTGCCAGTATGACCATGAAATGGAAATGAGCCTAAGTGAGGAAGAAAAGAAGGAGATGAAAGAAGGGGAAGAAGGACATGAGAATCATGATCATTAGAATGTAGTATATATTTTTTAAACTTAATTTTTAAAAACCAGCCTCACAGGCATCTTATCAAAGCATAAGAAACTGTGAGGCTTTTATTATTATTTTATACAAAATTTTAAGAAAATTCTTCAATTTTTATAAGAAATAAATATAACAATGTTTTTATATTTATCCTTTTAAAGAAATTACCTCATATTTATTTTTAGAAAATACAAAGAGAATGGGGCAACAAGATTATGATTGACAAACAAGCTACATTAGAACCTGAAAGTACCTATCACGTTTACAATCGCGCAAATGGAAATGAGAAACTTTTTTTATCTAATGAAAATTATTGCTATTTCATGAAGAAGTATGATGAATACATCCATCCCATAGCCGATACTTTTTGCTATTGCCTGATGCTCAATCATTTTCATTTTTTGATCAGGATTAAAGAAGAAAGGGTTTTAAAGATTTTTTTTAAAGAGAAGATTGAAAAGATAAATTTTAAATCAGCCTCAACCCTTCAAGGGTTATATAATAGATAATCAGTTTCAAACCTTGAAGGGTTATAAATAATGGAAAATTATTACCTAAACATCAACAAATCATTAATGTTAAAAGAAGAGGATATTTCCTAATAATTTTATACCTTACTTTGTAGTGCACCAAACCCTACTTCCTTATTCTTCTTATGATGGGTTAAACGCTAATTCAAACCTATCAAACTCTAGAACGCATGATTAAAAAATCTACTTTTTTAAAAATATTCTTGTGCTGTAGTATCTTGTTTTCTTCTTTTATTGGGAGGTCGCAGGAGGTATTTATTAATGAAATCCATTATGATAATGACGGTGCAGACACAAACGAAGGTATTGAGATTGTCGGACCTGCAGGAACAGACCTTACCGGTTGGAGCCTGGTACTGTACAATGGAAATAACGGGGCAGAATATGATTCGGTTTCCCTTTCAGGAATTTTAACAGATGCCGGAAACGGCTATGGTTTTGTTTTTATTCCAATTTCAGGAATACAAAATGGTTCGCCGGATGGTATAGCCCTTGTAAATGCATCTGCTGAGGTAGTTCATTTTTTAAGTTATGAAGGCAGTTTTACTGCCGTAGGCGGGCCTGCAGACGGTTTAATTAGTGAAGATATCGGAGTTTTAGAACCTACGAATTCGCCTGTAGGTTTTTCACTTCAACTATCAGGACAGGGGACTACATATTCGGATTTTGAATGGACCCCTGCAACAGCATCAACTTATGGTGCTGTTAATAACAACCAGGTATTCGGTATACCGGCACCAAATGTATTTATAAACGAAATACATTACGATAATGCCGGTGCAGATGCAAACGAGGCTATTGAAATTGCAGGCGAAGCCGGTATTGACCTGGCCGGGTGGAGTGTAGTGCTCTATAACGGAAGTAATGGAACCGCTTATGATACAACCATATTATCAGAAACAATCACGGATTCGGGAAGCGGATTTGGTTTTATTGTAGTTCCTTTTACACAAATTCAAAACGGGTCGCCCGATGGGATAGCTTTAGTGAATGCAGAAGGCGAAATCATTCAGTTTTTAAGCTATGAAGGTAGTTTTACAGCTACAGACGGACCTGCAAGCGGATTAACAAGTGAAGATATAGGTGTTTCGGAACCATCGGATTCGCCGATAGGGTTTTCGCTGCAGTTAACAGGAGAAGGTGTAAATTACGAGGATTTTGTATGGGCTGAAGCCTCCGCATCAACGTATGGGGCTACAAATAATAGCCAGGTTTTAGGCGAACCTGTTCCCAATGTGTTCGTTAATGAGTTTCATTATGATAATGATGGTGTTGATACTGATGAAATAATTGAACTTGCAGGAGAAGCAGGAACCGATATAACCGGATGGAGTATTGTTTTATATAACGGGAGTAATGGAGAATCTTATAATACACAGGTTTTATCGGGAGTTTTTAATAATACCACTGATGGTTTTGGATTTATTACGGTTCCTTTTTCATCCATTCAAAACGGGCCCGATGCAATTGCACTTGTAAATGCAGAGGGTGAAGTTATCCAGTTTTTGAGTTACGAAGGGTCTTTTACAGCAGTTGGAGGCCCGGCTGATGGTATGACAAGTGAAGATATCGGTATTGCGCAAAGCAGTACCAGCCCGGTTGGAAATTCACTTCAATTAACCGGAACAGGTTTAAGATATGCCGACTTTTCATGGTCTGCCATACCCGGTACATTTGGAGCAGTGAATACCGGGCAGACGTTCGGAGATGTAACCGACCCGGGAGAAGTTGAATTGGTAACCATTGCAGAAGCCAGGCTATTACCGCAAGGCACTGTAACCAGGATACGAGGTGTTCTTACAGCATCAGATCAGCTGGGAGGCCCGGCATTTATCCAGGACGGTACCGCCGGGATACCTGTTTTTTATGCAGCTGTACATGGTGTGGGATTATATGAAATAGGAGATGAACTGGAAATAGTAGGGGCCTTGAGCCAGTTTAACGCAATGATTCAGTTAGGTTCTGTAACTGAAGTGGTTGAAATAAGTGAAGGTAATGAAGTAGTTCCTGTTGTTACTACTATTAGCGGCTTAACAACATTAGAAGGCCAGTTGGTATTTATAGATGATATAGTTTTTGAAACAGGGGGAAGGCTTACCGTAGGAAATCACGAAGTAAGTGATGCAACCGGTACGGTAGAAATAAGGATAGACAATGATGTAGAAAGTCTCATAGGAAGGAGAAAACCCAGTGAAGCCACTACCTTAACAGGGGTAGTGGGGAGTTTTAACGGAATTCTCCAGGTGTTTCCCAGGTTTGAACCCGATTTACCCGGTACGGAAGAATTTGTAATTGAACCACCCGCAGGTGAAGATATTCCGAAGGAAGAGACATTTGATGTTGCTACCTGGAATATGGAATTCTTCGGATCTACACTTTCAGGGTATGGTCCTTCTGATATTGAATTGCAAAAAGCAAATGCTTTGAGGGTAATTGATTCGTTAGAAGCTGATATTATTGCCGTTCAGGAAGTTTCTGATATTGATTTCCTGGCACAGGCGCTTTCGGAACATACTACAACAAATTATGCTGTTATTTGTTCGGATGTATATTCCTATTCCTTTGAACCGGATGATGGTACATTTCCACCTCAACAACTTTGTTTCATTTATAATACAGCTACAGTAAGCATTACCGGTGAAAGGGTGGTTTTTGAAGCATTTTATACTGCTGCCAGAACAGGCCAGATAACAGATTTAAATGATTACCCTACCGGAAGTCCGCAGTCATTCTGGTCCAGTGGAAGGCTACCTTTCATGATAACAGCTGAGGTGAATATTTTAGGTGCTACTGAAACCATAAAACTGGTAAATGTGCACGGCAAATCCGGATCTTCACCTGAAGATATAGCACGGAAAACCTATGATTATAGTGTATTAAAAGATACGTTGGACACCTATTATGCAACTGATAAATTGATCCTTCTTGGGGATTATAATGATGACGTGGATGTGTCCATAGGCGGCGGCACTACACCTTTACAGCCTTTTGTAGCGGATATTTCAAATTATGATATCGTTTCAAGCTCGTTTTCTTACGACGGACAAAATTCTACGGTTAATTTTAGTGATGTGATTGATCACACCACTATCACGGATGAATTATTTGGCCCTTATATTGAAGATTCCGAATATTTACTGGATCCGCGTGATTTTATAACGGATTACGGAAACACAACTTCCGATCACTTTCCTTCCAGGGTACGGTTTATTTTAGAAGGTGTACCTGTAGAACCATTGGTGGTGAATTTACCTGAAAGTATTCTTTTATACAGGGGATATGATGAAATGTCGGCTGCATTATTAAGTGTTGAAGTTGGAGGGGGCTTAGAACCCTATGTTTTTGAATGGAGCAATGGTTTAACCGGGCCGGAAATTGAAGTAACTGTTGATGACGAAGGAGAATTAACTCTTCTGGTTACCGATGCCAGCGGATTGGAAGCAGAAAGATCAATTTATGTTGAAGTTAAAGATGTTTCCTGCAGAAAAGGATGGTTTAGCGGTGTGCAAATGTGTTTCAGAGGAAGAATGTATTGTATTCCTGAACACTTGGTTGAACATTTTCTGTCCAAAGGTTATGTAGTGGGAGAATGTTACAATACATACCCGGAAATAACCGTGAAAGCCTCGCCAAATCCATTTTATAACAACCTTAACCTTGAGTTTTATTCTGAATCAGAAGGTTTATTTAATGTTGCGGTAATTAATTATTACGGACAAGTAGTTTACAATACAGATATGGATATAATGCCCGGGTATTCTGTAAATACTTTAGATTTATCATATTTATGGAGAGGATTTTACCTGGTTAAAATAACCGATCATAATAACCCGATGTATTGTAAAATATTAAAGGTTTTTAAGAGATAAAATACTGAACTTAACCTGAAATTGTATCTTTTAAAGATAACGAGGCTGTTTAAAAAGGGTGTATATAAGGATATAATAAAATTATATGTCAGGTTGAGCACCCCGTCGCTTCCAGAGGAAACCTACATATTGGTGAGGACGGTTTTGGATTTAGATTTGCTATGAAAACCTTATCTGGCGGACGTATTGGCATTGCTGCACAAAGCACCAGGTGTTTTGAATAGTCATTAAAATATTCAAAAGATTCTAATCTCAAGAAGCATTATAACGGATTAGTTTTTGCTTTTTTCTGAATTTAATTCCTCAAGAACTAATCTAAGTTCTCCATAAGTATATTTATCACCCAGTTGATTCTTTAGGTCCGATAAGTTTTCAAATTCTATTTTTGGGATGAGTTTTTTTAATTCTTCATAATGTTCAATCGACATTAAATCAGCAATCTCTATATCTCCTGAAGGTACAAAACTTGCTAAATGGCCAATAATAGTGTTCATTTTTAATTTTCGTTCATGGGCTATTTCTGCAATGGATTTACCTGATCTAAACAATTCAAAAGACATTTTTTTAGTGTCAATTTTTCCTTTTTTAGGTTGTTCTTGAAAAATAGTTTCTTCTGTTGAAGTTTCTATATTATTATCCTTACAATAGTTTTTAATGACATCCAAAATAGCTTCACCATACTTTGCAACCCTTGTTTTCCCCATACCATTTACTTGTAGCAGTTCTTTCTTTGTTAATGGCAAGGTTTCACATATCTCATATAAAGTCTTTTGGGTAAATACTTGATAGTGTATAACATCATTTTCAGTAGCAATCTCATTTCTAAGGACTCGTAATACCTCAAATAATTCAACGTTTGTTGTACCATCAATAACCGTTTTTCTTGCTTTTTTAGGTTTTTCTTTACCTAAAAATACAGACTTGGCCCGTAACTCAAGAAAATGTTTTGTTGTAAACCCTTCAGATAGGCTCTTAAAATATAGAAGCTTGGTTTCTAATAATTCCTCAACAGCATCTATATTCTTAGTTATATCTTCTCCAATAGCTTTATTATCGGTAGTAAAGCCAAATTCTTTTAAAGGTGCGACCAAATTTGATTCTGCTTCTCTTTTAAAATAGGCAATCGCCTTTTTAAAACGCTCTTGAATTTGATTACTTAACTCTGGTAATCGTTCATTTTCGGAAAGTTGTTTTAATTGAGCATTAAAGCCATTACTCACTTTTAAAAAATTGGTAATCGTATTTTTAATAGAAAGCATAGGTACTTCAACTTTTCCTTCAATACTAGTCCTGTTTTTATAATAAATATCAAGCACCCTATTAACAGGATACATAAACTCGTAAAACCCAAAAACTTCAGCTATTAAATCTAACTGAAACATTTTTTGAGAGGCTTCTAAAATAGCATTATCCGGTTCATTTGCTTCCGCATTTTTATTAAACGAAATAACATGGCTATCACTTATAATCTGGTTAGAGCTAATTTTACTTTTTAAAACCAAGCCTTCCAGGGATTTACATCTACTCAATGCCACGTAAGTTTGTCCATGTGCAAATGCTCCCTGCGCATCAATAATTGCTTTTTCAAAAGTTAAACCCTGGCTTTTATGAATGGTAATAGACCATGCCAACCGTAATGGCATTTGGGTAAAAGAACCAATTTTATCTTCAGTAATAGCTTTAGTTTCCGCATCAACCGTATAATTAATATTTTCCCAAATTTCGGGAGTTGTCACAATATTAAAATCATCATCAGGGCAATGTACTACCACTTCATCTTTATCTAAATGAACAACTTTACCTATTTTTCCGTTAAAATAACGTTTGTCCGGACTACTATCATTTTTAATAAACATGACTTGAGCCCCCACTTTCAGTATAAGATCTTCATCATTAGGAAACAAGAACTCTGGAAATTTCCCTTCAACTTTGGCTTTATAAGTAAACACTTTAGTATTAAGTTTATCTAACTCTGCCTGATTTGTTGTTTCTGCCTTTTTATTATGTGTTGTTAATGAAATATAACCTGCATCTTTTTCTGGTATAAAATCTGGAATAAAACGTTTATTTAATTCTTTTGCTGAATCTTCGGATAGCACATTATTTCTAATCTCGTTAAGTATTTCAATGAACTTGGGATTTTCCTGCCTGTAAATATGTTTCAATTCAATAGTTATTGCATCACATTCCTGATAGGCTTGACTGCTGAAAAAAAATCCGTTTTTATACACATGCCTCAACAGCTCCCATTCTTGTTCTTTAATTACAGGTGACAATTGTTGCAAATCTCCAATCATAAGCACTTGTACCCCACCAAAAACCTTATTTCTATTTCTAAAACGGCGTAGCGTTCTATCCATCCCGTCCAGCAAATCGGCACGCACCATACTAATCTCATCAATTACCAATAAATCCATGGATTTAATGATATTGATTTTTGTCTTACTGAATTTTCTGTTAAAACCTGAAGCGTTATTCAAATCGGTCTCAGGCAAAATAGGTCCAAAAGGCATCTGAAAAAACGAATGTATTGTCACGCCTTTAGCATTAATAGCTGCTACACCTGTAGGAGCAACCACTACCAAACGTTTTAAACCATTCATTTTTAACCGGTGCAAAAAAGTGGTTTTACCCGTGCCCGCTTTACCTGTTAAAAAAATGGATCGGTTTGTATTATTTACAAACTCCCAAGCCAGTTCCAGTTCCTTGTTTGCAGCCATTTGTAGGTTTAAAAATAGAACTTGAAGATACAAATTTGAAGTTTTTTTTGATGCTTTTTGAAAATAAAATAAAATAAAATTTGAAATATGAACTGTAATTGTAGAGACGGTTTATCCCACTTCGCATTATGAAAATAATCGATTTCTGCCTTGATTTCCAAGGTATTTTTGTTCGCATGCGAACAAAACCTCAGGATTTTCCTAAATTTTATTCACTTATTATTTATTGTATTAAGTGTTCATGAATCTTCGATTTCTCCAATGCTTCGAAAATTCTTAACGAAAAAACCTGTTATACTGAGGAAAAAAGGGGAATTGAAGTTAATTAATTCCTTTATAGAAGTTTAAAATCATCTCCCCTGTAATAATCTAAGACCTTTACCCGGAGCAAGTATTCATATTTGGCATTGGAAAGGTTTAAACGGGCCGTATCAAGGTTATTTTTACTGGTAATATATTCTACCATGTTTGAAACTCCATTATTGAACCTTATTTCATTAATACGGAAAGATTCTTCAAAAGCTTTTACCTGACCTTGTAAAATGTGGTATCTGCTGTAAGCAGCTTCCATATTCAAATACGATTGTTCAATGGCCTGTTTAAATAAAAGTTTGGTATTTTGAAAATCGATAAGTGATTCTTCTTTTTGTATTTTTTGTAAAGCTACCTGATTTTTGGCTTGAAAACCATTGAACAAAGGTATTCTCACAGCGACACCAACTACGGAGTTTAAGTTATTCTCAAATTGGTCATTATAACTTATTTTATCTCCCTCAAACAATGTTTCATTCTGCATAACAGGATACACTTCATCATTAATATTGATAAAGCTTCCGGTTTGATTAACAACAGTTCCAGTTTCAGTAAATGTTTCGGCCGCACTCGAATAGTTTGTGTTTAACTGCCCGAATACTGAAACTTCGGGAAAATAGGTAGCCCTTGCTACTTTAATGCCATTATGGGCAGCATCTATACGTAGTTGTTTTGATTTAAAAGTAGCCAGGTTTTGTAGTGATTCATTAAATACTTCAGTTGCCGATAGTTCATATATATCAGATTCAACAAGTCCTTCAATAGGTGTAAATGTAATATCAGAATCCGGGTCAGGGTCAATATTAAGCAGTTGTAAAAGATTTAAAACAGATTCAGATAATGCATTTTCAGCATTTAACACACTTACCTGGTCCAGTGCGAATTGTCCCTGCATATCGGTATAATCTGCCGGATTTCCAACTTCCTCCTTATAGAGGACTTCAAGCCTGTTAAGTTGTTGTTTTGTAGTCTCCAATCTTGCTTGTGCCAACTGCAGTAAATCTTCATTGTTTAAAATTTGTATATACGCCAGGGTAACATTTAATGCAAGGTTTTGTTTGGTTTCTTCAACTTCCATTTCTGCAGCCTGCATACTAAACCTGTTTTGTTTGATACTGTTTATCAGGCGGAATCCGTTAAAAACTACAGCATCTAAATTTAATCCCGCATTCGAAAAAGTAAGTTGCCGGTTTATGTAATCATTAGTAAAAGGGTCAATACTGCGGCCATTTGTAACGCCCAGGTTGTAATTCCCATTCAGAGTTGGCAGTATATCGCCCTTTGCCTGTTTAAAATTCACTTCAGAAGATTCTGCCTTAAGGGTAGAACTTTTGAGATCCAGGTTATTTTCAATCGCTATTTCAATACAATCACGAAGGGAATAGACTATTTGCACATCTTGTGCAATTCCAAAAGCAGAGATTGTAAAGCAACAGCTTATAAGTAGTTTCTTAAGCATCATTTTTAATTTTAAACAATTCTTCCGTCAAGAAGGTTAATAATTCGTGAACCGTATGTTGCATTTTTTTCGGAATGTGTTACCTGAACAATGGTAACACCCTCTTTGTTCAGTTCTTTAAAAAGTTCCATAATTTCTTCTCCCTGTGCGGAATTAAGGTTTCCTGTTGGTTCATCGGCCAGGATAAGTTTGGGTTTTGATATCAATGCCCTGGCTATACCCACCAACTGCTGTTGTCCGCCACTGAGTTGAGTAGGGAAGAGGTCTTTTTTACCTACAATGTTAAATTTATCCAAGGTATCAGCTACCAGGGCCTTTCTTTCTGAGGAACTCACTTTTTTGTATAACAGGGGAGTTTCTATATTTTCATAGACAGTCAATTCATCGATCAGGTGATAAGCCTGGAAAACAAAGCCTATATATTCTTTATATAAATTAGCCCGGTGTTTTTCTTTTAAAGTATGCACGGGTTCATCGAGAAAGTTGTATTCACCTTCGTTGAAGCTGTCGAGCATACCTATAACATTCAGCAAAGTAGACTTTCCTGAGCCCGATGGCCCCATTATGGAAATAAATTCCCCTTCTTGAATATTGATATTAATATCCTTCAGGAGAAAAACCCTGTTTCCTCCTGAGTTTACCCATTTAAATATATTTTTTAATTCTAATAACATAATTTTAGTTGTTTTAATTTATTAATTGTTTCCCCTTCGGGGAAATGTCAGCCAAGGGCTGACAAAGGGGATTTTATTCCGTTCGTAATGATTTAACAGGGTTTGCAATCGCTGTTTTAATGGATTGAAAACTCACAGTAAAGAATGCAATCATGATAGAAAATGCTCCTGCTAAAGCAAATACCTCCCATCCTATTTGTATCCTGTATGCAAAATTTTGCAACCATTCATGAGTTGCCCACCAACCCAATGGAGCTGCGATTAAAAATGCAATGATGACCAAGCTCACAAATTCTTTAGATAATATGGAAGTAATATGTATTACAGATGCACCAAGTACTTTTCTAATGCCAATCTCTTTTGTCCTTTGATGTATTGCAATACGGCTAAGCCCAAATAGTCCCAGGCAACATATTATTAAAGAAAGTAGAGTAGCAATGCTGATGATTTTTTCCCAGCGTTGTTCTTGCTTATATTCCTGCGCATTTATTTCGTCCATAAAATTATATCCATAAATAGCGCCTGGAATTGCTTTTGCATAAATCTTCTGAAAAGTTTGTAAAGCATTTTGTTGTTGCGACTGATCGATTTTCAGAAAAATAGTTCCACTATTTTCCGGTTCCTGGTACATAATCATAGGTTGAATACGTTCTTTTAAGGAACCGAAATGAAAATCCTTTACGACACCGACAATATCAACAACACGTTTTGAATCATAATATGTTGAATCAAGTTGTAACGAAGTACCAACCGGATTATCAAGCCCGGAATTTTTTACAAATACCTCGTTAACAAGTGCCTCATTTTTTGTTCCAGAGGTAAGATTTCTACCTTCTTTTAATTGAATGCCTAGGGTAGAAATGTAATTTTCGTCAATTCTGCGATGCGTACTTTTAATAGTTTGACCTTGCAGGTAAGTATTTAATTGCCCCAACTCACCGCCAAAAGAAATCTGAGAGATGGAGGGCACCTTCGCAATTTCATTTTTGAGATAATTCTGAATAGGTCTGTACTCCCTGTTTCCCGTTATATGACTTCTTATCACCTGGTGCGGTTTATATCCAAGATCTTTGGTTTTAATAAACTTCATTTGAGAATAAAAAACAATAGAGGAAATAATTAAAAAAACCGAGAGAGAAAACTGAATGACGATCAGACTTTGGCCAAAAATATTTTTACCGGATATTTTCTGTTTATTATACAGCGTTTCTGCCGGCTTGAAATTGGATAAAACATAAGCCGGATAAAAGCCAGTTGTCAGAATAATAGAAATTAACAGTAAAGCAAACCATAAGGAAATTGTCCACTCAAAATCCTCCCATGCAATTTGTTTGTCGGTAAGGGTATTAAATACGGGTAAGGTTGTTTGTGCAAGCAATAAGGCTAGCACAAAAGCGATAATGCAAAGAACCGCGGACTCTCCGACGAACTGAAGTATGATCTGAATTTTGCTGCTTCCGGTAATTTTTCGAATGCTTACCTCTTTCACTCGTTTCAGTGAACAGGCAATGCTGATGTTGATGAAATTGATACTCGCCATGAGTAAAATAAAGGAAGCAATACCCAAAAACAAATGAGAATATACAGGCTTACTTCCATTAAGTATTCCGCCTTCGGAAGAATTACCATTTGGAGTATATGAATTTAAGTGAATGTCGGTTATTGGCTGTAAACCATAACTTATCTGAGGATTATGCCCTGCCTCTTTTATTTGAACAGAAGCATTTTTTGAATAGATATCATTAAACTTTTGAACCACTTTTTTTAAGTCTGCTTCAGGATGTAGAACAATGAAGGTCCCCAAATAAGAATTGAGCCAATTATTGTCATCAAAACTAAGTTGCAAAAACCCGAATGGATGTAAAACATCAAATTGAATAGAAGAATTTTTGGGTAAATCTTGAATCACTGCCGATACTACTAATGGCTTACCTAACCTTTGAGCCGAGGGGTCAGCATCCATATGAAATTCCTTGCCTACAACATTGGTTGAATTAAAAAATTTTAAAGCAGTAGCCTCAGTAATCACAACCGAGTTCAGTTCTTTTAACGCCGTTTTAGGATCACCATGAATAGTCTTAAAGCTAAAAACATCAAAAAAGGAATCATCGGCGAATAACAAATTCAGTTTCAATAATTTTTCATTGGCTCGATAGTCTGAAAATATACTACCACCCAATAAACGGGTATATTGTAGTATTTCCGGAACTTCTGCTTTAAATGCCGGTCCTTGTACCTGGCCGGTTCCTCCACTGATAATAGGTTTGTCGCCTTTCTTTTCTACAATATTGGTTGTAATTCGAAATAGATTGGGATTATTTTTATGAAACTTGTCAAAACCATGCTCATCCTTCCAATACAGTACAGCTAGCAAAACACAGGCAATGCCGACAGTCAAACCAAATATATTAATGAAAGAATATGCTTTATTCTTCCATAAGTTCCGCCACGCTATTTTGAAATAATTTTTAATCATGGTTTATGTTTTATTCCGTTCTTAAACTTTTAACGGGATTAGATGTTGCCGCTTTAATGGACTGAAAACTTATGGTTATTATTGTAATTATAATTGCTCCCGCACCAGCCAATATGAAAATCCACCAGGATATATCGGTTCTGTATGTAAATTTTTGAATCCAATTACTCATAAAATAGTAAGCTAAAGGTGTGGCTATAACAAGTGAAATAACAACCAATAAAAGAAAGTCTTTTGATAAAAGTTTCCATAGATTCATCACAGAAGCACCCAATACTTTTCTAACACCTATCTCTTTAGTCCGCTGTTCCGCTACAAATGATGCCAGCCCAAACAAACCAAGGCAACTAATAAAAATGGCCAACACTGTAAAAACACTTGCCAAACTGGCAACCCGTTCCTCTGATGCAAATTTTTGGGCGTATTGTTCATCTATAAATTGATATTCAAATGGTAGGTCCGGAAAATTCTTTTTAAAGACATTCTCTATCGTTTCAAGATTTTCACGAACACTTCTATTAGGATTCATTCTTAAATTATAATAACTGGAAGCTTTATATTTATCAAAAACATACATAGTTTGTTTTACCGGTTCATAAGGTGATTGCATCACCATATCTTCTACAACACCTATGATTTTTAATGTAGGGTTTGGATAATCTTCATTCGATTCTCTTATTAACTTTCCAATGGGATTTTTTATTCCCATGTATTCTATAGCTGTTCTATTTAGTATCACTGCACTTGAATCTGATAAAAATTCTCTTGAAAAATCCCTGCCCTCTACAAATTTTAATCCTAAAGTTTCAGCATATTCCGGGGAGACAAAAATAAAGGCAAAGTTATCCTGAAGACCTGCAGGTTTTCCTTCCCATGTAAAGCCACCATTATTAGAATGAACATCTGTTACAGGACTACTGGATGAGGCCATTTCGACTACAGCTCCTGAATTTATAAACTCATTCCGCATAAAATCCCTTTTTCCATAAAAATCGGGACTGGCTGTTGGAATTTGAATGAGTCCTTCCTTATTGTAGCCAACTGGTCTGTTTTTAGTGTATTGAATTTGTTTCATTACCAGAACAGTCCCGATTATTAAAGCTATGGAAACCGTAAACTGGGTAACTACTAAAACTTTTCTTGGCAGAGCGGCCAACTTACCCGCCTTGAATGTTCCTTTAAGTACCGTTGTTGGACTAAACGATGATAAATATAATGCCGGATAACTGCCAGCTAGTAATGACGTGAATAAGATAAAACCCAGGGAAACCATCCAAAATAAAGCATTATTCCATGGAAATACGATGTCTTTACTTGCCAGTGTATTGAACCCGTTAAGGGAAATTAGTATTATAATTATAGCCAGGAAATATGCAACACTCACCATAAAAAGAGATTCGCCTAAAAACTGTCTTACTAATTGTAGCCTGCTTGAACCTACAGATTTTCTGACACCTACTTCTTTAGCTCTTTTTTCAGATCTTGCTGTAGATAAGTTCATGAAATTAATACATGCCAATAAAAGAACAAACGCACCAATAATACCAAATAACCATACATATTCAATACGGCCACCGGTTTGCACACCATTTTCAAAATTGGAACGTAGATACCAATCGTTCATTGGTAAAAGCAAAATTTTAGGATGATACTGTTTTTGATCTTCAGGAACTGCATTCATTTTTGTCAGCCTGATAGCTTTATCAACCTGGTCCATTGTTGCATTATCAGCTATTTGAACAAACATTTGAAAGGAATCATTTCCCCATTGGTTGGCAGCACCTTTAATCCATTCTGCCGAATTTACATAGAGTTTCCAGGGAGCAAGAAAGTTTAAATCGTGAAATGAATTGTTTTTTGGAATATCCTGATAAATAGCTGTTACCAGCATATCATACTGGCTGTTTAGCTTAATTGTTTTCCCAACTGGGTCTGCATCACCAAACAGGGCCTTGGCAGTAGAGGCTGACATCATAATAGAATTTGGTTCCTTTAGACCTGCTTTAACTCCTTTTAAAATTTTCAAATCAAGCATATCTACTACGCCTTCCTGCATAAAATTACCAGTCCTGGATATTTTTACATCTCCAATTTCAAGGTAATTGGAATTATTCCATGAAGACATTACAATATGCTTAAAATTATCATTGTAATTACTCCTGAGCTGCATTTCTAATGGCCTTGGAAGCGAATTATATGTATAATTTTCTCCATTATAGATCAATGACTGATATACCTGGGCAATCTGGTTTCGGTTAGAGAAATGACTGTTATAGCTAATTTCATCATGTATCCAAAACCCTACCATAACGGTTACTGCCATACCCGTGGCCAAACCAAATATGTTAATGAAAGAATATGCTTTATTCTTCCATAAGTTCCGCCATGCTATTTTAAAATAATTCCTGATCATGGCTATACATTTATTCGTTGTAGTATTGTATTTCTAAAGGAAGAGGCATAGGGTCTGTAGTCCCTGGTTTGAGATATATAATGTTATATTGTTTATCTCCGTCTTTTTGAAAATATTCCAGCCTGATAGGATAAAACCCGGTTTTAAGCGGAACCATATACGACTTCAGTGAAGAACTGTCATGTGACCCGTCGTTGTCAATGAGTAAAGTGTTGTTCAGGTACAATTTTGAACCATCGTCTGATGTAATTCCAAAAGCGTAATACCCCTCTTCTTTAATTTCAATAGAACCTTCAAAACGACAGGCAAAATGATCTTTTCGGGGAAGTTTATCCAGGTCAAAATCTTTGTTTGCTATGCCTGTTTTAACCGGTTTCAGTTTAGAAAAATCAGGAATTTTATCCCATTCCCCTTCGTAATAAGAATAATTTAAACCACCGGCAACGGCTCTTTTGGGTTTTGAAAGCGGTTTTAAAGCTTTCCCTTCAATAAAATGACCGGTAGTAGTTGAGTTATTTGAACTACGGAATGAAACAGGTTTTACTTTTAGCTCGGCTGGACCGTTTAATTCCATTATTTCATTCATGAGAGGTGAATCAAGTACCGGTTCCGAACCATCCAGGGTATAATGTATAAATATGTTATCTGATCCCCGAAATATATTGTAAGGCTTTCCTTTTTCCACAATACCGCCCATAGGATGAAAAGTAATGGTCTCATCGGTATAACCTCTGTATGATTGCTTTAAACCGTCATAAATACTTTTCAGTTTTACGGAGACATGATGTTCATTAGGATAAATAATTGATTCCCAAAGTAATCCTTTCGGAGCTTTAGTATTGAGTATAGAATCCATTGTGTCTATACCCATGCCTTTATATGCTTTACCTTCACGGCCGGAAATATACAGCGTTGCATGTATATTGGACATTCCAGGTAATTTTTCTGCAGCTAGCTTAGCCATATATTTGTTGTCCCACCATAAAGAAGGATCAGCAGCTATATAGGATTTAAAAAGCTGAGGTTCTGTCAGTAAGGCATACATGGCGAATGTACCACCATGAGAGTGTCCAAACAAAGTATTTTCACCAGTTACGGCATAGGTTTTATTTATATATGGAATCAATTCATCTTTAAGAAAGGCAAGAAAATTGTCTGCTTTACCCGAGAGGGGCTGTATATCATCATGTGTGGGGGTGAGGTCTCTGTCGCGATGATTAACTCCATCCACATAAGTATTTTCTATCCCGACAATAATATTTTTTGGTATAAATCTCCAGTCGGTGGTGTACTCCTGCATTTGAGAAATCATTTCTGTATTCCACTCCCCATCGGAGGTATAAATTACATCGTATTTGTCTGTGGAATTCGCATTATAGCCTTCCGGAAAAACAATTTGTAATTTTCGTTGTTCATTCAATATTTTTGAAAATATTGAGTCGGACACCTTTACGGATTTTTCTTGCCCGACAACATTTTGAGGTAGGTAAAAGAACAGAATTACTGCGCTGTAAAACAGCCATTTAATTTTACCTCTGCTAACTGATTCATTTTTTGATGTGATGATTGTTTTCATAATTTTAAAACATTTACTTATTAGGTTTTACTCCGTCCTCAAACTTTTAACAGGATTTGTTCTGGCTGCTTTTATTGCTTGGTGACAAATGGTTAAGAATGTGATACACATTACAATTCCTATTGCCAGCACAAATATCCACCAGCTTATATTTGTTTTGTATTCATAGTTTTGTAGCCATTTACTCATAAAGTACCATGCCAGTGGAGAAGCTATGAGTCCCGCAATTAGTATGAGCTTCATAAAATCCTGTATTACCAGGCCGAGTATGTGAAGAACGTTGCCGCCAAGTACTTTACGAATTCCTATTTCTTTTGTTTTTTGACTTACAAAAAACAAAATCAAACCATAAATTCCCAGGCATCCGATAAAAATAGCCAGTGAAGAGAATAACCTGGTAAGTGAAAGAAATTGTTGCTCAGACTCATAGAGTTCGGAAACACGCTCCTCCAGGAAATCATATTCAAAAATAAAATCAGGAAAGTTTCCGGACCATTGTTTTTCAATATGATCCAGGCTTGCTTTGATATTATTTGTGTTTAGTTTTATAGCCAACTCCCTGTAGTTGTTTGTTACCGGGGCAATGTAAACCGGGTTTACAGTTTCATGAAAATCCCGGTCATGAAAATCTTCTATAACACCTACAATGGTTCCATTTACCATACCTCCGGCAACTTTTATAGATTTTCCCAGGAGTTTATCGGGAGATTCAATTCCCAGTTTTTTAGCAAGCATTGTGTTAACCACTATTTCATAAACAGAATCTTTTGTATAAAAATTTCTGCCTGCCACCAGTTTTAAATCAAAGGTGTTCAGGTAGTCTTCATCTGCAATTTTAGTCTGAATTGAAAAAGTCTCATCTTCCGGCCTGTTATTATATTGAATACTGGTACCCCATTGACTATCACCGGCCCCGGGTGAAGCATAGCATGCGGTAATCCCTTCAATTCCGGGGAATTGCATGATCCTGTTTTTTAAACTTTTCAATTGTACTTTATCCAGGGAGGATGGTAATGTAACCATTACTACTCCTGATTTTTCATATCCCAAATCAGAATTTATAGCATATTTTATTTGCTTGTTAATTATTATGGCCCCTATTATAAGTACAATGGATATGACAAATTGAGTAACCACTAAAACCTTACGCGTAAGTAAGCCACCAGTATCTTTTTGTGTGAGCTTTCCTTTCAGAGCAAGGATAGGAGCTATCCTGGACATGAGCATTCCGGGATAACTTCCAGCCAAAAGAGAAATCCCCAATAATAACACAATGGTAAAGGCAAAAAATTTGAAACTCAGGAGTTCAGTTAAAGAAAGTTCCAGGTTAAAAACAGTATTAAAGTGTGGTAGTGCCAGCACGCTTATTCCCACGCCAACCAACAACGCCAAAAGAGTTATGATAAAAGTTTCGGTCATAAACTGCCAGAACAGGTGCGTTCTGAAGCTTCCTAAAACCTTCCGGACCCCAATTTCCTTTGAACGGTTTACAGATTGTGCAGTGGAAATATTTATAAAATTTATGCCTGCAATAACAAGCAGGAAGAAACCAATCAGGGAAAAGATCCACAGAATTTTTAAACTGATGCCACCGTAATCAGCATTAAAATGAACATCAGAAAGGGGTTGGAGTTTATAATGGTGTACACTTTTTGAATCCGGCCGGTATTTTTTTGCATATCCGGAAATGTTGGCTTCAATTTGTTTTATATTTTGACCGGGCCTCAATAATGTAAAGCATTGCAAACTGGAGTTAATGCCCCTCCATTCGGTATTGCTATATAAAAAACGATCGTATTTATCCAGTGTTTTGTACGAAATAAAAAAATCACCTTCTATTAAGGTTGTTTCAGGTAAGTCTTTAAGAACCCCGATTATAGTTATAAACTCCTGGTTTTCTAATTGAAACGTTTTATTAATGGGATTTTCATCACCAAACAATTTCCTGGCAGTGCTCTCCGTAACCAGGGCCGTATTTGGTTCAGTAAGAAGAGTTTTATTATTGTTTATCTGCGGAAAATTAAAAATATCAAAAAAATCCTGCTCTACAAAGGCTACATCTTCTTTTAGTTTTATGTTTTTGTCAAAGGAAATTAATTGATCATCCCAATTTACAATTCTGGCAATTTTTTCAACATAGTCGTAGTCAGTTTTAAAAGAATACGCAAAACCGGGAGGAACACTTATGTCGTAATCTATATTATCCCTATGCTCTTCAGTTACCACTCTGTATATTCTATCAGGATTGTTATGAAAATTATCAAATTGTAAATGGTGATTTACAAAAAGAAAAATGATCATACAGCAACCAAACCCTAAAGCCAGTCCAAGTATATTAATAAAGGCAAAACCTTTTCTTTTCATCAGGTTTCTCCATGCTATTTTAAAATAATTACGTAACATAATCTTTGGGGTTTTTAATGTTTAACTGTTAGGTTTCCGGAATTTATTGTGCCACGTTCATGGCCATCGAGTTTCAGGATCGTACAATTATTTGTTTCACCCGAAACTGTTAAATCGCCCCCGCTCATGTTAATTTTCAGGTTGTTTGTATTAACATCCAGGTCCGCAGCACCACGATCGTCTACCGTTACAGTAAGTGAATCTGATTGTATATTATTGATGGTATGAAATTGCGCAGCATCTTCTACCACTATATTTTTAAGATGAAGGCTGCTTACATAAACTTCAACCACTTCATTATGAGCTTCACCTTTTGTATCTATTTCCAGTACTCCATCTTTAAAATCTACAATTACTTCAGGTGAAGGTTTACCTGTTACTATTTTCCGGATTTTTTCATGTTCCTGGTGTGTAAAATATACCTCTGCCACTCCGGAAACTTTAATAGTTTCAATAACATCTGTTTTTGACTGTGCCAGCGCATAATTTGAAAGTGATAAAAGAAGGGTTAGGGTGCCGATGTACCTAATAAAAGTTACTTCTTTATATTTTGAGATCAATTTTTTCATAATTCTAAATTTTAATCATTTCTATTTTTGCTTTCCCTTCGGGAGAACTTACTCCGTTCTCAAGCTTTTTATCGGGTTGGCTATAGCCGCTTTAATACTTTGGTAACTAACTGTTATTATTGATATAGCTACGGCCAGTATAGTCGCCAGGGCAAATATCCCCCAACCAATTTCTATCCGGTATGTAAAGTCCTCCAGCCATTTATTCATAATATACCAGGCTAGTGGAAGTGAAATAATTATTGCTATGCCGACCAGCTTAAGAAAGTCTATAGAAAGCTTATACGTTATTTGGCTAACACTTGCTCCCAGCACTTTTCTTACGCCTATTTCTTTGGAACGTTTCTCTGCATTGAAGGCAGCCAGGCCAAAGAGGCCTAAACAGGCAATTAAAATGGATAGGATTGTGAATATGGTGAAAATACGGCCTAAGCGTTGCTCTGCTTCATACGTGTCATTGAATGAATCTTCCATGAAATAGTAATTAAAAGGCTGCCCCGGAGCCACCTTTTTCCATTTTTCTTCCATTTTTGCTATAGTATTGGATAGATCTCCTGCATTAAGCTTTACGGCCATGGAACTGGAATAATCACCCAATGATAAACTCAAAGCACCAATATTTTCCCGAAGCGATTTAAAATGGAAATTTTTAACAACACCAATTATGGTATAAAATTTGGCGTTATCTTCACCTATATCAGACGATAGGCGCATACCCAGAGCATCTTTGGGCTCTACACCTAAAATGTCTGTGGCAGATTCATTAATGATCATACTAAGGGAGTCGGTGCTAAAGTGCCGGTCAAAATTACGCCCTGCTATAATTTCAAGGTCTAAAGTGGGCACATAATCATAATCAACCTTCCACTCCTGCAACTGTACAGCATTCTCCTGCTCAGCAGCACCTTCTTTAAAGAATGAACTATCGCTACGTGAAGATGGAGTTGGTAAAAAACCACTTAAAGTTGCATTTTCAACTTGCCCCAGTTGCCGTATTTCTTCCTTAAAAGATTTGACCTGGTTTCCGGCAGCATATACATCTTCAATAATTAAAACCTGGTCTTTTGTATAACCAAGGTCTTTACTCTGTATAAATTTCAACTGTTGAAAAACCACCAATGTACTCACAATTAAGAATACCGAAATTGAAAATTGAAATATTACCAGTGAGTTCCTGATATTTTCATCGCCTGTACTATTTTTACCAGTTCCCTTCAGAACTTTGGAAGGAATAAACCTGGACATGAAGAAGGCAGGGTAAATCCCGGAAAAGAGCCCCAATACCATAGCTGATATGAATAAAATCATCCAGAAAAAGGGATTTGTATAGGGTATGGATATCGCCTTGCCCGCAAGATCATTAAAATAGGGCATAGCTATGGCTGCAATTACTAAAGCCATTAAAAGAGAAATAAAAGAAATTAACCCCGATTCAGTTAAAAATTGCTTTATAAGACTCATTTTATTTGAACCCAGTGTTTTACGAATACCAACTTCTTTAGCTCTTTTGAGTGAATGGGCAGTTGACAAATTCATAAAATTAACGCTAGCCAGTACAATCAGGAATATAGCAATGAAAGAAAGAATATATACATTCTGAATACTGCCATTTTCGCTGAACTCAGGATACCTGTTTGAATGTAAGCGGATATCCGTTAAGGCTATGGTACTAAAATTAAGGTAATTTCCCGAGGCTATAAGTTCTTCTTCAGTAACACCGGGATAATATTGCTGAACATATGGAATTATATATTTACCAAGAATAGTTTCCAGGTAAACCTGAAAATTTTCAATTTTTGCATCCGGTAATAATTTAATAAATGTTGCAAAATTATTACTTGTCCAATTACCGGTATGCGCCTGATCATAACCGGCCATTGCCATAAATACCGTGTGATCCCTTAAAAAAGAATTCTTTGGAAGATCATCTATTACGGCCGTAACGACATAGGTTTCGGTATTGTTTACTAAAACACTTTGGCCAACGGCTTCATTTAATTTAAAATGTTTTTCGGCAGCTGTTTTGGTTAAAACAATTGTGTTTGGTTCTTTCAAGGCCGTTTTGGGATTACCTACTAATAAATCTATCCCGAACAGGTCAAAAAAGGTGTCATCTACATAAGCAGTTTTTGTTTCTTTTGCATTTAATACAGCGCTTGTTTTTCTTATTAGCAAACTATGCCTGTTTCTAAATCGTGTAGTGAGCTCTATCTGAGGATACTCTTTTTCTATAGTAGGGCCCATTGGAGCTGATACTTCAGGAAGTATACTTACTTCGCCGCCAAATTTTATATCGACATTTATACGGTGTATACGGTCTGCATCTGCAAACATCTTATCGAAGCTAAGTTCATCGTATATGTATAATGAAATTAGTAGTCCACCTGCCATACCTACAGCCAGGCCAAAAACATTTAAGGAAGTAAGAAAAGGCTGTTTTTTAAGATTCCTCCACGCTATTTTGAAATAGTTCTTTATCATGACTTTATACTTCAGTTAAGATATTTTCGGTAACCTTTTGTCCATCCAGCATCCTGATAATCCGGTGGCTGTACTTGGCATCATGTTCACTGTGAGTAACCATGATGATTGTAGTTCCCTGTTCATTAAGTTCAATAAGCAAATCCATTACTTCATTTCCGTTACTGCTGTCCAGGTTACCTGTAGGCTCATCTGCCAATATAAGTTTTGGATTATTTACTACAGCCCTCGCTACCGCTACCCTTTGTTGTTGTCCGCCAGAGAGTTGCTGTGGAAAGTGGTTGCGACGGTGCATGATCTGCATTTTTTCAAGTACTTCTTCTACGCGGACTTTTCTATCGGCAGGTTTTACACCCGTATAAATGAGTGGAAGCTCCACATTCTCAAAAACAGTGAGTTCATCAATAAGGTTAAAGCTTTGAAACACAAACCCAATGTTGTGTTTACGCAGGTTGGCCCGTTTACGTTCGTTAAAACCGGCTACTTCTATGCCATTAAATATAAAACTGCCGCCATCGGGGTCATCAAGCAAGCCTAAAATATTCAACAAGGTTGATTTTCCACAGCCTGAAGGCCCCATTACTGCTACAAACTCACCTTCCTTCACTTCAAACGAAAGTTTATTTAAAGCTACCGTTTGCACTTCTTCGGTACGGTAGTATTTTTCCAGATCAGTTATCTTTATCATGATTTAGTATTTGTTATTCCAAAAGCCTGTCAGGCCTATGTAAATTTATTATTCTTCTTTTAAAACGAGTTCCTGTATGTCTCCATAATTATCATATCCTGAAGTGATTACTTTATCTCCCGGGTTCAATCCCTGCAATACTTCATAATATTCCGTATTCTGACTTCCCAATTGGATATCTACTTTATAAGCTACATCTCCATTTTCATCCAGTTTAAATATCCAGTTACCGCCTGTTTGCTGAAAAAAACCACCTTTAGGAATTAATACAGCCTGTTTTTCTTCACTCAAGGCAACGCGTATCTGTAAAGTTTGCCCACGGCGAATCCCCTCCGGCACTTCACCGTCAAACTCCATATCTACCTGAAACCGGCCATTGGTTACCTGCGTAAATACTTTTTTAATGACCAACCTGTATTCTTTATCGGCAAAGGTAAAGGAGCCGTATTGCCCGGCATAGATCCTTGAAATATAATGTTCATCAATATCTACCCGTACTTTAAATCCGCTGAGCACATCAATCTGTCCTAAGCGTTCCCCTTTAGTTTTTGATTGTCCTATTTCAGCATCAAGGGAAGTAAGCTGTCCGTCAACGGGAGCTCTTACAACCAGATCACCTACTTTTTTACGCATCAGGTTTAATGCACTTTGTGTACGCGCATAAGAGCTACTGGCCTGGCTCATTTCCTGCTTAGTAGCCACAGAGTCCTGTTTTAAAACCTGTTCGGCCAACTTCATTCTTTCTTTCTGATAATTGTAGTTATTCTCTGCTTCAATAAAATCTTGTCGGCCAATTACTTTCTTATCATATAGTTTTTTATTCAGGTCATATACACGCTTTGCTTCAATATATGCATTTTCAACATCGGTCTTTTGATTTAACCTGTTTATAGTATTCTGCCGTGCTGCATTTTGTGATATCTGCATTTGCGTAAGTAAATTATACACGGATGTTTCCTGGTTTATTAAACTTAATTCCAGATCCGTATTCGACAATCTCAGAATAGGTTCTCCCTGTTTCATAATGGCCCCGTCTTCTACAAAGATCTCTTCAACCCGTCCGCCTTCTATTGCATCTAAATAAATGGTGGTAATAGGAAGTATAACTCCGTTTACAGGAATATTTTCCTGGAAAACCCCTTCTTTTACTTCAGAAATGGTAATTCGTTCCGTATTGACATTTAATTTAGAATTTCCGCTGGTAGCAACAAAGGCAAAAATAATTAGCAATAGTATTAAGGCTCCTCCAATGATCATTCGTATATTGGAAGCACTAAATCTTTTCTTTTTAATTGGTATATCCATTTTATATAAAGAGTTTACATTTTCTATATTGTTACAATCGTGCCATAAAGTTAATTTATTTAATTTCAGCATGTTGCGTTAATAAAAATCATTCTTACTGTTCGAAATCAGTACAACATGTGTTCGGTTATGATACACTTTTTGCATCTTCCGAATTTGTGGTTCATATTTTTTTAACCGGAGATTTAATATTGTAATATTGTATGAGGTTGTCTAAAAAGGTATCAAAACTGTCTGCCCGCCTGAATGAAATTCATTTCGGGCAGGTTCGAGCGCACGCATGTCGCTGAAGCTTTAGCGTAAGCACAGTCGGGAACTATAACTTAGGTTTTCCCCGAAGCATCGGGGGCGCTCAACTTGACATATAGTTTCATTGTTTGCCTTGTATCACCTTTTTAGACAACCTCGGTTAAAATGGAATGATTTTTAAGTAATGCAATTAAAAAATACTAACATATTAGTTATTGATGATGATACGGATGTATTGACCGCCATACGGTTATTGTTGAAATCCCAGGTTAAAGAAGTGGTTACTGAGAAAAATCCTAACAACATCCTTTCATTACTGGCAAAGAAAAAGTTTGATGTTGTTATTTTAGACATGAATTTTAACGGTCTTGTAAATACAGGCAATGAAGGTATTTTTTGGTTACAGAAGATCAAAGGGGCCGATAAAGAAGTTGATGTTATACTAATTACTGCGTATGGCGACATAGACCTTGCTATCAAATCCCTTAAATATGGTGCTTCAGATTTCTTGGTAAAGCCCTGGAAGAATGAAAAACTTGTACAATCCATTAAAGAGATTGTTGAGAAAAAGAAATCAGGCACTGTGAGAAATTGGAAGCCACAAGGGGAGGGGAATAAATTGTTGGGAGAAAGTGATGCGATGAAAGAGGTTTTTTTAAAAATAAAAAAAGTTGCCCCCACCGATGCCAACATTTTAATTTTAGGGGAAAACGGAACCGGAAAGGACCTTATAGCCAAAGCCATACATGATAATTCCCTCAGAAAAGACAAGCCTTTTGTTAAAGTAGATGTGGGAGCCCTTACATCTACATTATTTGAAAGTGAACTTTTCGGATATAAAAAGGGAGCTTTTACAGATGCCAGGGAAGACAGGGAAGGAAGATTTCAGGCAGCTCATGGCGGCACTTTGTTTTTAGATGAAATAAGCAACATAAATTTACAGCAACAAGCCCGGCTTCTCACTGTTTTACAGAACAGGCAGGTAACACCATTAGGTTCTAACACACCGGTTTCAATCGATATACGATTAATATGTGCTACTAATTCTGGCTTGGCTTCCCTGGCCGATGAAGATAAATTCAGGAAAGATCTTATTTATCGTATCAATACCGTAGAAATTATGGTGCCGCCTCTACGGGAAAGAGGTAAGGATATACAATTATTGGCTAAGCATTTTGTGGAAGTTTATTCGGAAAAGTATTTAAAATCCGGTTTTGATTTTAGTGATGATTTTAAAACCAAGCTTAACAATTATCATTTCCCGGGAAATGTAAGGGAGCTTCAATATGCATTGGAAAGATCGGTTATTATGGCCGATAAAAATATTTTGAATGCCGAAGACCTGGTTTTTTCGCCTATAGAAAAACATCAAAATATACCTGATGAAAAGATTGTAAACCTGGATGAGGTTGAAAAAAATACAATTCTTAAAGTTCTTGAAAAGAATAAAGGGAATATATCAAAATCAGCAAGTGAACTGGGAATAACCCGTACTGCATTGTACAGAAGAATGAACAAATATGGCCTATAAAAAGTATAAATCGGGTTTATTCCTGAGGCTTTTAATCTTACTGCTATCCCTAGTAGCTCTAGCGTTTACAATAGTTGTAAAAAATCCGTACTTCATAGTTCCTGCTGCGCTTCTCAGCCTTATTTTATCCAATCATTTATTCAGGTTTATTACCAGAAGGTTTACACAAATGGACGATTTTTTCGAATCAGTAAAATACAGGGATTTTTCACGCTGGTTTAACGACCGGTCCGGGCCGGAAGATATGCGGGAGCTACACAGAGGGTTTAACGAGGTAAATAAAACCATAAAACAGATAAATAGTGAGAAAGAAGCCCAGCACCTGTATTTACAAAAAATACTGGAAATGGTCGATACCGGTATTATAGCCTATAATACAACAACAAATATAGTTTTATGGGTTAATGATGCTTTTAAGTACATGCTCGGGGTACCTTCTTTTAAAAAATTAAGCTTTCTGGAAAAACGTAAGCCTGGCCTGTATAAAGATATTTTTGAAAGAGAACATGCCGGGAACGATATTATTACCATTGATGTAGAGAATGAGAAAATAAAAGTACTGCTGTCGGCATCCGTTTTTACTATAAGGGATGAGGCTTTTAAATTAATTGCGCTACAGAATGTTGATGCTACTATTAATCAGACCGAATCCGAATCCTGGAAGAAATTGTTGAGTGTCATGACCCACGAGATCATGAATTCCATAGCACCCATTTCTTCGTTGGCTGAAACACTTCAGAACCATGTAAGGCAATCAATGCAGGATCCTGTTCAGAATCCTCTAGAAGTGAATGACCTTAACGCAGGTATTGAAAGTATAAAAAAGAGGAGTGAAGGATTAATGATGTTTGCAAAAACATACAGGAGCCTTAATAAAGTAACCAGCCTTAATCTTAAAACAGAATCGGTAAACAGGTTATTTGAAAACATAAAGAATTTAATGCAACCATCGCTGAATGTTAAAAATATAAAATTGAGTTTTAGTCAGGACAACCAAGACTTGCAGATTGAAGTAGATGCATATTTAATTGAACAGGTTTTAATAAACCTTATCCTTAATTCCGTAGAAGCTTTTGACGGACAGGAAGAACCTAAAATTGCAGTATCTGCATATAAAAACGAAAAAGGAAATTCCATATTGAAAGTTAGTGATAACGGAAAGGGTATTCCTGATGAGATAATTGACAAAATTTTTGTTCCTTTCTTCACCACTAAAAAAAGCGGAAGCGGAATAGGCCTGAGCTTGTGTAAACAGATAATGCTGCTACATAAAGGGCGCATTCAAATATATAGTGTAGAAGGGAAGGGGAGTAGTGTGAGTTTGGTGTTTACGTCTTAATAACCCATTGCTGGTGCAAAAAACATCTTAAATTGCATCAAAATTTCTTATATTTGAACCAAAATAAATGCTATGTCAAGAAAATCAATCACATTTGCAGATAAACAAGATGAATGGCTCAAATTGGTGGTTAAGCAAGGCCATTATAAAGATGAAAGCGATTACATCCGTGACCTGGTGCGTAGGGACGAAGAAAAAAACAGGAAATTTTTATTTACCAAAGCAGCTATTCAGGAAGGGCTGGATAGTGGTATGAGTGATAAAACCCTGGAAGAAATCTGGATTCAGGCAGAAAGAGAGTTCAAAGAAAAGCATGGATAATTTTCGTTTTTCAACCCGGGCAGAATCCGATCTTTTGGATATAGCCAGGTATACAATAGAACATTTTGGATTAAGGCAATCGCAACTGTATAAACAGGAGTTATATGATTGCTTTAAAAGCCTGTCATACAATTCAAATTTAGGGTGAAGTGCATCAGAATATATTCCTTTTTTAAAACAATTCCCATACAAGTCCCATACTATCTTTTACAGGCCAATGGAAACAGGTATTCTAATAATCAGGATACTGAACCAGAATTTGGATTTTGAACGTCATTTGTAACTTTTCCAGGAAGGAAAAAAAATGTAATATTTTTAAATTCAACATATTACTGTAAATTAACATATACCCCTGTTGTTTAAGACAATCATAATATTTGCTTGACTATTGATTAATATGCTGCCTTTATATTGCATGAAATTAAAAATTGCAGATATTGAAAAATTCCAGATCATTTAAATCAATAGTTTTTTCTTATTTCTATGTTCCGTTTTTTATCAATTTAATTTGGAATGTTAGAAATACGTGGGGTTATATACGGGATCTTGTCTTAACAGAAATTTTTGTTTACAAAACATTGTCGCGGTTTTCACCCTTCAGAAATAAACAAAATTATTTTAAAAGCATCACCTAAAATGTATCTCTGAAGTATGAAGAAACGAGAAGTTGAGGTTGTGGTTATTTCCGATGTTCACCTGGGTACCTATGGATGCCATGCCAGCGAGCTGTTATGTTACCTGAAAAGTATTAAACCTAAAAAAGTAATACTAAATGGCGATATTATTGATATCTGGCAGTTTAGTAAAAGCTATTGGCCCGAATCTCATATGCAGGTAATTAAACATATCACCGGATTACTGGCTAAACAAGTAAAAGTATATTATGTAACAGGAAACCATGACGAGATGTTACGAAAGTTTGTAGGGTTCAGAATGGGATCTCTTCAAATAGTAAACAAAGTGGTATTAAAACTTGATGGTAAAAAAGCATGGTTCTTTCATGGAGATGTTTTTGATGTGACTATGCAAAACGCCAAATGGTTGGCTAAACTGGGGGCTAAAGGGTATGATACTTTAATCCTGATTAACAGGTTATTTAACCATATTTCAGAAAAAATGGGAAAGGGAAAACTATCCCTGTCTAAAAAGATCAAGAACAGCGTAAAAAGTGCGGTTAAATTCATCAACAACTTTGAACAGGTAGCCTCAGATATTGCCATATCTAATGGTTATGATTATGTTGTGTGCGGACATATACATCATCCAGAAATAAAAAAGATAAGTAATAAAGAAGGGGAAATCACTTATCTCAATTCAGGAGACTGGATAGAAAACCTGACGGCTTTGGAATACAACAACGGAGCGTGGACACTATATAATTTTAACGATGATACGCTGAGGTTAAAAACACTTAAGCTGGAGAAAAAGAGAAAATCCGGGCTAAGCAACAATGAAATATTTGAAAATTTGCTACAAGAACTAAACTTTGTTAAGCAATAATATATGAAGATATTGTATGCAATACAGGGAACCGGAAACGGCCATTTAAGCAGGGCAATGGACATTATTCCTGTATTAAAGAACAAAGGCAAATTAGATATATTGATAAGCGGTACCCAGGCAGATATATCAATACCGTTTTTTGTTAAGTACAGGTACAAGGGGTTGAGTTTTATTTTCGGTAAAAAAGGAGGGGTAGATATCTGGAAAACATATTATGAAAACAACCTGGCAAGGATTAAAAGAGAAATTAACAGCCTTCCCATAGAAGAATATGACCTTGTTATTAATGATTTTGAACCTGTGTCGGCTTGGGCTGCACATTTAAAAGGTAAACCGTGTATAGCCCTTAGTCACCAAAGCGCCGTTTTGTCTGAAAATGCACCCTTGCCTAAAAAGAAGGATTCTGCCGGGCAGTTTATTCTAAAAAACTATGCTCCTGCCAGTGTAAGTTACGGTTTTCATTTTGCCAGGTATAATACACATACATTTACACCTGTTATCAGAAAACAGGTACGGGAACTGGAGGTTACCGATAAAGGCCATTATACAGTGTATTTACCTGCATAGTCAGATGAAAAACTTATAAAAGCACTTAGCCGGTTTACAGATATAAACTGGCAGGTGTTTTCCAAGCATAATAAAAACCCATTTACCGATAAAAATATTTCTTTGAAACTGATAAATAACAATGCATTTTTAGAAAGCATGGCTTCCTGTAGCGGAGTACTTTGTGGAGCTGGATTTGAAACACCCGCTGAAGCACTTTTTTTAAATAAAAAACTAATGGTCATCCCCATGAAAAATCAATTTGAACAACATTGCAATGCTGCTGCACTACAAAGACTTGGGGTTCCGGTAATTAAAAACCTGAAGAAAAAGCACATTCCGGAAATAGAAAATTGGTTAAATAGCAGAAATACAATACCTGTAAATTATCCTGATATAACTGAAGATATTATAGATCATCTTATTTACAATCACTTTACTGTAAACCAGCATGCTTTAAATCATACATTAACCGGGGATCGTATAGGTTCATTTTAGGTTCAGAAAATTTTATGTTTAAAAAAGATGATTTTGGCAGTGATTTTAAATGGGGTGTGGCAACTTCTGCATATCAGACAGAAGGATGTAAGTTGGCAGATGGTAAAGGGCTGTCCATATGGGATGTTTTTTCAAATAAAAAGGGGAATATTTTTCAAAATCAGAATGGGGATATAGCCTGCAATTTTCATCAAAGATTTGATGAAGACCTGGAGTTAATGAGTAGCCTGAACATCCCGAACTTCAGGTTTTCTTTATCATGGCCACGTATATTACCCGACGGCATTGGCAGGATTAATCCAAAAGGACTGGATTTTTACAATCGCCTTATTGATCGATGCCTGGTGAAGGGCATTGAACCTTGGGTTACTTTGTATCACTGGGACTTACCTTATGAACTCGAACAAAAGGGAGGCTGGACAAATAGGGACATCATAAACTGGTTCAGGGAGTACGTATACACATGTGTAAGGGAATTTGGCGATAGGGTAAAGCACTGGATGGTACTTAATGAGCCTATGGTATTTGTCGGGGCCGGATATTTTTTAGGAATTCATGCTCCGGGAAGGAAAGGAATGAAAAATTTTTTACCTGCCATGCACCATGCCACTATATGCCAGGCAGAAGGGGCCAGGGTTATAAAGGAATATTATCCGAAGGCAGAAGTAGGAACTACTTTTTCGTGTTCTCACATAGAACCGTATCGCCCGATAGAAAAGGACCGGGTAGCGGCACAAAGGGTTGATGCCCTTGTAAACCGGTTATTTATAGAACCTGCATTGGGAATGGGCTATCCTGTAAGCGATCTGAAGTTTCTGGAAAAACTTGAAAAGCACTGGATGCCCGGAGATGATAAGCTATTAAAATTTGATTTCGATTTTATAGGTGTACAAAACTATACCCGGGAAATTATAAAGCATTCTTCATTTATTCCTTATTTGCAGGCCATTAATGTAAAAGCTGAAAAAAGAAATGTGCCGGTCACTTTAATGAGGTGGGAGGTATACCCGGATTCTATTTTTTATATGCTTAAAAAGTTTGATGCATATACGGGAGTAAAGAATATATATGTTACTGAAAACGGAGCGGCATTTAATGATGTACCGGAGAATGGAGAAATAAATGATGTAAAACGATTAAATTATATAAAAGGATATTTAAATGCCCTTTTAAAAGCTAAGAAAGAGGGAGTGAATGTAAATGGCTACTTTGTTTGGAGTTTTACCGATAATTTTGAATGGGCAGAAGGTTATCATCCGCGTTTTGGTTTGGTATATATAGATTTTGAGACGCAAAAAAGAACGATAAAGGCCTCAGGGAAATGGTATGGAGATTTTTTACGATAGCACTCTTTTTATAGCCTCATTCTGAAATAGGGCATCTGTGGGTTTTAACGCTTTGAGCAACATAATTCATAATTCTAATACTCACTCCGCTACTTCAAAATTTATAAAAGATAAAACCGGTCCCAGATGTAATTTTCTTCAGTGCCTTTTAATTCAATCCATGCGTTCATCATATTAGTTTTATCTAATATGTACTAAAATACAACGTTACTCCCCCAAAGTAATCATAGAGTTACAAGAATACTTATTGGTACCCATTCATCTTTTTCAAACTTATACATAACCGTTATCCAGTATTCAGAAAACCTTTTCCAGCTGGCTTCAAATAAATGAAATTCCTCATTCAAATATTCTTTGTTCGGGAAATGTTTTTCAATAGATTCTTCAGGGAGAAAGATTGATATAGTTTCTTCTGTTACTTTTATTTCTCTGGACTCATCGGGTTTTCCAAATTTTTTTACTGCTTTGCTAAACTTTATTTTTTCAAGGAGTTTTGAGTCTTTCTTTAAACTTTTATGTTCCTTTTCGCTAAAAAAAGGTTCTTCATTTTCTGAATTAATTTGCGCATTTCCCACAAAAAAAATCATAGAGAACAGGATAGGTAAAATGATTTTCATTTGTTTAATAATTTTATATCTGCAGAGTTATTCTGCCTGTTGGTATTTTAATTTTATTATTATAGGAGCAAATGTATGCAGTCAACAATGTTTGTGAAACACCTTTTATAGTAAAAACGAACCCCCTGAAAACAAGGGGTATTTTGTATTATTAATTGTGTCATTAATTGTTTTTTTGAGTATTCGATCTCCTCCATTCTAACATGTAAACATGAGTAAGCACTTGTTGTTCCTCCAGCTCTTCAAAAAAGGCACAAGTATCCTTAAACGGGTTGGTAAAGTATTTTGTTAAGTGCTTATAATCCTCGGTTGTACTAAGAAAGTTATAAAAAAAACAGGGGTCCAGATTTTTAATGCTGTCCTGGTTTCCTAGTGAAACCTCGAGTGTTTGTCCTGTTTTAGTGTTTTCAAACTTACAATGCTCCCCATGCACCCAAAAAGACCAATTGTCTGACAGGTTTTCTTCTCCGTTTAATAATTCGGCATTTTCTATTTCATAATAATGACCTGCTTTAATATTCGCTTTTTCGGGCTGGTCTATTTCGGATATAAGTTTGTATATCAATTCTTCAGCAAGGGCAGTATATGTATCCATTGCTCTTAGTAACTCTTCTGTTATTTCTTTTGGTAGTTTTATCATTCAAAACAGGAAATGAGTTGTTTTACAAACAAATTTATTTTATAAATACTTCTTTTAAAATTTTTTCTTCTCCTCTATGGTGAGTTATATAGCCGGCGTCCGTTTTCCCTTTAATCCAGCTTTCACCTTCATAAAACAATACCTTTCTTTGGTTTTTGTTTTGCGTCTTAAAAAACTCATCTATAAGTTTAATTAGTATATTTTGTTGGTTTAAATCCGTTACATAATATACCTTAATTAACAAAGGCTTTCCAATGTGGCCATGGTATATAAAAAGGGCTTCAGAACCCGGATTTATAATTGATTGTTGAAACTCAAAATTTTCAAGTAAGTATTTTTTAAGTTCATCTGCAATATTTTTTTCACTGAAAGTTATTGTGTTTTCAAAGGCATCAAAGGGATCTTTATTTCCTTGCTTCCTTGCCCATTGAAGCTGGATATCCAAGGCACAAATCCTGCAAAAAGCAAATCGTTTAATTTGTTTGTATTTATTGTGCGCCAGTTCAAAATCTTCATCGCTAACTGCATCGGGGTCGTTTAAAACATCAGAAAGCGATACCAAGGGCAATTTATTAATCTCGTATTTATTATAACAATCTTCACAAACTTTCAACCTTAATAAGGATAGTTCTTTCATTTCAGGGTAAATTCCTTTACTTAAATCAGCATAAATGTGCTCACAAACCTCAAAAAAGCCTTGCTCTCCATGTTTATTGCAAATAACTAAACCCATTGAATAAATTTAATTGCTATAATAGCAGATTTCTTTTAACCAGAAACAAAAGTTTGATTTCAGCAAAAGTACCTTATTTTTGCTAAATTAGATTCTCCGGATATTCCTCATCTGGAATTATTGCAGTGAAATCTCATCTGCAGGAGTTTCTCATAATCAGAATATATATGACCGACCATGAAATACCCAAAATATTCAGTTTTGACACCGATATTACAGTAGATGATATTCAGGAAACTAATCATTATTTATACCTTCACAGGGACGAATTTACAAAACTGGCATATGAACATTTAAAGATAAGGCTTGAAGCAGTTAAAGACAGACGGCTCTTGGTAAATAAGGCAATGGCCGTTTTTCATTCCTTAAAAGAAGATGTTCCCTTCACTCATCAGTTATTCCGTATTATCAACGCAGTACCTGCAACTGATGAGCTAATTTTAGACTTTAAAACCGATTTATTCCTTCAACTTTATACTTCAGGTGAATCTTATATAGCTCAAAAAGGCTTCCTCAACGGCGAATTAATCAGAGCTGCTACTTATAAACCCGAAGTTGCAGATATCCTTGTGAATTTTTATCTTTCTTGCCCTGCAGAGCTAAAGAAAAATACTTTATACATCCTGGTAAATATTCCTAATCTGATATCTGAAGACACGTCTTTTGTTGAACACGAGGCTATTAAAGCTTTGCAATCAAAAGATGAAAAATTAGAGAGGGTAGGGATACATTATTTATCTTCCTTACATCCCTCGCAAGATTCTCTTATAACGCTGGGCATACCTCTTTTGTTAAAATATGAAACATACGATGATGTATATAACAACTATGGGTTAAAACTTTCTAAAGTAAAACAGTTTTCTGATGCTGACTTTAAAACTTTAATAAAAGTTATACCAAAGCTACCCATTGCAACACATGTGAAAGATCCGTATTTGCACCATAATTGTGGTTCCCCGCTGGAAGAAAGGATTGATAAATTATTGGTAAAAAAAGATAAATGGGATATTGATGATTGGGAATATGTAGAGAAAAGGGGGTATTACCGTTTTCTTTTGCCTTCTCTTTACATCCGTTATGATGAAAACCGGGAAAAGGTAACCGTTATATTAAAACGGATTTTAGAAGCTAATAACACGTATGCTATGCACGAAGAGCACCTGGGTACAACCAAAGATATCCTCACTTTTATGGTAGCAAAACAACAAATAGACAAACAAGTGGTTGAGGTGGTGTTTTATTTCTTGCTTCATAAAAAAGATACAATATCCGGAGACATTGATTTTTACCTGATGATCCTTAAAAACTACCCTGATTTACGCACCTATCCTGAACTTTTGTCGCAACTCGTTGAAAATTATGGTCCGGCCAAATCTCACTCTGCTTTGTTCACGGAGTTAATTGAAGCAGCCACTTCTGTGAATTCACCACTTAGAAATGATTTATTACAACAAATTCAATATTACTAGCGATGCCAGATCTTTCGTTTATAAAAATGGAAACAACAGCAGATAAAATTAAAGCCATTGGCTATATCAATAACTACGATGACCTTAAAAAACAGTTTAAGGATTTTATCGATTCCGAGGCAGAACTTCCTCAATTAATGCCTTATTTATTGAACCTGTTGGAGCGTTTTGGCTACCAAAACAGCATTCATGCATGGGATCTTGTTGATGCGGTAAAGGATTTACTAAAAACAAAGTCAGCGCTTAAACAATACATCCCCCGGTTAGTTGATTTGACCGGTCAAACATGGCTTTTTACACTAGCGGAAGCAGAAGTACAAAAGCGTTTTATTTTTAATGCCATTGATGAGCATATTCGATTGGCTGAATTTGATAAAGCAGAATATTTGTTAAATTATGCATTCACGAAAGATTTGCTGAAAGACGATGAATTGGCTTCTTTTCTTACACTTTCTTTGTCGCACGCAGGTATGTATCAGATGATACAGATACTCTTACCTCAAATCCAAAAAAAGCATATTATCAATGAGCAACTGGTAGAAAAAGCACTCACTTTTGTAACTACCTTTGTGTCAGATTCACACACTTGTCAAAGATTAATTGATTACCTCAATCATTTAGGCACATTATTGCCGGGGTTTTATGATACGTATGAGAAGTATTTAAACCAATCAAATTTTCTTGTTTTTATAAAACAACAAACTGTTTCAAGGATAATAAACCCGGATAGAAATTACACTGTGTGGGACACGCATCAACGTTGGCAGACGCCTTATTCTGTATGGCCATTATTTGAAAGCATGGAAGAAGATTTAAAAAGATACTGGCTACGAAAACAGCTGGAATCGAAATTTGCTAATGGAATACCTTTACATTATACTACCCAGTGGTTTGCTTTAATAAAATTTAAGGATGAACATGAATTAAGTCAGGAAGATTTATTATCTATAGGGCGTGCTTATAGAATCTCTTCAAAAGAATTGTCTTTAGAAGCTTTTTCAGATAATGCCGCATGCCTTTTTACTAAACGATGGAATGAAATGGTAGAAGATTCAGAAGCTCATCAAAAAGAAATTACACCCGAATTAAGAGAAATTGCCACAGAGTTATTTGCTAATCAATTATACAATTGGTTGGAAATAAAAAAAGACCGTCCTATAGCACCTGTTTACCCTATGCATGGTATTTCGTTGGACTTACTTAAAAAAAAGTGGAAGTATACAGCCATAGAATGGGAAAAGGTATGGGCCGGTTACGAAAAACTAATGGACAATGAAAGTGAATTACCAATAGAAGATTTTGATTTCCCCGTTAGGTTTCACCCTTTGAGAGCTGCTTATAAAAATAAATTTATTGAATTTCTATTATACACAGATGTTCCTCTAGAGCCAGTCAGTTTCAGGTCTTACTGGTTAAAAATGATATCAAGTATTAAAGAAAATAATCCGGATTTATTTTTACAAACATTAAACAGGTCAAGTATATATACTAAGCAGAAAATAGCACTATTCCTAAGAAAAGCTTAGTCTAACTTATCTTTTACCTTGCTGTAAAGATATCCAAGAAAAAATATAGCTATAAGAAAGAGTATTCCGCCTACAAAGAATTCGAGCACTTCCATTACTACTGTAAGGACAACAATAAATGCTAATATAATAATTCCCAGGATAATGATTCCTATTTTTTTCATGCCGTTTTTATTCTATTAAGGATTTAATGTGTAGGTAAGTTAATGGTAAAGATTATAAATAAAGGAGTTTATTCGTTTTTATTTTGACTTATCTGCATAAAATGCCTCGGTTTCCAGACTCATTGTAACTCACTACGTGGGTTATAAAATTAATAGCTTTCAGTCATATAAAATCACCAGTTTTGGGTATTGTGGTTTTTCGAGTTTAGCAGTACTTTTCCAAATGATAAAAACCCCATTTATCACCCCTAAAATAATTGTAACTCAAATCTTAAATCAATGAAATCTACAAACCTACTTAATATTGTATTACTCATTTTTGTTTCAACATTTTTCATTCAATGCTCTAAAGATGATGATCCAAAAGAAAACGAAATTGAAGTATCAGATGATATAACAGCTGATAAGAATACAGTTTCTCCGTTAGAAATAGTACAATTAACTTCTAAAAATACATTGCAGGCAGATATATATGAAGCCAACTTGGGTAATGTGTCACTTAAACTCGCGAAAGTTGATGATAATACTTTAATTTTGGTTGTTCCGCCAGACATCCAATCTGGAAAATCCATCCTGACTTTCATGGAAAATGAAAAAACAGTTGAAATTGAATTCAATGTTTTGCCATTAGAATTGGTTGCAGATCCGGAATCTGTTATTCAACCTATGTTGGTAGAAGTAGATTTAATTCTAAACCAAAGTCCAACAAACCCCGAATTAATAAGTTATGCCTCCAGTCTGGAGAGTTTAATGGCTGAATTTGAATCAGCTTACAATAGTTTGTCTATTGAGAACAAAAAAAAGGTAGCTACTTTTTTTGAATTAAACGTGTTCAGTAATATAGAAAGCAAAACCGCAAATAATGAAGAATGCTTCAACGCCAATGTTAAGAAGTTTTTAGTAAGTAAAGCAACCCTGGCTTTATCTATAACCGCTTTGGTTACCTGTGTAGTATTTCCCGAGCCCTTCATTTCAAAAGTAGTGGCAATTGGAGCAGCTATCGTATTTGTTAGTAATGTATATGTAACGCAAGACGCTGCCATGGAACTTTTAAAGTGTGATGCTTTAAAAGAAGTTTCCGATTTTGATTCTGAATTGTTTGGAGAAAAAAACAGTAAAGAGAGTGCCGGAAAAGCAAGCTTTGTGTACGAAAATCTTACTTCATATAAAATGACATTTTCCGGTGAGTTTTCGGGAGTTAGCCGGGATGATTTAACCAATCAAAATACTTTTTTTAAAGACATTGCAGAGAAAATTATAGATTTTGAAAAATTGATAGAAAAAGGAAAGATAGCCTATCAAAACGCAAAAGAATTCTTTGGTATTTCTAGCGAAGTATCATCCGGTAATTCACAGATTTTGCCAGCTACGTCTGAAAATTCACAGGTTATTGAAATAGAAAATACTTTTATATCTTCCTTAACACTCGTAGCCAATGAATACGTTGCTATTAAAAGCCAGTCCATAACAGAAACCGATGTTCTTCTAACAATGTCTAATAAGACTATAGAAGATCAGGATTTTGAATTTGAAGTCACGGCTAATGACAATGTTTCTACAGCCAGTAAAATATTTTCAGCCCAGGTTAAAGCGTCAGATGGATTCATCCATGTTTTGAAAGGAAATAACGAAACTATCGGCGATGACTATGAGGTTATTATTGAAGTAAAGATTACCAATGAAGAAGAAGAAGCTGTTAAAGATGCATTGGTGGTATTTGCTTCTGCCAGTGAAAAAGTTAGTTTTAGTGCCTCTTCAATAAAAACAAATGCCGATGGTATAGTAACTATTACGGCGAATGTATCAGAGGATAATAATGAAGACATACCTGTAAAAGTTTCTTTAAAGAATAATGCAGGAGAAATTATAAAGGAATCATCCTTGACGCTTGTCTATGATAATCCTTATATAGGCACATGGGTGATGGAAACTTTTGAAGAAGGGATTCCGTTGGGAGAATATGTTACATTTCAGGAACAATGTAATAAAGTAATAAAAGAATGGACTTATACATCTGAAACCATTGTTATTGAAAGTGACACGTGGAGCTCTTCAGGTAACTACAGGGAAAGAAATTTTCATTTAGCGTGGCAAGAAGGCTGTGTAATTCTTGACTATTATCAGGAGAGTATAGTAGATTTTCCATATTCGGATGGAGGAACTTATACCAGAAACGGAGGTCAGATCACAACTACTGTTGAAGGACAAGAGGTAACCGGAACCGGGTATTTTATAACTGAGAATAAACTTAAAATTGGAGATAAAACCTATAACAGGCAATAAAGAAATTTAATGATATTTTTTCTAAAACCCTGTCTTGTATTTCAAGACAGGGTTTTGTTTTTAAGAAAAATTGACTTTTGATTTTAAAAATTATATCAAATCAAAAGCTCGGGCATATTCAGAAAATTCATAAGAAGTGACAATTCCAAGCTTACGTTTAATAATTTTTCGGTGAGTACTGACAGTCTCAATTGATATATGAAGTTCATGAGCAATTTGTGAAGAACTTTTTCCCAATGCTACCAGACGTAAAATTTCTTTGCCTCTTTCTCCAAGAGATAAAAATTTTTCAGTATTACTCTCTACAAATGCTTTTTCTGCCATGAATTGATCTAATTTGTGCGAAACATGCTTTAAATTATTAACGGGCATAGCTACTGTAATAACATGAAGGGGTTTTCCTTTATCTTCATATTCAAAAATTTCTGTAGAGGAAATATACCATACCCCGCCTTTATTTCCTTTAATTTTTACTTGTTGGATAAAAGAAAAAGTGTCCTGCCTTTTTTCTTCCCCCTTCCTTTTTTTATAAAAAAAAGTTTCCATATCATTATTAAAAAAATTTAAAGGATAACGACTTCCTGAGTTATGTAAGTCTTTTGCAGTTATACCTAAAAGTTTTAGTCCCTTTGCAGACATAAACATTAGGGAAAAATCTTTAATGTGGTGTATAACGACAATCCCGGGTATCAATTCGGCAAAAGGGGAAAAAGTTTTAATCTTCTCACTTAGTAAAGCATCTGCAGAGTAATAGTTTTTCATAGGCTGAAAATTTGGGTAAATAAATATATTAAAACATTTAATCAACTATGAAATTTTAACATTATTGAGTTGGTTCTATTAAATAAAAAACCTCTCATTTCTGAAAGGTTTTCTTTGTAGCGATTCAAGACCTTTTAGGGGAACTCTTGGGCCAAAATAGAGCTTTTTGCGAAATGGAGAAAATGTGCTATAATATGTATGTAATAATCAAAAAAATGTATATATTCGTTCACGAATTAATTATGTTCACGAATACTGAACAAATAAAAATAATGAACAATAATGGTTTTGTAATGACTGAATTAGATATTTTCAATAATGCAATTCATAATTTAGAGAAGGATGTCCCAATTACTTGGGACTGGAAAACCATTGCTCCTAATAAAGATATTGGTATAGATGGGGAATTGGATATAACCCTGAATAATAAGCGGGTCTTATTGATGGTTGAGATTAAAAAAGATGTTAAAAATCATCAAATACTCAATATACTTAATTACAATAATGAATTTCAAAACTTTCTATTGGTTGCCGAAAAACTATTCCCAAAAGTAAAGGAAGAACTTCGAGAGCATAACGTGAATTATTTAGAGGGCAATGGAAATGTTTATATAAACCATAATGAGGTATTCCTATATATAGATACCAATAAGACACTTAAAACTAAAAAGGATAAAGGAAATAGGGCATTTACCAAAACTGGACTTAAAGTCATACTTCATTTTTTATTAAATCCCCAGTTAATAAATCAAACACAGAGAGATATTGCTGAGATTGCAAATGTAGCCTTGGGAAATATTCCTTTAATTATAAATGGGCTATTGGACACCAACTTCATCTTAAAATTGAATAAGAATGAATACATCATTAATAATTATGAAGAACTCCTCCATAGGTGGATTACAGAATTTGAACAGACTTTAAGACCTACGATTTTTAAGCAACGTTTTAGATTTCAGAATAAAAATCAAGATTGGAAAGAGATACGGTTCAATCAAGAGAAAACCGTGTGGGGGGGTGAACCTGCTGGGGATATACTCACCAATCATTTACGTCCGGCAAAGTATATCCTATATACCAAAGAGACCGTAAGAGATTTGATGATCAACTATAGATTAATTCCAGATGACGAAGGAGATGTTTGGGCATACGACCTCTTTTGGAATCCCCAATTTAACGAGAATACAGCACCCGCAGCATTAGTTTATGCAGAATTGATGATTGGGAACGATAAAAGAAGCAAAGAAACTGCAAACATAATTTTCAATGAACAAATTAAACCAAACCTATAAGGAATTAGCAATCCCTTATTTTAAAGAAGTTTTTGACATTATCGATGATGTATTGGTAAAACTGAACATACCATACTACCTCATTGGCGCAAGTGCGGTAGCCTTAGAACTATTGAAAGGAGGCATTAAACCGAGCAGGGGAACAAAAGATATTGATTTTGCTCTAATGATATCTTCCATACAGGAATTTGAAGCCGTGGTTGAAGCACTTCTCAAATATGGATTTAACGAAGTAGAAGCCCCGTGGACGCTATATAATGACAAATTCAATATTGCCATTGATCTATTACCTTTTGGGGAAATTGAGGAAAAGTTTACCATACAGTTTAATGAGCGTTATACCGATTTGCACGTTTTAGGTTTTAGCGAAGTGTTACAAGAATCCGGGACCGTACAAATAGAAGAAAAGTCTTTAAAGATTCCGTCCCTTCCAGGAATGGTGATTCTTAAATTAATCACCTGGAGTGACAGGCCAGAAGATAGGGATAACGACCTCTATGATATTTTGAGAATTATAGAACATTACTTTAATTTAAATTTTGATGAAATAGTAGAACATCATAATGATACCTTTCCGGAAGAATATGACTTGGATCAATTCAAAATTGCGGCAAGAGTATTAGGGAGAAAAGCAAGCCAGTTTTTAAATATTTCAGAAGCCATCAATGATAGAATTTTAAAAACTATAAACGATAACGTTGCAAATGCCAAAGATTCAGTAATTGCCAAACAATGAATAAGAAATAGAGAATGGGATTTAGAATATGCTGTTCAAATTTTGGAAGAATTTAAATTAGGTTTGATTGAAAGTAAATAAAAGGTGGCTGAGGCACCCGAAGTCACCTTTATGTTTAAAACAAAAAACCTCTCATTTCTGAAAGGTTTTCTTTGTAGCGGGAACTGGATTAACTCCTTCGCTTTGCTCAGTCGTTGGACCTTGGGGTGTTGCTTTACAAAAAAAACATCATCATCCGCTTCGCGTATGTGCATTTTTATTTCCTTCCGAAGCTGATACAAGTATCGCTTCTTCAGAAAATAAAAAACCATCAATTTTCATTGATGGTTTTTTTGTAGCGGGAACTGGACTCGAACCAGTGACCTTCGGGTTATGAGCCCGACGAGCTACCTACTGCTCTATCCCGCGATTTATATCTTAAGTGTATTTAAAAATACTTTATTTTCTATTTAATACTCAATCAGAGTAGGTACCCTGTCCTGAGCGGAGTCGAAGGATACTGTTCTATCCCGCGATATTGGATGGCAAAGATAAAACCTTATTTTATTTCCTGCAATCTTTATACCATAAAAACTTTTTATGAATCAAAAGCTGTAATAAGTATATTTGATAGTAAATTATTCACTACAAATGGAAAGCATCACCGGGTTTATAGGCAAAATTACTTCAGTAACCGAGTGGCTCATGCTTTTTTTTATTATTGGTGGAGGCCTTTTTTTGGCTTTTTACTCGCGTTTTACACCTTTCAGATACTTTAAGCATGCTGTGCAGGTTGTAGCCGGTAAGTATGATAAAGCAGAAGACGCTGGAAACGTAAGTCACTTCCAGGCACTGTCATCCGTGATTGCTGCAACAGTTGGCTTGGGCAATATTTCAGGGGTTGCTATCGCTATTCATCACGGGGGACCCGGAGTGGTTTTTTGGATGTGGGTTACAGCCGTTGTGGGCTCGTGTATTAAATTTTATTCCTGTGGTCTATCTATTCTGTACCGGGAAAAAGATGATGAAGGGAATGTTCTAGGAGGGCCCATGTATTATATGACCCTGGGTATAAAAAAAATTGGCAGGCCCATGGCTGTGTTTTTTTGTTGTGCAGCACTTATAGGTGTATTGCCTGCCTTTACTGCCAATCAGCTTACACAGTCTGTAATAGGAGTAATTAACCCCAACAGTATGTGGGAACTCGGGAACTTTCGGTGGAAATTAATAATTGCTGGATTCCTGGTACTTCTTACTTCCCTGGTCATTTTTGGTGGATTGAAAAGCATTGTTAAGGTTTCAACAGCTGTTGTTCCCTTTATGGTACTATTTTATATGTTGCTTGCAGCTTTTATTTTATTTTCAAATGCTGAAGGAGTACTACCGGCTTTCAAGCTTATTTTTTCGGAGGCGTTCAATACAAATACAATGTTTCAGGGAAGTTTATGGGGGCTTATTTTATTAGGGGTGAGGCGTGCAGTTTTTTCAAATGAATCCGGATTGGGAACTGCCCCAATGTATCACGGGCAGTCAAAAACCAATGAACCGGTTCATGAAGGCCTGGTGGCTATGCTGGGTCCCTTTATAGACACGTTACTTGTTTGTACTATAACCGCTTTAATTATTATAATAAGCGGCGTTTATATTAATAATGATGCCAATGGTATTTTATTGACCCTTTCGGCTTTTGAAAAATTGTTTTATGGTTACGGGAATGAAATCCTTATGGTGATGATCCTGTCATTCGGAATTTCAACCTTATTAACCTATTCATATTATGGCACAAAATGCCTTAATTTCTTAACAGGAAGAAAAGTAGATGCTTTTTATAACATTTTTTATATTTTCAGCATTATCTTTGCAGCTATAGCTACGGTTGATTTAGTTGTGGGCCTTATTGATCTTGCCTTTGCCTTAATGAGTATACCTAATATGATAGCAATATTATGGCTTTCACCTAAAATGAATATTGCTATGAAAACATATTTTAAAAATTTTCATGGAAAAAAAACATAAAGCAGGATTCGTAAATATTATAGGCAACCCTAATGTAGGCAAGTCAACCCTTATGAATGCATTTGTAGGGGAAAAGCTTTCAATAATCACCTCTAAAGCCCAGACTACAAGACATAGGATCTTCGGTATAGTAAATGGAGATGATTTTCAGATCATTTTTTCGGATACTCCCGGTATAATTAAGCCGGCATATCAGCTTCAGGAGTCCATGATGGATTTTGTAAAATCGGCTTTTGATGATGCCGATGTGCTTCTTTACATGGTTGAAATAGGCGAAAAAGGGCTTAAAGATGAGGCTTTCTTTCAAAAAATAACTTCTTCTAAAATACCTGTACTATTATTAATTAACAAGATTGATAAATCTTCCCAGGAAGAACTGGAAGAACAGGTCCAATACTGGAAGGAGAAAGTACCTAATGCAGAATTTTACCCGATATCGGCACTTAATAATTTCAATGTCATAGAAGTTTTTAACCGAATACTTGATTTGCTTCCGGAATCTCCTCCTTTTTATCCTAAAGACCAGATTACGGATAAACCCGAACGTTTTTTTGTAAATGAAACAATTAGGGAAAAAATACTGATTAATTATAAAAAGGAAATTCCGTACGCCGTTGAAGTGGATACAGAAGAGTTTTTTGAAAGTGAAAACATTATTCGTATCCGTTCAGTTATTATGGTAGAACGGGATACACAAAAAGGAATTATTATAGGGCATAAAGGTGCTGCATTAAAAAGGGTAGGAATGCAGGCAAGGGAAGACCTCGAAAAATTCTTTGGTAAACAAATCCATATAGAATTATATGTGAAGGTGAACAAAAATTGGCGCAGTAACCAGAATCAGTTAAAACGGTTTGGATATAATAATAAATAACGAAGGCCTGGTATTAAACCAGACCTTTCACTCAATACTAATTAACTTTAATTTATAGTGGTTTAAAATCAAATTTTTGTCCACCTACTGAAGCATCAGCCATTAAACCTGCTTTTGGTAAAGCAAATACGGCCACACCATCCTGGTATTGCGCATTTACAGCTTTCCCGGATTCAACAACAACTGCCGAAGCTTCTCCTGAAAATTCAAAATTACCTTCTTTAAAATCATTCAGCGCCGCATCCGTTTCAAAAAAGATTGCCTCAATAACGGCTTGTCCTCCGGCTTGCAAGCCTACATTAATTTTTTTAAGGTTCGCCATTCCTATCATTCTTCCGTCTTCGTAAACAACCCCATTTCCAGAAGCTCCTCCTATAATGAGCCCGCCTTTACCTACATTCGGGAAAATTACATACCCTGCAGAATTATTAAAAAATGTATCCAATTCAGGGCTTTCATTTAGTAATGTGGTTTTAGCTTTTTCTGCATCTTTAATAATTTCATGGTCCTTTTCAGTTTGTGCATTCACACTAAAAGCTATCATCGTAAATAAAAAAAATACTGTAATTTTTTTAATAGTTTTCATCTCAATTAAATTTTTTGTTTATAATCCGTTTCATATGCTTTTACAATAAACATACAAGGTGAAATTAATGTAAACTACAGGAAAATTATAGTTCAAAAAATTTAATTTTAAACTCTAAAAGATTAAAAGCAAAATTTCATCAGCTTTTAATAAGGATGTCTTCCATAAAATTATAAAGTTTTCTCATTTGGTCTTTTGCTTTCCTCCTGCCTATTCTTCCGGCAAAATAAAGGGTAAACCAAAAAATTAACATTAAAAGCATTACGGTAATGTACTGGGTATAACTTTCATTCAAAGACCAATTAGAATATGCTCCTATGGCGGCAAAAATAAAAATGATACCTATGCTGAAATGCAAAAACATAAAAAAGGTCCATAAAGTGGGATTGGGGCCAAAAAAACCATGTAGTTTTGATGTAAATTCATCAATTTCATCAATTTCAAAATGCAATTGAGGGGACCAGAAGTGTTCTTCTTCTTTAGGTATTTTTATAAAAATATGTTCATCAACACATTTAATTATGAATTCTTTACCTTTTGAATGTTCAAAAGAATTAAGAATTGTATCATAATTTTTGTTTAACTCCAGGTTGAATCTGGGCCTTAAAACTATTTCATTACTGAGTGCCATTATTTTACTATGGGTTAGGGGCTGTTAAAGTAATTATTTTTTCTTAGAAAACTAAACATTAACTTTGCCGCATTAAAAAAAAATGTATGAGTGCTATTGTAGCCATTGTGGGTAGGCCGAATGTTGGGAAATCAACACTTTTTAACCGGTTAATTAAAAGGAGGGAGGCCATTGTTGATGCCATAAGTGGTGTTACAAGGGATCGGCATTACGGAAAATCGGATTGGAACGGAAAGGAATTTTCTTTGATAGATACCGGAGGATACATAGTGGGCAGTGATGATATTTTTGAAAAAGAAATAGATAAGCAGGTCGAATTAGCGATAGATGAAGCAGATGCAATCATATTTGTAGTGGATGTTGAATCGGGTATTACCGGAATGGATGAAGAAGTTGCACAACTACTCCGAAAATCCCGAAAGCCTGTTTTTGTGGCAGTTAATAAAGTTGACACTGCTTCAAGAAATGCAGATGCAGTTGAGTTTTATTCTTTAGGATTAGGGGAGTTTTTTAATATTTCCAGTATAAGCGGTAGTGGTACAGGAGAACTTTTAGATGCCTTGGTTGAAGCCCTGCCTGAAGTAAAAGAAGAGGTAATTGATGAACTTCCACGGTTTGCTGTTGTAGGCCGCCCTAATGCCGGCAAATCGTCCTTTATAAATGCACTGTTGGGTGAAGACAGGTTTATAGTTACAGATATTGCAGGGACTACTCGCGATAGTACAGATACAAAATACAATCGTTTTGGGTTTGAATTTAATTTGGTTGATACTGCAGGAATCAGAAGAAAGGCCAAGGTGAAGCAAGACCTGGAGTTTTACTCTGTTATGCGCTCTGTAAGGGCCATAGAACATGCCGATGTTTGTTTGCTGGTTATAGATGCCACCAGGGGGTTTGAAGGACAAGACCTCAATATTTTCTGGTTGGCCGAGAGAAATAAAAAGGGGATTGTGATCCTGGTAAATAAATGGGATTTGGTAGAAAAGGAAACCAATACCCCAAGGGATTTTGAAAACATGATCAGGAAACAAATAGAGCCTTATACCGATGTTCCTATTATTTTTATGTCTGTCCTAACTAAACAACGCATATTTAAAGCCATTGAAACTGCTGTAGAAGTATTCAAAAACAGGAGTAACCGTATCCCTACGAGTAAATTGAACGAGGTAATGTTACCCATCATAGAAGCTACGCCACCACCGTCTATAAAAGGGAAATATGTAAAGATTAAATTTTGCACACAACTCCCAACCCCCACACCACAGTTTGCATTTTTCGCGAATTTACCTCAATATGTAAAGGATCCTTACAGGCGTTTCATTGAGAATAAACTTCGTGAAAATTTTAATTTTACCGGTGTCCCTGTTCAGGTGTATTTTAGAAAAAAATAAGCTGTATTGTGCGGTACGAATAATAACTTTATCTTGAGAAAACGGATCTTTAAAAATACCGCATTTTTAATTTTGTTTATCATTTATGGTAGCTATTCACAGGAATATACAATTACGGGTATTATAGCAGACAAAACTACAGATCAACCTTTAGACGGGGCTACTGTATATCTGGAATCTACTGACAATAGTTTAATTACATACAACATTTCAAATCAACAAGGTGAATTTGAACTGTTCTTTACTACCCGTCACAAAACAGTTAATTTTTACATCAGTTATAGCGGTTATGCACCGGTAAACAGAGAAATTCGGCTGGATAAGCCAGAAATTGATTTGGGTAAACTGTTGCTGAATATCCAGGTTGAAGAATTAGAGGGTGTAGAAATAATTGGAGAGCGGGTGCCGGTTACAATTAAAAAAGATACACTTGAGTTTAATGCCGATTCTTTTAAAACCAGACCCGATGCAAATGTAGAAGAACTTCTCAAACAACTTCCGGGAATAGAAGTAGACAGTAATGGTAAAATACTGGTGAATGGAAAAGAGGTAAACAATGTTTTGGTGAACGGGAAACCCTTTTTTGGTAACGATCCCACAATTGCCACAAAGAATCTTCCTAAAGAGATAGTAGACAAGATACAGATCACAGATACAAAAACCGAAACTGAAGAGTTCACCGGAAAGCAATCAACATCAGATACCAAAACGGTAAATATTACCATCAAGGAAGATAAAAATAAAGGATATTTTGGACGTTTAACTGCAGGTTATGGCACTGATGAACGGTATCAATTAAGCGGGATTACTAACTACTTTAACGATGCACAACGGTTTAGTGTATTGGCCAGTGCCAATAACATAAATAGCCCTGGATTTTCTTTCGATGAAATATACGATATGGTAGGCGGAGGAAGAGGCAGAGGTGGTAGGGGCTCCGGGTCCAGTCGAAGCGGGGCTTTTAGGCTGGCAACCAGCTTTGGAGAGGGGATTACCACTTCGTCTAATATAGGAGCCAGTTTTACAGATACTTTTAAAGATAAAACCGAGGTTAGTGCCGATTATTTTTATAGCAACAGTGATTCATTCAATGATACAAGGGTATCAAGAGAAAATATTCTGCCGGATGAAAGCTATTTCGTAAATAGCACCACAGGTTTCAAGGGTGTTACAGACTCCCATAAGGTAACTGCCAAGTTTGAATTTGAAATTGATTCAACCTTCAAAATTATTCTCTCACCTCAATTCGGACTCACGCAAATAACTTCCGAAAGCAGAAACCAGGAAATTTCACTAAATGACAGCGGGGAATTAATAAACAGGGGAGAGTCTAACAACCTGAACCATAGCGAAGAAAAGAGTTTTAGTAATGAAATAGAAGCTATTAAAAAACTCAGTACAAGAGGCCATTACATTAAAGTTGGCTTCCAGAATACAAATAATATGAATGATGGTTCAACCCTGATAAATAATGAGAATGAAGTTTATGGAGACGATGAAGGATTGATGTCTGTCAATCAAGAAGTTGACTTGAGAACAAGTAACGATTCCTGGCGGGGAGACATAGAATTCAGGCAACCATTGTTAAACAATTTGTTTTTAGATCTTTCTTACTCATACAATTCACGGAATGCGCGTAACGAACGTATTGTAAACGACTATGAGCAGAATACAGCCATGTATACAAGTTATAACGCTTTTTTGAGCAGTGATTTTAATACGAGGAACAATCAACAACGACCGGAGGTTGGATTAAATTATGAAACTGATAAATGGGTTATAGGATTGAATGCAGGATGGGTGAATACAACTCTTAAAAACAATGAGAGGCTCCAAAACCTGGCATTCTTCAAATCATTTGACAATGTATTATTTGGAGGAAATATTAACTATAACTTTGGCCAAAGAAAAAGATTGCGATTTGATTATAATGCCAGCCTTAATATACCTTCTGCTACACAATTACAACCTATAAATGATGTTTCTGACCCTTTAAATACTGTTATTGGAAATCCAAATCTCGAGCCGGGTGTCAGTCATAATTTTTATATAAATTATAATAATTATGATTGGAAAAACAGAAGTGGGCTCTTTATATACGGAAACGGAACGATTCAGAATGGCAGGATAATTAACAGCACTTTTACAGACGAAGATTATTTAAGACGCACCACTTTTGTAAATGTAGATGGCAATTATTCAGCAAGCCTGGGAGCTTCCTGGAGTAAACAAATAAAAAAAGACAGCCTCTATACATTAAGGTTACAACCAGGTATTAACACCAGTTTTAATAATAATGTAAGCCTCAATAATGGAGTGGAATTTACTGCGCAATCATTAATGGTTACCCCAAGCGTGCGAATAAATTATAATTATAAGGAAGTGCTCGAAATAAGCCCTTCATATTCTATCATGTTAAACACAACCAGCTATAGCCTTGATAGATTTGACAATACTAATTTTACCACACATAATGCTTCTCTTCGTACAACTACGTTCTGGCCAAAAAATATTATTTGGGGAAATGACATTACCTATAGTTATAATGGGAACGTGAGAGATAATTTTGATAAAAGTGCTGTTTTTTGGAATATGAGCCTTGGGGTTAATTTGTTTAAAGATAGAGGTACTCTGAAAGTTTTGGCCTATGATCTACTCAATCAAAATATTAATACGGTACGGGTAGCTACGGAAGATTACATACAAGATACACAAGGTACTGTCTTGCAACAATACTTTATGCTAAGCTTTACCTGGAAATTTGACAAATTTGGTCTAAATAAAAACCAAAGCCGTAGAGGATATATTCGAGTAAATTAGCCTTAAAAGCATCAGGGCCAATTATCACCAACTTCCACTCGCTCCGCCACCGCCAAAGCCGCCGCCACCACCAAAACCGCCAAAACCACCTCCTGATGAGCCTTTAAATCCACCACGACCCATATTACTCAATATAATTATATCCATTAAATCCATTCCAGCTGACCTCCGGCCCCGGTTACCTCTTCCATTGTTTCGACCTTTGGTAAGTATGATGATTATAACAATAAAAATAATTGCGAGTATAACAAATCTGCTAAGCGGTGAATTTCTTGTATTCACATTTGTTCCTTCATATTCTCCCTGCATTACCTGGAAAATCACATCAGTTCCCCTGTCCAGGCCATTGTAATAATTACCATTTTTAAATTCGGGGATTATAATATTTTCTATGATTCTTTTTGAGAGCGCATCCGTTAATAAATGTTCGGTACCATATCCGGTTGAAATTGCCACCTTCCGGTCGTCTTTAGCTAATAAAACCAATATGCCATTGTCCTTTCCTTTTTGTCCGATTTCCCATTTATGACCCCATTGGGCACCTACGTAATTAATGTCACCGCCCTGTACAGAAGACACTATAGCTACCAAAACCTCCGTAGATGTTGTGTCATTGTATTGTTTTAATTTGTTATATAAACTTTCATATTCAGTTTTACTCAATAACTTTATGCTATCAATTACCGGAGGTATAAAAGACGGTTTTTCTGAAATTTTAAATTGAGAAAAACTAATTTGTATACATAGAAAGAACGATAAAAGAAGAATGAACTTTTTATTGGATTTAAAATCTTTCATAATTAACCTTTAGAGATTTCATCCGACAATTGATTGTCCGAATTCTCATGATCCCACGGGAAATGTTTTTGTAATTGTTCCCCTGCCTTTAAAACCCCTTCAATTAGGCCCTTCTTAAATTTTTTAAGCTTAAAATTAGATTGCATAATTTCTTTTGTGCCGTCCCAAAAATTAGCAGGTACCACTTTGTTTATCCCCTCATCACCGTAAACAGCAAAGGTATGGTCATTTACGGCTACATAAATTAACACCCCATTTGCTTCTTTTGTATTGTCCATTTTTAACCAGTGAAAAATTTCTTTTGCACGGGTAAGTGCATCTTTACCACAAGAGGGTTCGAGATGTATTCTTATTTCTCCCGAGGTTTTGTTTTCGGCAATACGAATTGCCTCAACAATCTCTTCTTCATCTTCGGGAGATAAAAATTTTTCAACTTTAGGCATCGCTTTAATTGAAGTTAAATTCTACATCCGGCGCATTCTCAGATCCCGGATCGGCTTTAAACCTTTCCATATCTTCAAACCCAAAAAAGCTTGCAAAGAATTTGTTAGGCATTATTTTGATGTGTTTATTGTAGGTGTTTACTGATTCATTAAAACGGTTCCTTGCAATAGTAATCCGGTTTTCAGTTCCCTCGAGTTGAGACTGTAATTCCAGGAAATTCTGATTGGCCTTTAGTTCCGGATAACGTTCTACAGTAACCAAAAGCCTCGAAAGTGCAGATGACAACCCTGCTTGTGCCTCCTGGTACCTTGCTATATCCTGGGGGGTGAGGTTATCTATATCTATTGTAGTTGAGGTTGCCTTGGCTCGTGCTTCTATAACATCAGTTAACGTACCACGCTCAAAATCTGCCGCACCCTGTACCGTTTTGACCAAATTCCCGATTAAGTCATTTCTACGCTGGTAGGAACTCTCAACATCAGACCATGCTGTTTTAGCATTTTCTTCATACACTACGGCGGTATTGTTAAAATTATATGCCCAGACCACTGTAATGATCCCTAATATTATTACACCAATAATAGATAGCCCAAGACATCCTATGCCGGCAATTGCACCTTTTTTCATAAATGTGAAATTAGTTGTTTACAGTTGTTCTTTTATTTTTAAAAGCTCCGTTTTAATGGTCTCTAATTTACGGATAATCTCAAAATTGTTTAAGGTTTTTTGCTTTTCTTCTTTTAAATGAATTTTGGCACCGTCGAGTGTAAAGCCTCGTTCTTTTACAAGGTGGTAGATTAGTTGTAGATTTTTTACATCCTGGGGAGTGAATTTACGGTTACCTTTTGCGTTCTTTTTAGGTTTAAGAATATCAAATTCTTTCTCCCAAAATCTTATTAGTGAAGTATTTACGTAAAATGCCTTTGCTACTTCTCCAATATTATAATATCTTTTTTCAGGAAGCTCTATGTGCATTAATCCAGCGATTGATTTTCTTGGGTAGCAACTTTTAGCATAGTTTCAAACTCTTCCGAAGATAAACTTCCATAGTAAAAGTTAATGGGGTTTATGCGTTCGTTGTCCTTAAATATTTCGTAGTGTAAATGCGGAGCTTCTGACCGGCCTGTACTACCAACAAAACCTATAATGTCGCCACGATTTACCTTTTGCCCTTTTCTAACATTATATTTACTAAGATGTCCGTAAAGGGTCATATAGCCGAATCCATGGTCTATACGAATATGTTCGCCATAACCTGATGAGTTATTATCTGCTCTTAAAACCACTCCATCTCCTGTTGCATAAACAGGGGTTCCTTTTGGTGCTGTAAAATCCATGCCCCAGTGCATTTTTCGTGCTTTGGTAAAGGGATCAGATCGCCAACCATACCCTGAAGCCATTCTGGTTAATTCTTTATTTGTTAAAGGCTGAATTGCCGGAATTGAGGCCAGAAGTTTTTCTTTTTCCTTGGCCAATTCAGCAATTTCGTCTAAGGATTTTGATTGCACAACCATTCTTTTTTGAAGTTGTTCAAGTTTTTTGGTTGTTTTAATAACAATCTCAGAGTTATCAAACCCTTCTAAAGTATTGTACCTGTTTACTCCTCCAAATCCCGCCATACGCTGCTCCTGCGGTATGGGGTTGGCTTCAAAATAAAGCCTGTATATATTATTGTCCCTGTCTTCTATATTGCCCAGCACATCTTCCATATGAGCCAATTTTTTGTTTATGATATCAAATTGAAATTTATAATTATTAAGCTCCCTTTCCTGTGCTAATTCACGTGGAGTATTAACGATACTCGTATTTAATAATACAGCAAGGCCAATACTGCCAAAAAGAAACGATG